>CALJIC010000307.1 GCA_937974195.1 uncultured Roseiflexaceae bacterium | reverse complement strand
GAGGGCAGAGAACTGAGGGCAGAGAACTGAGAACCTTTTGCGGCTCTGTGGTGACTATGTTGCCACAGAGCCGCTGAGGATCAATGCCATGCGGCCTTCCACACCCCCCGGTGAGGGACGGCGGCACAGCCACGTTGCTCCTGTCATATGTGCAATTGCTCAAATGTAAATTGATACTATTCTCATTAAATCACCAAATCTGCCGATCGAGCTTATGAATGGTAGAAAACCCCGGCACAAATATTGCGATTGAATATCAATTACTGGATTATTGATTGACAGCTCGGGCCGCCTTCACTATAATGCACAGGCCGGGCGCGCCAGCGGGCGGCCGCGGAGACTCAAGCACGTCACGGAGACGAGATGTCCTGGTTATTTCATACAGTTCGAATCGGCGCTGCGGCACTCGTGGCCGCCGCCTTGCTTATAGGATGCGCACAGCGGCCGCCCCAGACCGCTGGCGAGAGCGCCTCGACGGTGCAGGCGCAGGTGTCCGCGGAGCTGCGCGGGCGCGGTGGCTCGGGGCAGCGGCTGGCAGTGGTCGCGACCTTCAGCATCCTCGGCGACATGGTGCAGAACGTGGGCGGCGAGCTGGTCGAGGTGACGACGCTGGTCGGCCCGGGCGGGGACGCGCACACCTTCGAGCCGACGCCGGCCGACAGCGCGAGGCTGGCCGAGGCGAGCGTCGTGGTCGAGAACGGGCTTGAGTTCGAGCCCTGGCTGGACGACCTGTACGCCGCCGCGGGCTCGCACGCGCTGCGGGTGATCGCGTCCGACGGGGTAGAGACGATCACTACGAACAGCGGCGCGGGGCACAGCGAGCTCGACCCGCACATCTGGCACGACGTCCAGAACGCGATGGTTATGGTCGCGAACATCCGCGACGGGCTGGCGGCCGCCGATCCGACGAACGCCGCCGTCTACCAGGCCAACGCCGACGCGTACACGGCGCAGCTGCAGGAGCTCGACGCCTTCGTGCAGGCGCAGGTCGCCGAGATCCCGCAGGAGCGGCGCAAGCTCATCACCTCGCACGACACGTTCGGCTACTTCGCCCACCGCTACGGCTTCACGATCGTCGGCAGCGCGCTGGGCTCGGCGTCGACCGAGACGGCCGACCCGGCGGCGAGCGACATCGCCGCGCTCGTGGAGGAGATCCGGGCCAGCGGCGTGCCGGCGATCTTCGCCGAGAACGTCGCCAACCCGAGCCTGATGCAGACGATCGCGCGCGAGGCGAACGTCCAGCTCGGGCCGCCGCTCTACACCGACGCGCTCGGCGACGCCGGCAGCGACGGGAGCACCTATATCGAGATGATCCGCTCGAACACGGCCGCGATCGTCTCTGTACTGAAGGAGTAGCGTTGTGATCCTCTGGTATAGCCGCCGGACGGCAGCGCCCAAGGCGGGGGCCCCCGCGGTCAGCGCGCGCGGCCTGCAGGTCGCACACCCGGGCGCCGTGGCGCCCGCGATCGAGGGCGTCACGCTCGAGGTGCGCAGCGGCACGCGCGTGGCGCTGGTCGGGCCGAACGGCGCCGGCAAGTCGACGCTGCTCAAGGCGATCGCCGGGCTGCTCCCGGCCCAGCGCGGCGAGCTCGCCGTCCACGGGCTGCCGGTCGGCGCCTACCAGCACCGTGTCGCCTACCTGCCGCAGCGCGGCGAGATCGACTGGCGCTTCCCGGTCACGGTGCGCCGGCTGGTGCTCGCCGGCCGCTACGTGCACCTCGGCTGGCTGCGCTCGCCGCGCACCGCAGACGAGGCGATCGTCGACGCGCTGCTGGAGCGGCTCGGGCTCAGCGACCTGGCCGAGCGCCAGATCGACGAGCTCTCCGGCGGGCAGCAGCAGCGGGCGCTGCTCGCGCGCGCGCTGGCGCAGGAGGCCGACCTGCTGCTGCTGGACGAGCCGTTCAACGCCGTCGACGCCGACACGTACCGGCTGATCACCACCATCCTGGCCGAGCAGCAGCGCGCCGGCAAGACGGCGCTCGTCGCGACCCACGATCTGGAGCGGCTGGCCGAGGCGTTCGACCGCGTCGTCCTGCTGCGCGACGGCCGGATCGCCGGCGACATGCCCGCCGCCCGCTACGCAACCCCTGACCGATCCGCCCTGCCCGCCGACGCGGTCGCGCGCCCGGAGGGCGATGGGCTCCCATGGCTGCGGCGAGTCGCGTGATGCTGGAGTGGCTGCTCGAGCCGTTCGGCTACGGCTTCTTCCGCACGGCGCTGGCCGCCGCCGCCCTCGTCGGGCTGACCTGCGCGATCGTCGGCGTGTACGTCGTCCTGCGCCGCATGGCCTTCATCGGCGATGCCCTGGCGCACACCGCGCTCCCCGGCGTGGTGGTGGCCTACCTCAACGGCTGGAACCTGTTCGGCGGCGCGGTGGTGGCCGGCATGCTCACCGCCCTCGGCATCGCCTGGGTCTCGCGCCGCCAGACGGTGCGCGAGGACACCGCGATCGGCGTGCTGTTCACCGGCATGTTCGCGCTCGGGATCCTGCTGATCAGCGGCGCGCAGTCGTTCCGCGACTTCAGCCACATCCTGTTCGGGAACATCCTGGGGGTCACGCTGCCGGACCTGGGGCTGATGGCGCTGGTGGCCGGCGGCGTGCTCGTGGCGCTCCGGCTGTTCCACAAGGAGCTCGAGCTCACCTCCTACGACCCCACGCACGCCGAGGCGATCGGCATCAGCGCCGACCGCATGCGCCTGCTGCTGCTGACGCTGCTGGCGTTCACGGTGGTGACGTGCATTCAGGTGGTGGGGGTGGTGCTCACCAGCGCCCTGCTGGTGACTCCGGCCGCGGCGGCCTCGCTGCTCACCAAGCGCCTGCCGCGCATGATGGCGATCGCCGCCGTCATCGCCGTCTCCGCGGGGGTCATCGGCCTGTACGCCTCGTACTACGCCGGGGTCTCGTCCGGCGCAGCGATCGTGCTGACCTGCACGGCGTTCTTCGCGCTGGCGTGGGCGGTCCAGGGGCTGCGGCGCAGCATGGTCGCCAGGGCCGCCGACCTCGACGCCACGCCGCTCCAGTAGCGCGCCACGCGCCTCCTCACTCGATCACGCCGAACATCTTGTTCTGCCGGGTCTTCTCGATGAAGCGCTCCAGGCGCCGCGCGAACACCTCCGGCTGCTTGCGCATCTCCTCGATATAGGTGATGCGGATGCGCTGGTACACCGGCGGGAACGCCTGGAAGTTCGCCCAGACCTGCGGGTCGGCCTGAAGCGCGGCCAGGATGTCGTCGGCGATGCGGAAGGAGTCGACCGACAGGTCGGGCAGCACCGCGTAGCCCGCTTCGGTCATGAGGCCGGCGGCGATCAGGCGCCGGGCGCGCTCCTTGTTCAGCTCGGTCCAGTGGCTGTTCGGGCGGCGCGGCGAGAAGCGCTGCGCCCGGCGCTCCGCATCGATGCGCTTGGCGATGCCGTCGATCCAGCCGAAGCAGAGCGCCTCCTCGACAGCGTCGCGGTACGCCAGGCTCGGCTCGCCGGTGCGCGCATCGTAGAAGATCAGCCAGATCGCCCGCTCGGTCGCGTGGTGTGCGCTGAGCCACGCCCGCCATTCGGCGCGCTCGGTGACGTAGAGCGTCGGCGACACGTCCATCGGTGGCACGGTCCGTCCTACCTCCACTGAATCTCACAGAGCTTATGCGGTGGCTCCGCCCCCGCACCCCCGAAAGGATGTGGAAGACTTCGCCTCCTCAACCTCATTCCGCCGCTCTGCTGCAAGCAGCCACAGAGCGCCGGAAAGAAGCGCGCCTGAAGGGCCTGCGGCCCGCCAAACCTCCCCGGAACGAAGGGATCTTCTAGCCGTACCCGCGCGGCCGCCCGAGGCACAGCGCCGCTTCGTCCAGCAGCGGTGGCGCGGCGGGCCGGGCGGGCGTGATGCGCACGATGTCGATGTCGGAGACGGAGACGCGCATCCAGCCGCGTGTCTGGCAGCCGGCGCACGCCTCGGCGCAGGGCCAGGGCGTCGTCATCCAGCGCTCGAAGGCCGCCAGATCGGCCCAGCAGGTGACGAGCGTGTAGCAGCCCTGGCGGCAGCGCAGCCGGGAGGCGAGCAGCCCCGGCGTCCCGTCGAGCGCGCGGACGCTGTTGGCCAGCACCTCCGCCGCATCCGGCGCGTCCACGTGCATGCGCAGCAGCACCGCGATCATGGCCGCCAGCGGGTGAGCATGAGGCTGCAGGCGGCCAGCAGCGCCAGGACGATCTCTACCGCGGCGGTGGGGTCGATCGTTCGCATTGAAGCTCCGAAACAGTGGCGCCAGGACGGCGTGGCCGCAGAGCGCTCTGAGCCGGGGTTAGGCTAATCTAATATTGACTGTTTGTCAAGTAGGAAGTTTCGAAACTACTCGAGATCACGCTTCAGCGGCCGTGCCGCCTTCCGGGGAGATGTAGAGGGCGCGGGGGAGGGCCACCGCGGAAGCCGCGGAGACTTCGGCGCCGCCGGTTTCGGGCGCGATAGATTCAAAGCCGGCCGCCGACTACGAATACTTCTACAGGGGAGACTGTTCAAGAGCGCGTACGAAAGGCCAGCGCACCGGGTTGCAGCAGGCCAGGCTTGCCGTACGCCAAAAACCGAACAGCCCCAGCGGTGCCGCGGCCTGGCAGCGGCCGCCCGCACCCGCGCACGATATGCTGCCCCGTCCGAAAGGAGTCAACGGATGCCTGCCATCAGACGAACGCTGGTCTTGGCTCTGATGACCGCCCTGCTCGCCACGCTCTTCGCGCCGAGCGCCTACGCCGCAGGAGCCACCGTGAAGGCCACCGAGCACCCGACGCTCGGCACCATTCTGACCGACGCCGACGGGCGGACGCTCTACCGCTTCACCCGCGACACGATCAACACGAGCAGCGCCTGCTACGACAACTGCGCGGTGACCTGGCCGCCGCTGCTGGCGGGCGACGAGAACCCGGTGGCCGGGGAAGGCATCGACGGGAACCTGCTCGGCGTGCTGGAGCGGACGGACGGCACCCGCCAGGTGATGTACAACGGGATGCCGCTGTACTACTACAACCAGGACGCGCAGCCGGGCGACGCCAACGGCCAGCGCCGCGGCGACGTCTGGTTCGTCGTCCACCCCAACACCGCCCCCGCCGGCAGCGAGGCGGTGACCGTGCGCACCCGGGAGCACGCGGAGCTCGGCACCTTCCTGACCGACGCCGAGGGGCGGACGCTCTATCTGTTCACCCGCGACACCGACGGCCAGAGCGTCTGCTACGACAGCTGCGCGTCCACCTGGCCGCCGCTGCTGGCCGGCGCGGGTGAGCCGCAGCTCGCGGAAGGGATCGGCGGGGCGCTCGGCACCACCCTGCGCGACGACGGCGAGCGGCAGGTGACCTACGAGGGCAAGCCGCTGTACTACTTCGCGGGCGACACCAACGCCGGCGACACGAACGGCCAGGGGCGCGGGGACGTCTGGTTCGTCGTCGCGCCGGTCTCCGCTCCCGCTGCCGCGCCGGAGGCAAGCGCCCCGCCGGCCGCACCGGAGGCGAGCGCCCCGCCGGCCGAGCTGCCGCGGACGGGCGGAGAAGCCGCGGGCTGGGGCCTGATGCTGCTCGCGGTGGCGCTGCTTGCGCTCGGCGGCCTGCTAAACGGCGCCGGCCGGCGGCTGCAGCGGAAGCAGTAGGGCCTTTCGGCCAAGGCGGCGCAGCTTCAGAACACGAGTGGGGGCGCAACATCGTGCGCCCCCACACTCTGTCGCCGCCCTGTGGAGCTACCGGGGGTCGATCTCGGCCAGGCGCACCGGCCGCCGCTCCTCGACCGAGCGCCGCGCCGCGACCGCCATGAGCGCCGCCGCCCGCCCGTCGCTCCCGCTCACCTGCGGCGGCGTCCCCTCCTGGACCGCCGTCACAAACGCCTGCATCTCGGCGACGAAGCTCTCGGCGTAGCGCTCGAGGAAGAAGTTCAGCGGCAGGTCGCGCCGCACCGACTCGGCGGTGCTGATCAGCGCCGCGTTCGGGTAGTGGTTGTCGGCCCGGGCGCTGCCGGCGCTACCGAACACCTCCACCCGCTGGTCGTAGCCGTACACCGCGCGCCGGCTGTTCTCGATCGTGCCGATCGTGCCGCCGGCGAAGCGCAGCACCACCAGCGTCGTGTCCAGGTCGCCCGCCGCACCGATCGCCGGGTCCACCAGCACCCCGCCGGTGGCGTAGACCTCCTCGACCTCGCGGCCGATCAAGAAGCGCGCCATGTCGAAGTCGTGGATGGTCATGTCCATGAAGATGCCGCCGGAGGCGCGGACGTAGCCGATCGGCGGCGGCGCCGGGTCGCGGCTGGTGATGTGCAGCTGGTGCGGCTCCCCGATCTCGCCGCGCTCGACCGCCTGGCGCACGCGCCGGAAGCTGGCGTCGAAGCGCCGGTTGAAGCCGATCTGGAGCGTCACGCCGGCCCGCTCGACCGCGGCGAGCGCCCGGTCGATGCGCTCGAGGCTCAGGTCGATCGGCTTCTCGCAGAAGATGTGCTTGCCGGCAGCGGCAGCCGCCTCGATGATCTCGGCGTGGGTGTCGGTCGCCGAGCAGATCACCACGGCGTCCACATCCGGGCGCTCCAGCGCGGCGCGGTAGTCCTCGACCACCTCAGGGACGCCCAGCTCCTCGGCGCAGGCGCGCGCCGCGGCCACGTTCACGTCGGCCAGGAGCGCCAGGCGCGCGCCGGCCACGCGGCGGGTGAGGTTCGCGGCGTGCAGGCGCCCGATCCGCCCACAGCCGATCAGCGCAACGGTGATCATAGGTAGTCTCGCTCCTTGGCGCGCATCTCCTCCCACTCGCGCCGCGCCGCCCGCACGCTCTCCAGCTCGCTCACCTCAGCCACCGGCACATCCCACCAGCTCTCGTAGCCCGGGACGCTCACGTAGCGGTCGACCTGGACGTAGATCACCGTCGTGCGGTCCGACGCGTGGGCCCGCTCAAGCGCCGCGATCACATCGTCGGTCGTGCGGCAGCGCAGCACCTGCGCCCCCAGGCTCTCGGCGTTGGTCGCCAGGTCCACCGGCAGCGGCGCGACCTCCTCGGCGTCGTCGCCGGGCAGCACGCCGTTCTGCGGGTAGGCGTAGCGCGTGCCGAAGCCGGCCTGGCCGAGCGAGCGGCTCAGCCCGCCGATGCTCTTGAAGCCGCTGTTGTCCAGCAGCACGACCACCAGCTTGTAGCCCTCCTGGATCGAGGTGACGATCTCGTTGGCCATCATGAGGTAGCTGCCGTCGCCGACCATCACGTAGACCTCGCGCTCGGGCGCGGCCATCTTCACGCCCAGGCCGCCGGCGATCTCGTACCCCATGCAGCTGTAGCCGTACTCCAGGTGGTATTGCTTCGGGTGGCGCGCCCGCCAGAGCTTGTGCAGGTCGCCGGGGAGGCTGCCGGCGGCGCAGATCATTACGCCGTCCGGCTTGCCGCGCTCATTGACCACCCCGATGATCTCGCCCTGGCTCGGCAGCGGCTCGTTGCGCAGCGAGTAGATGCGCTCCACCTCGGCGTCCCACTCGTCGTGCAGGCGCTGGCACTCGGCGCGGTAGGCGTCGTCCACCGTGTGCCCGGCGAGCAGCGTGATCAGCTCCTCGAGCGTGGCGCGCGCGTCGCCCACCAGGCCGAGGGCCTGGTGCTTGGCGGCGTCGAAGGCCGCGACGTTGATGTTCACGAAGCGCACGTCCGGGTGCTGGAACGCCGTCTTCGAGGCGGTGGTGAAGTCGCTGTAGCGCGTGCCGATGCCGATCACGAGGTCGGCGTCGCGGGCGATACGGTTGGCGGCCAGCGTCCCGGTGACGCCGATCGCCCCGAGGCACAGCGGGTGGTCGTAGGGCAGGCTGCCCTTGCCGGCCATCGTCTCGCCCACCGGGATGCCGGTCTGGTCCACCAGGCGGCGCAGCGCCTCGGTGGCCTCGGAGTAGATCACCCCGCCGCCGGCGACGATCAGCGGGCGGCGCGCGGCGCGGATGAGGCGGGCGGCCTCAGCCAGCGCGGCGGCGTCGGGCCGGTTGCGCGGGATGCGCCAGACCCGCTCTTCGAACAGCGCGGCCGGGAAGTCGAACGCCTCGGTCTGCACGTCCTGCGGCAGGCAGAGCGTGACCGCGCCGGTCTCGGCCGGGCTGGTCAGCACGCGCATCGCCTCGGGGAGCGCGGTGATCAGCTGGTCGGGCCGGTTGATGCGGTCCCAGTAGCGGCTCACCGGCCGGAAGCAGTCGTTCACCGACGCGTCCTGGCTGTGCTCCAGCTCGAGCTGCTGGAGCACCGGCGCCACGTTGCGGCGGGCGAAGATATCGCCGGGGAGCAGCAGCACCGGGAGGCGGTTGATGGTGGCTGTGGCCGCGCCGGTGACCATGTTGGTCGCGCCGGGGCCAATCGAGCTGGTGCAGGCGAAGGTCCGCAGGCGGTTGTGCATCTTGGCGAAGGCGGCCGCGGTGTGCACCATCGCCTGCTCGTTGCGCGTCTGGTAGTAGCGGAACTCGGGGAACTGCTGCAGTGCCTGGCCGATTCCGGCGATGTTGCCGTGGCCGAAGATGCCGAAGCAGCCGGCGAAGAACGGCTGCCGCCGGCCGTCTCGCTCGACGTACTGGTTCTTCAGAAAGGCAATCACCGCCTGAGCGGCGGTCAGGCGGCGGGTTTTCCGCTCGCTCATCGCACACCTCGTCGTGTCCGCGGAGTTGGCGCCGGCCTCGCCTCCTCCTCAAAGCTCCCTCACGACCGGCCGGCGAGCCATTATACCGCGGGGATGAGCATCTGGCGCACAGGGCGCCCGGCGGGCACAACAAAGAGGAGCAGCGGGCGTGCCCGCTGCTCCTCGCTGTCAGGTTCGCTCAGGATGCTATGCCTCGAGCGGCTCGACGGACTTCTGCGGGGCGCCGATGTCGAGCTTCGCGCCCTTGCTGGTGAAGGTCAGCCCGTGGCCGCTCGCGTCCACGTCCACCAGCACCGTGTCGCCGGGCTTGAACACGCCCTTCAGCAGGTCGCGCGAGAGCGGCGTCTCGACCATGCGCTGCACCGTGCGGCGCAGCGGGCGCGCCCCGTAGGCCGGGTTGTAGCCCTCGCGCACCAGCAGCGCCTTGGCCGCCGGCGTCAGCTCGAGCGTGATGCCCTGCTCCTGGAGCCGCTCGCCGACCTCCTTGGCCTGCAGGTCGATGATCTGCATCAGCTCCTGCTCGGTGAGCGCGTGGAAGACGATGATCTCGTCGATGCGGTTCAGGAACTCCGGCCGGAACGCCTGCCGCAGCGCCTCGTGGACCCGCTCCTTGGCCGCCTCCTCGGCGTTGCGGTCGTGCCCGCGCACCAGGCCGATGCTCTGCTGGCGCACGTGCTCGGTGCCGACGTTCGAGGTCATGATGATGACCGTGTTGCGGAAGTCCACCGTGTGGCCCTGGCCGTCGGTCAGCCGCCCGTCGTCGAGCAGCTGCAGGAGCGTGTTGAACACGTCCGGGTGGGCCTTCTCGATCTCGTCGAACAGCACCACCTGGTACGGCCGGCGGCGGATGCTCTCGGTCAGCTGGCCGGCGTCGTCGTAGCCGACGTAGCCGGGCGGCGCGCCGATCAGGCGGCTGACCGTGTGGCGCTCCTGGAACTCCGACATATCGACGCGGGTCATCGCGTCCTCGCTGTCGAACAGGAACTCGGCCAGCGCCTTGGCCAGCTCGGTCTTGCCGACGCCGGTGGGGCCGACGAAGATGAACGAGCCGATCGGCCGGCGCGGGTCCTTCAGGCCGCTCCTGGCGCGGCGGATCGCATCCGACAGCGCGGCGATCGCCTCGTGCTGGCCGATCACGCGCTCGTGGAGCCGGGCCTCCATCTCGATCAGCTTCTCGCGCTCGGTCTCGAGCATGCGGTTGACCGGGATGCCGGTCCAGTTCGAGACGATCGCCGCGACGTCCTCCTCGTCCACCACCTCATCGAGGTTGGAGGTCTTGAGCCACTCGCTGCGCGCCGCCTCGAACTCCTGCTCGAGCTTCAGGTAGCGGGCGCGCAGCAGCGCCGCGCGCTCGTAGTCGCGCTTCTGGCCGGCCTCCTCCTCCTCGCGGCGCAGGCGGTTGAGCTCGTTCTCCTGCTCGCGCAGCGCGGGCGGCATCGAGTAGATATCGATGCGCAGCTTGGCCGAGGCCTCGTCGATCAGGTCGATGGCCTTATCGGGCAGGAAGCGGTCGGTGATATAGCGGCTGGAGAGCCGCGCCGCCGCCTGGAGCGCCCCGTCCGAGATCGTCAGGTCGTGGTGCTCCTCGTAGCGCTTGCGCAGCCCGCGCAGCATCTCGACCGTGGTCTCGACGTCCGGCTCCTCGACGAACACCGGGCTGAAGCGCCGCTCGAGGGCGGCGTCCTTCTCGATGTGCTTGCGGTACTCGTCGATCGTCGTCGCGCCGATCACCTGCATCTCGCCGCGCGAGAGCGCCGGCTTGAGCATGTTCGAGGCGTCGATCGAGCCGACGGCCGCGCCGGCGCCGACGACGGTGTGCAGCTCGTCGATGAACAGGATGATGCGCCCCTGCGCGGCGCGGACCTCGTCCATCACCGCCTTGAGGCGCTCCTCGAACTCGCCGCGGAACTTCGAGCCGGCCACCATGCCGGCCAGGTCCAGCGAGAGCAGCTTGCGGTCCTTGAGCGGCAGCGGCACGTCGCCGGCGGCGATCTTCTGCGCCAGGCCCTCGGCGATCGCCGTCTTGCCGACGCCGGTCTCGCCGACGAGCACCGGGTTATTCTTGGTGCGCCGGCACAGGATGCGGATCACGCGCGTGATCTCGGGCTCGCGCCCGATCACCGGGTCCAGCTTGCCGAGCTGCGCCAGCTCGGTTAGATCCGTGCTGTACTTGGTCAGGATCTCGTAGCGCCCCTCGGCGCCCGGGTTGTCCGCGCGCTGGTTGCCGCGGATCTCCATGAGCGCCTGGTAGACGCGCTCCTGGTCCACGCCGAAGCCGTTCAGGATGCGCGACGAGGCGCCCTCCCGCTCGCCGCTGATCGCGATCAAGAGGTGCTCGATCCCGACGTACTGGTCGTTGAGGCGGCCCGCCTCCTCCTCGGCGCGCTTGACCAGCCGCTGGGTGCGCGGCGTTATGTATACCTGATTGCCATAGCCGTACTGGCCATAGACCTTCGGTGATTTCTCGAGCTCCCGTTCGACACGCTGCGCGACCAGCTCCGCGTCCACACCGAGGCGCTCTATCGCCCGGCTGGCCAGCCCGTCGCGCTGGCGCAGCATCGCCAGGAAAATATGCTCCACATCCAGCTGGGTGTGGTGCTGCTCGTGCATGATCTCCTGAGCTTCCTGAAAAGCCTCTTGGGCCTTGTCTGTGAAGCGTTCTAATCTCATTCCTGGTGCCCCCATCGGGTGTCACGCGCTGCGCACTGTGCAGCGTGTGTCGGTAGTATAGCACACTCTCCATCAGAAAGATATAAGAATGCTGCGCGTCCTGATGCGGCCTGCCGCGCTTCGCCCGCCCGGGCACGCCGCGTGCTATAGAGACAGCTCCGGCACACAGCGCGAGGCGCACAAGAGGGAGAGATGACCGCCACCGAACGAGCGACCGATGCGGAGCAGGCAGCGAGCGACGCCGGCCTGCGCTACGTGACCGACCGGACCCCGGGCATACGCCGCGAGCGCGCCGGCGGCTCCTTCCGCTACTACGCGCCGGGCGGCCGCGAGATCACCGGCGAGGCCGAGCTGAGGCGCATCCGCTCGCTGGCCATCCCGCCCGCCTACACCGGCGTCTGGATCTGCCCGGACCCGCGCGGCCACATCCAGGCCACCGGCCGCGACGCGAAGGGGCGCAAGCAGTACCGCTACCACCCGCGCTGGCGCGAGGTGCGCGACGAGACCAAGTACCACCGCACGATCGCCTTCGGCCAGGCGCTGCCGCGCATCCGGGCGCGCGTGGAGGAGGACCTGCGCCGGCCGGGCCTGCCGCGCGAGAAGATGCTCGCCGCCGTGGTGCGCCTGCTCGAGATCACCCTCATCCGCGTCGGCAACGACGAGTACGCCCGCGCCAACAGGTCCTTCGGGCTCGCGACGCTGCGCGACCGCCACGTGCAGATCGACGGCTCCGAGGTCCGCTTCAGGTTCCGCGGCAAGAGCGGCAAGTTCCACACGATCACCCTGCGCGACCGCCGGCTGGCGAACATCGTCAGGCGCAGCCGCGACCTGCCGGGCCAGGAGCTGTTCCAGTACCTGGACGACGCGGGCGCCGTGCAGGACATCGGCGCCGACGACGTGAACGAGTACCTGCGGGCGCTCGCCGGCGAGGAGTTCACCGCCAAGGACTTCCGCACCTGGGCCGGGACGGTGCTGGCGGCGCAGACGCTGCGGTCGATCGGCGTCGCCGACACCCAGACCGAGACCAGGAGGCGGGTCAAGGAGGCGATCGAGGAGGTGGCGGCGCGCCTCGGCAACACGCCCACGATCTGCCGCGCGTGCTACGTCCACCCGGTGGTGCTGGACGCCTACCTGGACGGCAGCCTCGTCGAGCGGCTGGCGCAGGTGGCGGCGGAGGAGTTCCTGGCCGACGGCCGGCTGAGCGAGGAGGAGGCGGCGGTGCTGGCCTTCCTGCGCTCGCAGGCGAAGGGGTAGCGCGGCGTCTCAGGCGCCGGCGCCCGACCGGAGCCACTGGGCCGGAGCAGCGGAAAACCAGCCGGGGCTGGTGTGTTCTGCAGCATCTGAGCGCCATTGCGAGAGCAACCGCCTCACGCTATACTAGAGTCTGCCGAGCAGCGCCCAAGTGAGGATTAGGTCATGACAGTGACAGAGCGCACGCGCGGGCTTCGGATCGCTGCGCCAGGCGACGAGACGGTCGTCGATCTCGAGCCGCTGCAAGGGCTGTGGACAGTCGAGCAGTATCTGGCGATGACGGATCACAGCCGCCGCTTGCTCGAGTACACCGACGGCTCGATCGAGGTGCTGCCCATGCCCACCGACAAGCATCAGGTGATCTCGCGCTTCTTGCTCTTCGCCCTGTTCGCCTTCATCGAGCGCCTCGGTGGCACTGTCCTCTACGCTCCACTTCGCCTGCGGATCCGTGAGGGCAAGTTCCGCGAGCCAGATCTGCTCCTCGTCCGCGATGCAAACGACCCGCGGCGCCAGAACAGGTACTGGCTCGGGGCGGATGTGGTCATCGAGATCGTGAGCTCCGATGACCCCGAGCGAGATACTGTCGAGAAGCGGGCCGACTACGCCGAAGCTGGCATCCCTGAGTACTGGATCGTCCACCCGGATGATGAGACGATCACCGTCCTCGCTCTTGAGGACGGCGGGTACGTCGAGCATGGCGTCTTCCGCCGCGGTGAGCAGGCACAGTCACGCCTTCTGAAGGGATTGAGCATCAGCGTTGATGCTGTGCTAGATGCGAAGTAAGCAGACGGCGCCGTAAACGGAGAACAGCAGGCCGCGAACGACGATCGCAGGCCTGCTGTTCTTTATCTTTCCGCGTGAGGTGCCGGCAGGGCGCCCGCACCGGGCAGCCTCTACGCCCCGGGCGTCGCCTTCGGGAGCGGCCCGCGCGCCAGGTGCGCCAGCATATCGCTGACCATGATCTGCGCCACCGGGTTGGTGCGCAGCTGCTCGCGCAGCTTGAACGTGCAGATCAGCAGGCGCCCAGCGCCGAAGCGGCGCTCGGCCACCAGCCCCACGGTGTGGTGCAGCCAGCCGACCGTCAGCCCGGCGTGGACGTTGTCCGCGTAGTCGCGCGGGTTCAGGCCGACGATCACGTGGTCCGGGATCAGGTCGGCGAAGGCGAAGTCCACCGTGCCCCCGGTGGGGATCGCGCCGAACATGGCGTCCTGGCGGATCCAGTTGAAGTTGCTGGCCCAGTCCCCCGCCCAGCTGCGGCCGCGGCGCTGCGCGATCCCCACCCCGCCCAGGTGAGTCTCGAGCGACTCGGCCGAGTCGGGCAGCCACAGCACCCGGCCGCCGCGCTGCACGTGCCAGCGGATCTCGTCGGTGAGCGTCACGACCACCGCCACATCGGCGTCCGCGAGCTGATCCGTGACGGTGTAGCCCAGCGCGGCCAGGTCCTCGCCGAGCTCGGGGGCCATCACGCGGCCTGCCGCCTGGCCCTGGCTCGCCGCGTGGCGCGGGAAGGCGTACAGCTCCTGGTGGTTCGAGGAGACCAGCTGGCCGCCGGCGTCGAACAGCTGGAGCTCGAGGCGCGCGCGGACGCTGCGCTCGAGCGGCGGCACATCGAACACCACCGTGCCGATGGGCGAGACGGTGCCGGGCCGCGCCTCGATCGGCTCGAAGACGCCGCTGATCTCCGGCCACAGGTCCACCCACCACACCAGCCGCCCGCCGCGCAGGTCCTCGGGCGAGAAGTGCGAGAGGCTGAGGCGCACCTCGCAGCGCTCGCCCTCCCAGAAGACGATCCGCTCCCAGTCCGGCACGATCGCGTCGGCGCTGTTGACGTTGCCGATCACGTCGTAGTACGCCTTGGGGTTGCGGCACATGTCGAGCAGGCCGTTCGACTCCCAGTGGACGTCGGTGAACTCGGTGATAATGTAGCCGACGATGCTCTGGTGGCGGCGGATCTGCTCAATCTCGTACTTGAGCGCGGTGAACTGCATGCGCTGGCTGGCCGCCGCCAGGTTCGAGAGCGTGCCGAAGACTTTATCCAGGTGGTAGGCCTTGAAGCGCTTCTCGACGCCGTGCGGGTAGGTGACGCCGTCGCCCCACTCGAGGCCGGTCTCGAACCACCACGGCTCCTTCCCGCCGTAGCACTCGCGCAGCTTCTCCACGTCCGGCAGGCCCCAGTTGCCGAACTCGGAGACGACCATCGGCTCGTTGCCGCGCCTGCTGATCTCGGGCGCCGGCGTGCGCGGCGTCGGGTTCCACGGGTCGCGCAGGTACTCGCGCCAGGTCTCGACGCTCTCGTAGGTGTAGGCGAAGGTCCACGGCGGCCGGCTCGCGAAGGCCTCCACCCAGCTGCGCCACTTCCGGTAGTGGTCCGGGATGCTGTAGTAGTTGTGGAAGTCCTCGATGTCGGTGACGACGTGGAAGTTGCCGAAGCAGGGCGAGTTCCCGACCACCAGGCGGGTGGGGTCAAGCGACTTGAGCTCGCCGAAGGTCTGGGCCAGCCAGGCGCGGTGCTCGGCGTTGACGAACAGGTCCACGCCCCAGCCCTCGTTGATGATCGTCCAGATCACGATGCAGGGGTGGTTCCAGTCGCGCTCGACCATGCCGATCAGGGTCTCGCGCGCCCGCCGCTTGGCGCCCTCGGTCAGGTTCTCCCAGTTCGGCAGCTCGGTCCAGATCAGCAGCCCCGCGCGGTCGGCGGCGTCGTAGTAGCGCGGGTCGGTGATCTTGATGTGGGTCCGCAGGCAGTTGAGGCCCATGTGCTTGGCCTTGGCGAACTGGTCGTCGAGCTGCTCGTCGCTGAAGGGGGTGTAGATCAGGTCCGGGTAGTAGTCCTGGTCGAGCGCGCCGCGCAGGTAGAGGATGCGCCCGTTGAGCATCAGGTAGCCTTCCGGCGATGTGGAGATCGTGCGGAAGCCGAAGTTGGAGCCGATGCTGTCGACGGCCACCAGCCGGCGGTCGCCGGCCGCACCGGCGCCGGCCTCCGGCTCGACGAGCAGCGTGGCCTCCATGTGGTAGAGGTGCGGGCTGCGGGTGTCCCAGAGCATCGGCGCGGGCACCGGGATGCTCAGCTCCGCGCCCCGCACGCCGGCCTCAACCTGCAGCTGGTGCTGCGCGACGTGGCCGAGCGGGTCGGTGATGCGGAAGGCGATCTCCGCGGCCCGCTCGAGCGGCCGGTTGAAGGCGACCATCGCGTGCGCGCGCTCGCCGGGGATATCGGGCGTGATGCGCAGCCGGGTCATGTGCTCCGCCGAGCGCAGCTCCAGCGCCACGCTCTGCCAGATCCCGCCGATCGGGCCGTACCAGCTCTGCTTGCCGTGCGGGATCTCGGCGAACGGGTACTCGTCGGAGTCCGCGTTGGTGCCCGGGTCGATCACCCGCACCACTAGCTCGTCGGCCCCATCCGCGCGCAGCGCGCCGTCGAGCTGGAACTCGAACGGCAGGTAGCCGCCCTCGTGCTCGCCGATCAGCTGCCCGTTGAGCCAGACGGTGGTGTGGTAGTCCACCGCGCCGAAGCACAGGTAGACGGCCGTCGGCACCGGCGCGCCGTCGCGCTCGGCCCTCCAGTCCGTCACATCGATCGTGGTGCGGTACCAGGCCACCCCCGAGTAGTCGCGCAGGTCGTCGAACTGCGCCTGCCATGGTCCGGGGACGCGGATCGGGCGCGGCGGGCCGTACTGGGCTAGGTCGTGCGGCGAGAGACGCCGCTCAGGGTCAGGGAAGAACTCCCAGGTGCCGTCGAGGCTGATGCGCTGGCGGGGCATAGATTCCTCAATTCTGTTCGCTTCATCCATCGCGGCGGTTGTACAGCTCGATGCGCCAGCGCCACTCGCTGTGGTCCTCGGCGCTCCACCAGCTGAGGAGCACGCCGACCTCGCCGCCGGGCAGCAGCACCAGCCGCCCGAGATCGGCCTCGCCGGGCCAGATGTCCTCGCGCTCGATGGTGGCGCCGCGCCGGGTGAGCCGCGCGATCGGCGTCTCATCGGTCGCCGGGAGGTCTTTGCCGCTGGCGATCAGGCGGCCGCCGGCGCGCACGTCCACGCTCAGCAGCGGCGGCGCGGCGTGGACGAGCACCACTTCGGCGGGGTCGAGCCGGCCGCGCGCGAAGGGTATGCCGGTCGCGCCCGCCTTCGGGTACCACAGATCCCACTCCTCGAGGGTGCTGCTCGCCATAGCCGCCTCCACTGGCTCCTGGGCTCGGGGAAGCGCCTCAGGGGCGCTGGCCCTGCCGCCCGCTCCGCCGCGATAGCTGCGCATTATACATCTCTGCCGAATGATGGCCCGCTGCCAGCGTGGCACATATCTTGCCGACCACCCGGCGGCCGACCAGAGGAGGTCATATCACACATATGGAGACACCACTGTTCGACTCGTTCTGGATGGCGGGCTTCGAGGGAGCGTGTCACGTCAACCGCCACGGCACGCGCCTCGACATGCTCGCCGCGACGCAGCACGACCGGCAGGCGGAGGCCGACTACGCGCGGCTGCGCGAGTTCGGGATCCGCGTCGCGCGCGACGGCGTCCGCTGGCACCTGGTGGACCGCGGCGGCCGCTACGACTTCTCCTCATTCGCGCCGATGCTCGCCGCCGCGCAGCGCCAGGGGGTCCAGGTGATCTGGACGCTGTGCCACTACGGCTTCCCGGACGACCTCGAGCTCCTCGACCCGCGCTTCGTCGAGCGCTTCGCCGCGTACTGCCGCGCCGTCGCGGAGTTCGTAGCCGCCCACAGCGACCGGGCGCCGTCCTACACCCCGGTGAACGAGATCTCGTTCCTGGCCTGGGCGGGCAACACCGGGTACATCTACCCGCAGTACTACGGCCGCGGGCCAGAGCTAAAGCGCCAGCTCGTGCGGGCGGCGATCGCGGGGATGAACGCGATTCTGGAGGTCGACCCGCGCGCGCGCTTCATCCACGTGGACCCGATCTACCACGTCGTGCCGCCGCGCGGCCGGCCCGACCTGGAGGACCGAGCGCTGGCGCAGATCGCCAGCCAGTACGAGGCCTGGGACATGATCGCCGGGCGCCGCGACCAGGACCTGGGCGGCGACCCGCGCTACCTCGACGTGATCGGCGTGAACTTCTACCACGCCAACGAGTGGGAGTGGCCGGGCGAGGGGCCCGACGACCGGCTGCGCTGGGAGGACACCCCGCGTGACGCGCGCTGGGTGCCGCTGCACCAGCTGATCGCGAAGACCTACCGGCGCTACCAGCGGCCGATCCTCATCGCCGAGACGAGCCACTTCGGAGTCGGGCGCGGCCCCTGGATCAGCGAGATCGCCGACGAGGTGCTGCTCGCGCTCGAGGCGGGCGTGCCGCTGGAGGGCGTGTGCATCTACCCGATCATCGACCGGCCCGACTGGGACGACCCGAACCACTGGCACAACAGCGGCCTGTGGGACCTCATCCCCGACGAGCGCGGCGAGCTTCGGCGCGTCCTGAGCGAGCCCTACGCCGAGGCGCTGCGCGCCGCGCAGCAGCGCGTCCAGACCACTCGCGCGGCGGCATAGTTCTTGCACGTACGCCCCCGCGGATACGCATACGTGGATGCTAGACGCCCCGGGTGTTGCAGCGCACGGCACGACGCCGTAGCTGGCGCTGCGCTTCACCCCGCCTCGCTGGCCGCCCGCCGACGGCCGGCAGGCTACTCGTGTGCCTCTTCGGCGGCTGGTGCCAAACCAGTGTTTTAGAGCGCCTCAGGCAGAAGCGCCTGAGCGCAGGAGAGATACGTATGCCCGAACGTCCTGGCCTGATCGTCTTCTCACACCTGCGCTGGGACTTCGTATTCCAGCGGCCACAGCACCTGATCTCCCGCTTCGCCGCCAACCGCCGCGTGCTTTTCATTGAGGAGCCCATCCACACGCCCGGGCAGGAGCCAGCGTGGTCGCTGCACCGTCCCGCGCACAACGTGCTCGTCGCGCAGCTGACGACCTCCGAGCCAGCGCCGGGCTTCGACGCGGCTCACACCGACGCCTTTCGCCAGCTGCTGCCGCCGCTGCTGTGCAGCGAGGGTCTGGAAGACTACGCGCTCTGGCTCTACACGCCGCTGGCGCTGCCGATGGCGCAGGTCCTCGAGCCGCGCGTGGTGGTCTACGACTGCATGGACGAGCTGTCGGCCTTCCGCGGGGCATCCCCCGAGCTGCTCGCCCGTGAGGCGGAGCTGCTCGCCCGCGCCGACCTGGTGTTCACCGGCGGGCCCAGCCTGTTCCGCGCCAAGCGCGACCGCCACCCGAATGTGCACTGCTTCCCCAGCAGCGTCGACGCGGCGCACTTCCGCGCTGCGCTCGACCCGTCGATCGCCGCCCCTGATCTGGCGCCGCTGTCGCGGCCGCGCCTGGGCTACTACGGCGTGATCGACGAGCGCATGGACCTCGACCTGCTCGCGGCGCTGGCCGAGATGCGCCCGACCTGGCAGATCGTCATGGTCGGGCCAGTGGTGAAGATCGACCCGGCCACGCTGCCGCGCTACCCGAACATCCACTACTTGGGGCAGCGGAGCTACGCCGAGCTGCCCGCCTACCTGGCCGGCTGGGATGTCTGCCTGATGCCGTTTGCGCTGAACGAGGCCACGCGCTTCATCAGCCCGACCAAGACGCTCGAGTACATGGCGGCCGAGAAGCCGATCGTTAGCACCCCGATCACCGATGTGGTCGATCCCTACGGCGACGCCGTGTACGTCGCGGACACGCCGCACGCGTTCGTCGCGGCGTGCGAGCGGGCGCTGAAGGAGAGCCCGGCCGAGCGCGCGGCGCGGGTGGAGCGGATGCGCGCCGTGCTGGCCGCGACCTCGTGGGACGAGACGGTCGCCGCAATGGAGCGGCTGCTCGCGCAGCGGCTGGAGGCGCGCGAGCTTTCCAGGGTCGCCTGAGCGCAACGGGGCGCAGCAGTCAGTGGCGACACAACGCGGCCGTGCTGGCCGCTCTCCCGTGCGGGGGTGCGGAGGGCACATGCCCTCCGCGGCCCCTCGTTCACCGCGGAGGAGGGGAAGGGGACACATCCGGCGGGCATCCGGCCCCGACTCGCCGCCGCGCCATCAATGATTGCTGAGAGGAGTTTCGAGATGGGATCGCCACCGACAGTGATCATCGGCGCCGGGCCGACCGGTCTGAGCGCCGCCTACCATCTGGGAGAGGACGCGCTGCTGATCGAGCAGCACGACCGGGTGGGTGGGTGGTGCCGATCGATCGTAGATAAGGGTTTCACCTTCGACTACGCCGGCCACATTATGTTCTCCAACGACCCCTACGTCCACGAGATGTACCGGCTGCTGCTGGGCGACAACGTCCACTGGCAGGAGCGGGAGGCGTGGGTGTACAGCAAGGAGGTCTTCACCCGCTACCCGTTCCAGGGCTCGCTCTACGGCCTCCCGCCCGAGGTAATCAAAGAGTGCATCATCGGCGCGATCGAGTCGCGCTTCGGGCCGCTCGACGAGCAGCCCGACGCCGATGTAAGGGCGCCGCGTGCCGCGCCCCAGGCCAACGGCCACGCCGGTGACGTAAGGGCGCCGCGTGCCGCGCCCCAAGCGCTGAACGGCGACGCCAAGGACGCGGAGATCGAGGACTGCTGCGCGGACGGCACGGCCGACGTGTTCGGCACAGACGCGCCGGCGGGGCGGGCCAGCGGGGACACCTGCGCGCCCACGACCGCGAGCCTCGAGCCGCGCAACTTCGAGGAGTTCATCTACCGCGTGTGGGGCGCCGGCATCGCCAAGCACTTCGCCGTCCCCTACAACCGCAAGCTCTGGGCGGTGCCGCTGAGCGAGATGGAGACCTCGTGGCTGGGCGGGCGCGTGCCGCTGCCGAACCTGGAGGAGATCATCGAGGGGGCGCTGTCGCCCAAGCCGAAGCCGATGGGGCCGAACGCCCGCTTCGGCTACCCGCTGCGCGGCGGCTTCCAGGCGCTGATGGACGGCTTCCTGCCGCACCTGAAGGGCGAGCTGCACCTGAACACGCGTGTCGCCGCCGTCTCGCCCAGCCGCCACGAGCTGACGCTCGACGACGGCGCGACGGTGCGGTACGGCCACCTGATCAGCACCATGCCGCTGCCGGTGCTGGTGCGGCTCATGGGCGACGAGGCGCCGGAGGAGGTGCGGCGGGCGGCCGCGGGGCTGCGCTACACCTCGGTGCGCTGCGTGAACATCGGCGTGGGCCGCGAGAAGCTCACCGACAAACACTGGATCTACTACCCCGAGGACACCATCTTCCACCGCATCTTCGTGCAGGGGAACGCCAGCCCGTACTGCAACCCGCCGGGCGGCTTCGGCCTGACCTGCGAGATTACCTACGGGCCGCTCAAGCCGCTGCCGTGCGAGGGCGAAGACCTGATCAAACGCTGCATCGACGACTGCATCCGCGTCGGCCTCATCCGCCCCGACGACCCGATCTGGACGGCGAACGAGGTGGATATGCCCTACGCCTACGTGATCTACGACCACACGCGCAGGGAGCGCGTCGAGACCATCCGCTCGTGGCTGCTCGAGCAGGGCATCGTGCTCGCCGGGCGCTACAGCGAGTGGGAGTACTACAACTCGGACCACGCCTTCATCGCCGGGAAGCAGGCCGCCGAGAAGGTGCGCGCGCTGCAGGCGGCGCAGCCCGCGGCGCTGAGCGAGCGTGTGGTCGGGATGAGCTAAGTGACACGGTGACCAGGTGACAGGGTGACCTTTTGACGCCGGAATGCATCTGGTTAAGCAAACAATCCTGTGAGAACCCGTCACCGTGTCACCCCGTCACCCCATCACCTGTCACCTAAATGGGAGGAGAAGACTATGGCGAAGAAACTAGAGGGCCTGAAGGTCGCCGTGCTGGCGGCCGACGGCTTCGAGCAGCTCGAGCTGACATCGCCGGTGAAGGAGCTGCGGCGGCAGGGCGCGCAGGTGGAGATCATCTCGCTGCGCCCGGGCAAGATCATGGGCATGAACGCGCTCCTGCCCGGCAAGCGCGTGCAGGTGGACCGGCTGGTGCAGAACGCCGAGCCGGCGGCCTACGACGCGCTGCTGCTGCCCGGCGGCTTCGTCAACCCGGACCTGCTGCGGCAGAGCGATGCGGCGATCGCGTTCGTGCGGGCGTTCGATGAGGCCGGCAAGCCGATCGCGGTGATCTGCCACGGCCCGTGGCTGCTGGCCTCGGCCGGGCTGGTGCGCGACCGGCGGCTCACCTCGTGGCCCGGGATCAAGGACGATCTGATCAACGCCGGCGCCATCTGGGAGGACAAGCCGGTGGTGCGTGAGGGGAACTGGGTCTCCAGCCGCGGCCCGCACGACCTGCGCAAGTTCAACAAGGCGATGGTCGAGCTGTTCGCGCAGCGGGCGCGGCTGGCCCCCGAGGCGCAGCCCGAGGCGATGCCGGAAGGGCTGGAGGGCGCCCCGCAGCGGCGGATGCCGCGCATCGCCCGCTGGCTGGCCGGAGCCGCCGCGCTGGTCGCCACCGGCGTCGGCATCGCGCGGGCCTGGGAGCAGCGCCAGGAGCAGGCCGGCGCGCCGACCGAGCACACCATGGCCCGCTGAGGCGGCGCGGGCGCAAAATGGGAGCGCGAGGGCATGTCCCTCGCGCTCCGCCGTGTCCGTGGGAGGCCGCTCCTCCCCAGCATCCTCGGGCCTACAGCGCCGCGGCGCGCGTCCGCCCGCGCCTCCCGGCGATCTCCTCGGCGTAGGCCTTGAAGCGCACCAGGTCCTCCTCCAGGCGCTCCTCCGGCTTCTCGAACAGGTCGGCGATCGCCTGCCCGAGCATGCCGGCCGGCGGCACGTACTGCAGCGTCACCGTCACCTGCGTCGTGCCGTTCGGCAGCGCCGTGAACACCGCCTGCCCGCTGGTCTTGATGTCGCCGCCGTCGCGGCTGTTCCAGGCGATGCGCGTGTTCGGCTCGAGCCGCGTGGTCTCCGCGTCCCACTCCACCCTGGTCCCGAGCGGGCCCTGCATGATCCAGTGGCTCGTGCGCTCGCCGGTCTTCGTGACCGCGTAGATGTTCTTCATAAAGTGCGGGAAGTTCTCGAAGTTGGCCCAGAGATCGTACACGGTCTCGACGCCGGCGCCGACGATGATCGACTTGGTGAACTGATCCGCCATCTGCACTCTCCTTCAGGCCGTGGCGCGCGCCCGCTGGCGCTCGGCCGCGCCGTTGCTCTCGGGGGCGCCGAGCTTCAGATCGCCGCTGCGCACCAGCCGCACCTCGACCTGCCCGTCGCGCACGCGGGTCTCGAACAGCGGCTGCGCGTGCGTGGCCGGGCCGTGCACCACCTCGCCGGTGCGCACATCGAACACCGACTGGTGCCAGGGGCACTCGACACAGTGGCCCTCGAACCGCCCCTCCTCCAGCGGGCCGCCCGCGTGGCTGCAGACCGCGCCGATCGCGTGGATGCCGTCGGCGTCGCGGTACAGCATCACCGGCGCGTCGCCGGCCTTCACCCGGCGCGCCTCGCCCTCGACGAGCCGCTCGACCGCCAGCACCGGCGTCCACTCGGCCGGCTCGGACGCCGCCGGGGAGTGGTTGACGCCCACCCGCTTGCGGTACGCCAGGTCGCCGCCCAGGCTGGCCGAGGCGGTGATCGTCGCGAGCCCGGCGGCCGAGAGCAGCACCCCAAGCCCGCGGCTGCCGGCGGCGCGCGCCCACAGCGACCCGAGGAACAGGCCCAGGCCGGCGCTGTTGAGCAGCGCGTGCGCCATGCCGAGCGCGACGGCGTCCTCCTTGATCGCCGAGTAGTCCGCCAGGCCCGCCAGCGCGGCCGGGATCGCCGAGGCCACCCCGATCGCCAGCAGCCTGTCGGCGGCCCACTCGGCCTCGCGCGAGCGGCTGAGCGCCGCGTAGGCGTCGAAGCCGCCGGCGAGCATCCACGCGCCGATCGGCAGGTCGGTCAGCGCGGCGTGCAGCGGGTGGCCGAGCCACGTGCCGTGCAGCAGGTCGGCGACGGCGCGGGTGAGGTCGCCGCCGCCCAGCACCGCCTCGTGGATCGCGCGCGACACCTGCGCGCCCGCGTCCTCGAGGCCGGGGACGCTGCGTATCGCCCGCTCGACCTCGGTCGCGCCGAACCCGGCGGTCGAGGCCCTGTCAAGCATCTCGCTCATATTCCCTCCGCTCTTTCACTTCCTGACCAGGTGACACGGTGACCAGGTGACCAGGTGACACGGTGACAAGGTGACGGGTTCTCACACGATGGTTGGTTGACCACATGCATCCCAACGTCCAAAGGTCACCCCGTCACCCCGTCGCCCCGTCACCACCCCGTCGCCCCGTCACCGCCCCCGACTCGCCGGGCAGATCGCGGGGCGCTGAGGGCAAGAGCTATGCCACTGCGCGGGGCGGCGGAGCGGCCCGCGAGCGCGTGGCCGCGCCCGATCTGCAGCGGCTCATCCTGTGAGCTTGGCACAATCGTTGCTTGCGTGGTAGCATGGAGGGCGCCGCGCCACCCTCACGCCGACGTACTCTGTCTGCCCCAGGAGCCCTGCCTAACCGTGGAGAAACAGCGCACCCTGCGGCCCTACGGCCGTTCCCACACCAAGAAGTGGCTTGCATTCCTGGCCCGTGCCAGCGACCTGCTCGCCGTCTCGCTCGACTACCAGACGACGCTCGCCAGTGTGGTGCAGCTCGCCGTGCCCAGCCTCGCCGACCTGTGCTTCGTCGATGTGTTCGACGCCGACGGGACGCTGCAGCGGGTGGCGGTGGCCTGCACCGACCACGAGCACGAGGAGCAGCTGCGCGCGCTGCAGAGGCCGCTCCCGGCGCCGCCGCCCGGCCACCCGCTGTCCGAGGCGCTGCAGACCCGGCGCCCGCTGCTGATGGCGGAGCCCTCCGCGGACCAGATCGAGCAGCACATCCCCGCCACAACGCACCGCGCCCTGGGGCTGCGCTCGCTGATGATCCTGCCGCTGATCGCCCGCGAGAACACCGTGGGCGCCATCACCCTCGCCACGGCCGCCAAGCGGCCGCAGTTCCAGGCCGGCGACCGCCTGATCGCCATGGACCTGGCGCACCGCTGCGCGCTGGCGATCGACAACGCCCGGCTCTACCAGCAGGCCCACCAGGCGCTGCAGACCCGCGCCGAGCTCTTCGACCTGATCGCCCACGACCTCAAGAACCCGCTGACGGTGATCGCCGGCAACGTCCAGCTGCTCCAGCGCCGCCTGGCGCAGCCCGCCGGGCTCGACGACCGCGACATGGCGACGCGCCGGCTCGAGCAGATCGCCGCCTCGGCGATCCAGATGCGCACGATGATCAACGACCTGCTGGACCTGGCGCACGTGCGCGAGAACCAGCCGATCGAGCTCACGCTCGAGCCGACCGACCTGGTGTCGGTGGCGCGGCGGATGGCCGGCGAGTACCAGCAGACCAGCAGCCGCCACACGCTGGCCGTCGAGACACCGCTCGAGGAGCTGGTCGGGATGTTCGACCGGTCGCGCATCGAGCGCCTGATCGCGAACCTGCTCTCGAACGCCATCAAGTACAGCCCGAAGGGCGGGCCGGTCGTGGTGCGCGTGACGCGCGCCGAGGAGGCGGACGGGTCGTGGGCGCAGATCGAAGTGCAGGACTGCGGGATCGGCATCCCCGCCGACGACCTGCCGCACATCTTCGAGCGCTTCCGGCGCGCCGGCAACACGTCCGGCCACATCGGCGGGACCGGCGTCGGGCTGGCGAGCGTCGGCACGATCGCCGCGCAGCACGGCGGCACGGTGTCCGCCGAGAGCGTTGAGGGCCAGGGCTCCACCTTCACCGTGCGGCTCCCGCTCCGCTAGAAGGTCCCCGCCCGCCAGACCTCCCAGATCGATCACCGACATCTTCAATATCGCTTCACAATCCTCCGCTATCCTGCGGTCATCGAATCGTCGACCGACGACCGCAGAGGTCGGAAGGAGGATCACATGGAAGGCCAGGGACGAAAGCTGGGGCTGATCGCGATCGGGCTCGGCCTGCTTGTGCTGGGGTTCATGCTCGGCTCGCGCGGCGCAGCGGCTCCGCGCTGGCACGCGTACGGCCCTCCGGCCGGCTACGAGCAGCAGGCGCCGCCCGCGCCGCGGGCGCCGGGCTACGAGCAGCCGCGCTATGAGCAGCCGCGCTACGAGCAGCAGGCGCCGCGCGGCGAGTTCGGGTCGTGGCACGGCCGGGGGTACGGCCACCCGCCGTTCTTCCTCGCGCCGCTCTTCTTCATCGGCGGGCTGGCGAAGCTGGCGCTGCTCGGCCTGCTGCTGTTCGCGCTGCTGCGCCACTTCGGCCGCGGGCGCGGCCCAGGCGACAAGGGCAAGGGCGATTCGGACCGCCCAGGCCCCGAGCAGCCGACGTCGTACACCGACGGCACGGTCCGGCTGTAGAATACGTGGCGGCGGTGGTGGTCGCAGGGGCGTAGTCTCTACGCCCCTCCCGCATTCTGGAGCACCCCAATGGCTTCGCGAACGATACTCGTGGTGGACGACGAGCCGGAGATCGTCCAGATCGCCCGCGACTACCTCGACCGGGCGGGGTATCGGGTAATCTCCAGCGGGGATGGCCGCGAGGCCCTGCGCCTGGCGCGCACCGAGTCGCCGGCGCTGGTGGTGCTCGACCTGATGCTCCCCGGCATGGACGGCCTGGACGTGACCCGCGCCATGCGCGAGGACCCCGCCACGCGCGCCATCCCGATCATCATGCTCACGGCGCGCGTCGAGGAGACCGACCGGCTGATCGGGCTCGAGCTCGGCGCGGACGACTACATCACCAAGCCGTTCAGCCCGCGCGAGCTGGTGGCGCGCGTGCGCGCGGTGCTGCGGCGCGCCGAGGGCCAGCGCGACATGTCGCCCGTGCTGCGCCACGGCGACCTGACGATCGACCTGCAGCGGCGCAGCGTGCGCCGCGCGGGCACGCCGGTGGAGCTCACCGCCACCGAGTTCGACCTGCTGGCGATCCTGGCGCGCGAGCCGGGACGGCCGTTCACCCGCGCGCAGCTGCTGGAGCTGGCCTACGACGTGAACTACGCCGGCTTCGACCGCACGGTGGACGCCCACATCAAGAACCTGCGGCGCAAGATCGAGCCGGACCCGCGCCACCCGCGCTACATCCTGACGATCTACGGCGTGGGGTACAAGTTCGCGGACGATTGAAGAATCGAGGCGGTAGTGCGCAGACCCAGGCTATTCGGCGTGATGGTGTTCGCCTTCGCGCTGGCGATCGTGCTCGGCGTGTGCGGCATGGTCGGGTTCGCCGCGCTGGCGCTCACCCGCGCCGCGCCAGCGCCCGATGCCCCTGGGCAGGTGGGCATGTTCGCCGAGGCGCTGGGCGCCTACTACCTGGCCAACGGCCGCTCGTGGGCGGGCGTGGAGCGGCGGCTGGCGGAGCCGCCCTTCTCCGCCGCCCAGACCTGGCTGGACATCACGCTGGTCGATGTCGAAGGGGAGGTGGTGGCCAGCACCACGCCGGCCTTCCAGGTCGGGATGCGGGTGCCGGGCAGCGCGCTCGAGCGGGCCCTGCCGGTCACCGCCGACGGCCAGCGGGTCGGCACGCTCATCCTGGTGGCCCACAGCGGCCCGCCGGGGCGCTGGGGCGAGGGCCAGCTCAACGGGCCGCCGCCGTTCCTGCGCAGCCTGGCGGCGGCGGGGCTCGGGCTGGTGCTGGTGCTCGTCACCCTCTCCGTGGTGTTCGCCGGCTGGCTCAGCCGGCCGCTGCGGCGCCTCACCGCCGCCGCCGGCGAGCTGGCGTCTGGCCGGCTGGATGTGCGCGTGCCGGGCGCCGGGGTGCGCGAGCTCGACGACCTCGCCCAGGCGTTCAACCGCATGGCGCAGTCGCTGGCCGACGCCGACCGGCTGCGGCGCCAGATGACGGCGGACATCGCACACGAGCTGCGCACGCCGCTCACGATCATCAAGGGGCGGCTCGAAGGGCTGCAGGACGGAGTGTACGAGGCGAGCGCCGAGCAGATCGAGCGGCTGCTCGCCGAGGCCGATCTGCTCGAGCGGCTGATCGATGACCTGCGCCTCCTGGCGCTGGCCGAGGCCGGCCAGCTGCGCCTCTACCGCGAGCTCGTGGCCCCGACGGACCTCCTGCACGACGCCGCGGCGGCGTTCGCCAACCAGGCCCGGGAGGCGGGCGTGGAGCTCCGCGTGATCAGCCCGGACGACCTGCCGCAGCTCGACGCCGACCCGCAGCGCATGGCCCAGGTGCTCGCCAACCTGGTGTCGAACGCGCTCCGGCACACGCCGCGCGGCGGCACGATCACGCTGAGCGCCGAGCAGCGCGGCCACCCGGCGCACGGGGCGCCGGGCTCCGTGCTGCTCAGGGTCGCCGACACCGGCGCCGGCATCGCGCCCGAGGACCTGCCGCACATCTTCGAGCGCTTCTGGCGCACCGACCCGGCGCGGGCGCGGACCAGCGGGGGCGCGGGGCTCGGGCTCGCGATCGCCCGGCAGATCGTCGCGGCGCACGGCGGCACGATCCGCGCCGAGAGCGAGCACGGCAGGGGCACGACGATCACGATCGAGCTCCCGCTGCAGCCCGAGCAGCTCTACGACGCGCCAGCGGGGCAGCGGAGCGCCGCACGCTGACGGGCGCGCAGGCTACCACCTCGTCGGCCGGAACTCCCACCCCGGATGGCGCTTCCGCATCTCGGACGCGTCGTCGCGCTCGGTCAGGCCGCAGCTCAGGTAGCACTGGTGCAGCCGCGCGAGCGCGGCGCGGTCCAGCTCCACCCCCAGGCCGGGCGCGTCGGGCACCGCCAGCGCGCCGTCCTCGAAGCGCAGCCGGCCGCCGACGATCACATCCTCCCACTGCCAGGGGTAGTGGGTGTCGCAGGCGTAGGTCAGGTTCGGCACCGCCGCCGCCAGGTGCGTCATGGCTGCGAGCGAGATGCCGAGGTGGCTGTTCGAGTGCATCGACAGGCCCCGCCCGAAGGTGCGGCAGATGCGCGCCAGCTCCACCGAGGCCCGCAGCCCGCCCCAGTAGTGGTGGTCGCCCAGGATCACCGCCTCGGAGCCGAGCCGGATGCTGCCGGGCAGGTCCTCGAACGACACCGTGCACATGTTGGTGGCGAGCGGCAGGTCGACCGCCTTGGCGACGGCGGCCATGCCCTCCTGGCCGCGCGTCGGGTCCTCGTAGTACTCGAGGACGCCCTCCATCTTCTTGCCCCAGCGGATGGCCGTCTCGACCGACCAGACCGCGTTCGGGTCGAGGCGCAGCGGGACATCCGGGCCGAACGCCTCGCGCAGCGCGAAGATCGCCGCCACCTCAGTCTCCGGCTCGAGGCAGCCGCCCTTGAGCTTGATCGAGCGGAAGCCGTACTCGGCGATCATCGCCTGCGCCTGCGCCACGATCCCCTGCGGGTCGAGGGCCTCGGCGTGGCGGCCCTGCGCCCACGGGCCCGCCGAGTCGCCCTCCTGCACCGGGCCCGTCGAGTCGCCGCCCGACCCCTCGTACTTGAAGAACAGATACGCCGAGAAATCGACGCGATCGCGCACCCGGCCGCCGAGCAGGTCGCACACCGGGCGGCCGACCGCCTTGCCGATGATGTCGAGGCAGGCGACCTCGATCGGGCTGTAGGTCCGAGCCAGGCGGCGGCTCCCGCCCGTGCGGGCGAACGGGAGGCGCTCGGCGAGCGCGAGCCACAGCGGCGTGAGCTGGAACGGGTCCCAGCCGACGACGACCTCGCGCGCCGCCTCGAGGTCGGCGGTGATCTGGGCGCCGCCCGGCACCTCGCCGAGCCCCGAGATCCCGTCGTCCGTCACGAGCTCGACGATCGTGCGCAGGGCGTAGGGCGCGTGGAGGCCTGCGGCGTTGAGCAGCGGCGGGTCGGCCATCGCGACCGGCGTGACGTGCATCTCGACGATGCGCATGTGAGTCTCCTTCGACAACACCTGGGAGATGCGGACCGCGTGTGCGCCCTCGCTGCACCCCTTATCGGCCCGATTCGGCGGGGATGGGGCCGCCAAAGTTGACAAAGTTGTACGAAATAGGGTAAGCTACACGACACACGCCGTGATTATACCCCACGAATTCGGCGCCTAGCGGCCGAGCTATGAAAGGAGGTCTCACGCCCACACACGAGTGCGGGCCGAATTGATGATTCGCGCCCTCCAGATTCTTCCTCAGAACGGGATCGCCAACGACGGCCAGTGTTCCAGCACCTGCGAACAAAGGAGTATTCGCGATGGACGAGCCCCGCAACAGGACAATCTCCCGGCGGGCCATGCTGCGTGCCGCTTTCGGTGGCCTGAGCGCCGCGGTGCTTGCCGCGTGCGGCCAGCAGACGGCAGCTCCTGCGGCGACGACCGCGCCGGCTGAGCCGACCGCTGCCCCGGCCCCAACCACCGCGCCGGCTGAGCCGACCGCTGCCCCAGCCGCCACTACCGCACCAGCCGCCACCACCGCACCCTCACCTACTCCGGCCGCCGCAGCCGCAGCGCCCACCGAAGCCCCGCTCCCCCAAGGCGCCGCAGGCAAGCTCACCGTCATCCACCGCACCGAGTACTTCGAGGACGCACAGACGCTCTTCCGCAACGCAGTTGTGAAGTTTGCCGAGGACAACGGCATCCAGCTCGATATCTCGACCGCCAACCCCGAGGCATTCGGCGACTTCAACGCCAAGATGCAGGCCGCCGTCCAGGCCGGCAACCCGCCCGACGTCGCCTACCACACCCTCAGCATCCCGCAGCTGTACTTCCTCGATGTGCTCGAGGACGTGACCGACGTCGTCGAGGAGGCGGTCGCCAAGTACGGCCCGGTTGTGCCCGTCACAGCAGAGCTGAACGCCGTGGTGGACGGGCGCTGGTACGCGGTGCCGTTCCAGAGCCAAACCGCCGCCACCTTCGCCCGCGGCGATGTCCTGCGGGCCAAGGGGATCGACCCGCTGTCGCTGGACACATGGGACAAACGCCGTGATGCGGCGCTGGAGGTCTCGGACCCGGCCAACGAGATGTGGGGCTGGGGCTTCACGATGAACCGCAGCGGCGACGGCCACGGCTTCATCACCGATGTCATCCAGGCGTTCGGCGGGCGCTTCGTGGACGAGACCGGCGAGCGGGTGACGTTCAACTCGCCCGAGACTGTCGCTGCCGTCACTTGGCTCCAAGAGACGTACACGAGCGACAAGTACAGGCCGATGCTGCCGCCGGGCATCGAGAGCTGGACCGACACCAGCAACAACGAGAACTTCCTGGCCGGCAAGATCGCCTTCACGCAGAACCAGTTCAGCGTCTACGCCCAGTCCAAGCGCGACGGCGTGCCGTTCTTCCAGGACATCGTGGTGCTGCGGAAGCCCAAGACCAACGATGGGCTGGTGCTCGAGTCCGGCGCCAACGGCTGGCTGACGATCTTCAAGGGCGCGCAGAACATCGACGCTGCCAAGCAGCTCATCCTGTACCTGCTCGACCCGGCCAACTTCACGCCGATCGTCAAGGTGTCGAGCGGCCTGATCCTGCCGGCCTACCAGAACCTGTGGACCGATGAGGTGATGGCGATCGATCCGAACTTTGTGACGCTCCGCGACATTATCTTCAACGAGACGGCCTACACTGGGCAGGCCTACCCCGCGCAGCCCAACGCCGCGGTGGCCGCCATCGACGCCCAGTCCATCCTCAGCCAGATGATGTCGAACGTCACGAACGGCAGCATGACGCCGGAGCAGGCCGTCGAGGACGCTCACAACAAGATCGTCCAGATCTTCGAGGAGTTCGGCCTGCCACAGGGCTAGCATGGAGGGCATCAAGGGAGGGCGGCCTCCCTTGATGCCCCACCCAGGGGGATGCTATGGCACAACAAGCCGCCGGCCCACGCACCGCCGTCGCCGTCGCGCCGCGTCGGCGCCAACATGTAATGCGCACGCTCTTCGGGCGCGACTGGAGGGTCGCTCTGCCGTTCATCGCGCCGCTCGTGACGATCATGGGCGGGCTGATCCTCTGGCCGTTCCTCAACGCCGTCTGGATCAGCTTCACCACGCGCAATATCCGGCGCCAGGACGTCTTCGTTGGCCTGCAGAACTACGAGCGCCTGTTCACCGACGTCGACTACCTGGGCGCGGTGCAGAACACCATCGTGTTCACGGTCGTCTCGGTCGCGCTGAAGCTGGTCGTCGGGATGACGATCGCGCTGCTGCTGCACAGCCGCATTCCCTACCGCACCATCCTGACCGGCCTGATGCTGCTGCCGTGGATCGTGCCCGAGGTCGTCACGGCGATGGCCTGGCGCAGCATCTACGACCCGATCTTCGGCGGGCTGAACCCGATCCTGATGGACCTGGGCATCATCGACCGGCGCGTCGGCTGGCTCTCCGAGCCGCAGCTGGCGCTGCCAAGCGTGATCGCCGTCAATATCTGGAAGGGCATCCCCTTCTTTACCCTGCTCATCCTCGCCGGGCTGAAGGCGATCGACCGGGAGCTCTACGAGGCGGCCGAAGTCGACGGGGCGGACAACTACCAGCGCTTCCGCAACATCACGCTGCCGGGGCTCAAGTACGTGCTCGCGGTGACGCTGCTGCTGTCGACGATCTCGACCTTCAACAGCTTCGGCATCGTGTACCTCATGACCGGCGGCGGCCCGGGCGGCGCCACGCGGCTGTACTCGATCCTGGCCTACGAGAAGGCGATCGTCGGCCTGCGCTTCGGGCCGGGCGCGGCGGTGGCGTTCAGCATGGCGCCGGTGCTGGCGATCTTCATCGCCGTGCTGGCGCGCTTCATGCTGCGCGACCAGGGCGCGGTCCGCGCCGACGAGGGGCGGATGGACCGGGCGCTCGACCTGGCGGGCAAGGGGCTCACCGCGCTGCTGGACCTCATCCTGTGGCCGTTCGTGGCCCTGGCGGGCCTGATCGGGCGCGGGCTCAGCGCGGTCGGGCGGGCGATCAGCGGCGGCAGGGGCACGCTGATGCGGCGCGCACAGCGGACGCGGCTGGGCGTGGTGCTGCGGGTGCTGCTGATCCTGCCGTTCCTGCTGTACGTGCTGTTCCCGTTCTACTGGGTGGTGATCACCGCGTTCAAGACCAATCTGCAGATCACCTCGCGCACCTCGATCTTCTGGCCCGACCCGTGGACGCTCGAGCAGGTCCGGAGCCTGTTCACCGAGACCGGCTACCCGCTGTGGTTCCGCAACACGGTGATCGTGGCCACGACCACGACCGTGCTCTCGGTGGCGATGGCGGCGCTGGCCGGCTACGCGCTGGCGCGGCTCGAGTTCCGCGGGCGCGGCTGGCTCACCACCGCGCTGCTGGTCACCTACCTGCTGCCCGGCTCGCTGATGTTCATCCCGCTCTACCGCATCCTCAGCACGCTCGGCATCATCGACTCGCTGGCGGCGCTGATCGCCACCTACCCGACCTTCCTGATGCCGTTCGCGACCTGGGTGATGCTGGGGTACTACCGCTCGATCCCGACCGACCTGGAGGAGGCGGCGCTGATCGACGGCGCGGGGCGGCTGGGAGCCTTCTGGCGGATCACGCTGCCGCTGGCGAAGCCGGCGCTGCTCTCGGTGATGCTGTTCTCGTTCACCAACGCCTGGAACGAGTTCCTGTTCGCGTTCGTGTTCATCACCCGCGAGACGCTGTTCACCCTGCCGGTCGGCCTGCAGCAGCTGGTCTTCGGCGACATCTACCCGTGGGGCCAGCTGATGAGCGCCTCGCTGCTGATGGCGATCCCGGTCGTGATCATCTACACCTTCGCCCAGAAGTACATGGTCGAGGGGCTCACGGCGGGGAGCGTGAAGGGGTGAGCCGTCCCACACCGCGTTCGCAGCTGCACGTCATCGGGCGCCGGCGCAGCGCCGTAGCGCACCGATGACGTGCAGCGCCCCTGCGCTCAGCGCCCCTGCTGGCGCCGCCACTCCTCGTACTCGCGCTGGCCCTCCTCGTTGAGCGGGTAGTACTTGCGCAGCGCGCCGCCCTCGGCCAGCTTGATGCGGCTGAACTCCTCCCACTCCTCGTGCTCGAGGGTCACGCGCGCCACCTCCGGCGCGATCTGCTGCGGCACCACCACCGCGCCGTCGTCGTCGGCGATGATGATGTCCCCGGGCAGCACCAGCACCCGCGCGCAGGCCACCGGCACGTTGTAGGCCCACGGGAACAGCCCGGCCTGCGAGGCGTAGTTCGGCGTGACCCCGACCGACCAGAGCGGCACGCCGGTCGCGCGGATCTTGGGGAAGTCGCGCACGCAGCCGTCCACCACGATGCCCGCGCCGCCGCGCCCCTTGAAGTAGGTGGTCAGCATCTCGCCCATGCAGCCGGTGTACGGGTCGCCGAACGCCTGCACCACCAGCACGTCGCCGGGCTGGACGGTCTCGAACACCGCCCAGAGCGCGCTGGTCTTCTCGACGCGCTCCTGGCCCTCGCCGGACGCCACATCCTCGCGCTGCGGCATGAACTGCAGCGTGACCGCCGGCCCGACGACCTTCGCGCCCAGCTGGCGGGCGACCGGGCCCTGCATGAAGGTGTGGCGCACCCCCATCTTGTGCAGGGTCGCGCTGGCGGTGGCGGCGCTCACGTGCGAGAGCTGCTCGATCAGCGCCGGCTCGGGGCGGGTGAAGGGCGGGCCCTCGATCGGCAGCGTGATCTCGGCGCGCGGGAGCTGATCGACGCTGATATAGTGCTCTTCTGGCATCCCATCCTCCTCGGACGTCGCACGCCCAAGCGCGCGACGCGCCCACGTGTCACCGCGAGGTCACTCGAACCACGTCGTCCCCTCGACCTGATACTCGCGCGCGACCGCCTCGTCCAGCTCGACGCCGATGCCCGGCCGGTCGGTGAGGGTGATGTAGCCGTCCTTGATGATGTCCTCCTTCTCGGCGGTGATCGTCGTCCAGTAGGGCCGGTGCAGCCAGTGGAACTCGAGCACCAGGAAGTTCGGCACGGTCGCGCAGACGTGGGCCGAGGCCATCGTGCCGATCGGCGACGAGACGTTGTGCGGCGCGAAGGGCATGTAGTACAGCTCGGCCATATTGGCGATCTTGCGGCACTCGGAGAGCCCGCCGCACTTGGGGATGTCCGGCATGATGATGTCCACCGCCTGCTTCTCGATCAGCTCGCGGAAGCCGTGGCGCAGGTAGAGGTTCTCGCCGGCGCAGATCGGCACCGAGGTGGCGCGCTTGACCTCGCGCATCGCGTCGATGTTCTCCGGCGGCACCGGCTCCTCGAGCCAGAGCAGGTGGTACGGCTCGAGCGCCTTCGCCAGCCGGATGGCGCTCGGCACATCCAGCCGCGTGTGCAGGTCGGCCGCCACCGCCACGTCCTTGCCGGCGATGCGCGTCACCCGGTCCACCAGCTCGACCATGCGGTCGTGCTCGCGCTCCGAGGCGGTGTAGTTGAAGCGGTCGAACGCCGGGTCCTGGCTTTCGATGCGCTTGCCGGTGTAGGCGCCGATGTCCAGGTCGATCTTGAAGGCGGTGAAGCCGCGCGCCAGCATCCCCTCGACCACACGCTCGATCTCGCCGTCGTCCATCCCCGGCTCAACCTGGCAGTCGGCGTAGACGCGGATCTTATCGCGGAACTTGCCGCCCAGCAGCTCGTAGACGGGCACGCCGAGCGCCTTGCCCTTGAGGTCCCACAGCGCCAGCTCGATCCCGGTGAGCGCGGTGATCAGCGCGCCGGCCGTGCCGCCGTCGAAGACGTGGGCGCGCCGCAGCTCCTCGAACAGCGCGTCGATCGCGAACGGGTCCCTCCCGACCAGGCGCGGCCGCAGCTGGTGGATGATCGCGATCGCCTGGTGGCCGCCGTGGACGCACTCCCCGATACCGGTGACTCCCTCGTCGGTCTCGACCTTCACCCACAGGTGCATGCCGTGCCCGCGGGTCGCTGCCGTCTTGACAGATGTGATCTTCATCGACCGCTCCTCCGTATCCTCCGTGGGTCACGTTGAGGCGCAGCGCGCTGCGCCCCTACTCGGTGCCTTCCGTTGATCACGTCAGGGCGCCATGTCGCGCCCCCATGCCGTACCGCGCCGTGCCGCGCCCTCCGTGTCCTCCGCGCCCTCCGTGGATCAGGGGTCGAGCGGCAGCCTCACGGGCGCGCCGCCCTCCGCCGCGGACCGCCGGTACGCCAGCGTGATCTCCTGGTCCAGCCGGGCCTGGTGCGGGCCGTAGGTCGGCTCGCCGCCGCTCCGCACCGCCTCCACCAGGCTCATGATGCACCCGGCCACGCCGATCTCGTCGTCGTGCCACTGTGGCCCGTGCCCCTGCACAGCTGGCCGGAAGGGGTTCTCCCAGGTGACCACCGGCAGGTCCGGGTCGCCGGTGTGCGCGACGACCGCCACGAGCGCGCCGCCGTCCACCCGCTCCCAGCGCCGCTCGAGCGTGATGAAGCGCGGCGCCTCGCCGCCCGGCGCGAGCAGGCTCAGGCGCTCCTCCACGTCCAGCCCGACGCCGACGGTGATGCCCATGCCCCGCTCGGCGAGGAAGCGGCTCGAGCGCCACCAGCGCAGCGGCGAGTCGTAGCCCACGCTCGTCCAGTGGAACAGGCCCAGCCGGCCGTCCTCGAACTCGACGATCGCGTGCTCCTGGGTCTCGTCGCGCGCGGCGTGGCTGCCGGCGATGCGGCTCCAGTGCGGCGCGAGCCCGAACTGGCGGACGGCGCCGGTCACCTGCACCGGGCGGGCGTCGAAGCCGAGGTAGCTGCGCATCACGCTCACGCCGTGGTAGCCGTGGCCGGCGAAGTCATTGAAGCTGGCGTACACCCGCCCGAAGAGGCCGGACGCGATCAGCCTCAGCTTGATCTGCTCGAGCGGGCGGCGGTGGAACTGCTCGGCCACCTCGAGCTTGAGCCCGCGGGCCTGCGCCGCCGCGATGATCGCGTCGGCCTCGCGCAGGTCGTGGGCGATCGGGGTCTCCAGCAGGGCGTGCAGCCCGGCCTCCACGGCCATCAGGCCCACCTGGCCGTTCGCGGCGTAGCTCACCGAGACCACGCCGATCTGCGGGGCCGTCTCGCGCCTCAGGCGCTCCAGGTCGGTGTACCAGGGAACGCCCAGGCTCTCGCCCAGGCGGCGGGCTGAGTCCACGCTGCGGCCCCAGACGCTCACCAGCTCCACGCCCGGCAGCGCGCGCAGCAGCGGGCCGTAGAGGTAGCCGGAGCGTCTGGAGGTGCCGACGATGGCGACGCGGACGGGTTCGGCTGTCATGGGGCTACTCCAGTCTCAGAGGCGGCTTCACGATGCAACGCAGGCACAATTCTTGACAAGGCAGCAGGGGGATATCAGTAGAAGGGGTGGCTTGGGCATGGCGACCTTTCATGACTTTCAACTGCAGGCGGCGCGAGGCCACGGCGCATGGCGCTCCGAGCAGAAGCCGCTGCTGCGCGGCTGGTCGCACGCGCTCGCCGCCGTCGCGTCGGCCATCTTCACCGGCGCAATGCTGTCGCGGGCGGGCGCCGACCCGACGCGCCTGGCGGCGGCCCTGGTGTTCGGCGGCAGCATGGTCCTGCTGTACACGGTGAGCGCATTGTACCACCGGTGGTACTGGGAGGGGCGCTGCTACACGGTGCTACACACGCTCGACCACGCGAACATCTTCATCAAGATCGCTGGGAGCTACACGCCCTTCTGCCTGCTGGTCCTCGGCGGCGAGGCCGGGCTGTGGCTGCTGGCGGTCGTCTGGCTGCTGGCGGCGGCCGGCATCTGCGGCTCGTGGCTCGCGCTGCAGCTGCCGCGCTGGGCGGCGGTGGCGCAGTACCTCGGCATGGGGTGGATCGCCGTGGCGCTCCTGCCGTCGATCGCGGCCGAGCTCTCGTGGACGGCGGTGCTGGTCCTCGTGCTCAGCGGCCTGCTCTACAGCGCCGGCGGGGCGATTTACGCGCTCAGGCGGCCCGACCCGATCCCGCACATCTTCGGCTACCACGAGATCTTTCACCTGCTGGTGATCGCCGGGAACGCGGTCGTGGCGGCGGTGGTGTGGCTGTGGGTGCTGTAGGGGCCGCGGCGCGCTCCGCTGCGAGGCGGGCTCCACTCCCTCGCGCTCCCTCGGTCGGGGCATAGCCCCGCACCGCCTCACACGCCGCAGCGTGCGTCTGCTGCGAGGCGGGCTCCACTCCCTCGGTCGGGGCATAGCCCCGTACCCTGTCGCGCTCCCTTGGCGGAGCTTCACCTCTATCGCCTACGCGCCGCAGCGTGCATGCTGCTGCGAGGCGAGCTCCGCCTTCCCGGTCGGGGCCGTAGCCCCGTGCCGTCTCACACGCCGCAGCGTGCGTCTGCTGCGAGGCGGGCTCAGTCTCCCCTGTCGGGGCTACAGCCCGTGCCGCCTCACACGCTACAGCGTGCGTCTGCTGCGAGGCGGGCTCAGTCTTCCCCTGTCGGGGTACAGCCCCTACTGCCTCACACGCCGCAGCGTGCGTCTGCTGCGAGGCGGGCTCCGCCCCCTCGCGCTCCCCCGGTGGGAGGGCCTAGCAG
>CALJIC010000306.1 GCA_937974195.1 uncultured Roseiflexaceae bacterium | reverse complement strand
TGTACACATCGAACGTGTTGCCCGCCGCCACCTGGTTGGTCGCGACGAAGCGCACATTCGCCACGCCGGCAGGCGGATTACCGCTCCCATCCGGGTCGAGCTCGATGGTCACGATCGGCACCAGGCTGAAGCCGCTGGAGAGCGAGCTGTTGAGCGTGAACCTGTAGCACCCGGCCGGGATGACCACGCCCATGTTGTTCGTGCATCGTGCTACCGACGCGACATTGAAGTTGGTATCCAGCCCGCCGGCGGCGGTGACGCGAGCCCAGGCGACGATCGAGTTGTCGCGGTAGCGCGTGCCGACCGGCACCACCTTCGCGCCGCCGGCGTCGTTGGCGATGAACATACCATTGGCGGCGCGGATGGCGAACTGGTTGTCGGCGGTGGACGAGAAATCGGCGTCGGTGCTGTCGGCCCAGACAAACGAGCCGGTGTTGAGCGCCTTGGCCCGCCGCCCCGCGGCCATGCTGTATGGGCCCGCGCTGTTGTTCTGGCCGCCGGGGATGGTGGCGTAGGCGCCGGTGGCCGTGTTGCCTTCGCCACCGCCGACTGTAGCATAGGAGTTGGAGGCTTGGTTGCCCTCGCCGCCGCCGACCGTGGCGCTGGATAGGTCCGCGCTGTTGTTCAGGCCGCCGGAGATGGTGGCATAGGGACCGGAGGCTTGGTTACCCTGCCCGCCGCCAACTGTGGTATAGGAGTTGGAGGCCGCGTTGCCCTCGCCGCCGCCGACTGTAGCACCGATCGCATCGCTGGCGGTGCCAGCGCCGTCGCCGGCGCTGTTGCCGCGCCCGCCACCGATCGTGCCGTAGTCGTCGCTGATCTGCTGGAGGAAGCTATCGGCCCCTCCGCCGCTGAGCGTGGCGCCCACAACTCCAGCCGTCACGCTGTTGCCCTCGGCGCCACCCACGATATTCGCGCTGGTAGCGTTCTGCTCAGTGCGCAGCCCCGGCATAGCCAGAGCGTAGGGCGTGGCTGAGATCGGCTGGCGCGGGCTGAGGGTGGTGAAGACGGTGTCGCCCGGGCAGCGCACCGCGATCTGCAGCCAGCGCCCTTGGCCGCTGAAGGCGCTCGCGCCGAACTGGCCCGCGCCGTTCAGTTGCACGGTGAACAGGCCCTCGCTGACGCTCACCCCCGTCACCGCCTGAGTCGCGCCGAGTTGGGCGCCGGCGCTTGGGGCGTCCCAGAGGCTAAACTGGAAGTCGCAGGTCGCGTTGACCAGGCCGCTGGCGTTCTTGAGCTCGCCCTGGTAGGTGAAGCCGGTGCCGGCCAGCGCCTGGAGCGTCGGCGGCTCGGATTGGGCGCGGGCCTGGCTGGAGAGCAGCACGCCGAGGATTAGGAAGAGGAGCAGGTTCGTCAGGCCGCGGCCGGATCGTGGGGTGAACGGTGAGGGCATCGCTACCTCCTGCTTAAGGCTCGTCTGGCGCCCGCACCCAACCGTATGGGCGCGAGCGCCAGACGAGCCAAGGGCTATGATTGGACTCAAGATCTGTTCGCGGAGGGAGCGCCTGCAGCGAGGCCGACACAGGCTATGGCTCGGCGCGTGGACCAGCGCTCAGCGGGGCCACAGTGAGCGGCGGGCGCGATGTCGAAGCCAGGATTCGCCAGCTGTTGTTGACGGCCATGTGAGCACGCTCGGTCACGCGGTTTGTTGACAGGCTGAGTATAGCACGGCGATTCCGAACTATCACCGAGTTCGTCGCGCGCCACAGGGTTATGCCGCAGGCCGCCCCGTACCCCCGACTTGGTGCCCGCGACATGCTGCCTGCGCGGTGGGCGGAAGTGCGAGCGAGCTGTCAGCGCCGGACCTGCTGCGGCAAGCTGTCGAATGCCGCGGGCATCCTCGCAGAGCGTGTCCGCCCCTATATGGCGGGGTCGAAGTTCGTGGCTCTAACCCGTCGCACCGGCGGCGGCGAGCAGCGCCGCCCGCCGCCCCGCCACATCGAAGCAATCGAGCTGGTTCTGGCGCATCAGGCGCGTGGCCAGCGCGATCGCCTCGCGCTCGCTCAGCAGCCCGTCGTCCACCTCGGCCTGGAGTGTGCGGGTGAGCCAGGTGCGCGCCTGCGACGCATAGGCCACCGCCGCCGACGGCCAGAAGGTATCCCCGCCGAACGCGAACACCTTGTGGGCGGGCGCGGCGTGAATCGCCCGCCGCAGCGCATCGCTCGCGCCGTACGGGTCGATGCTCCAGGCCCAGCACATGTCCATGTAGGCGTTCGGGAAGTGCTTGACAAGCGCCACGAGCTCGTCGCTGTAGGGGTAGCCGATGTGCATCAGGACGAAGCGCGCCTCGGGGTAGCGCATCAGCAGCGCGCACAGGTGGCCGGGGCGGATGCGCTCGACCGGCATCCTGCCCCAGCCGGCGTAGTAGCCGGTGTGGATCTTGAACGGCAGATTATAGGCGATCGCCTGCTCGACCCCGCGCGCCGTGCACCAGTCGCCCAGGCACAGCCACTCGGCCTCGCTCAGCTCCTCGCCGCCCAGCAGCCGCAGCAGCGCGCGCTCGGCATCCGCGTCGCTGCGCTCCTGCCACAGCAGCGTGCGATTGTAGGCGTGCTGCGTCTTGACGGCGATCGCCAGCGGGCCGTGCTTGGCGAACAGCGCCTCGATCGCCCGCCGCAGGTCGTCGATGCCCTCGACCGCCACCCCGACCTCGTCGTAGATCGCCTGGGGATCGACGTCGCCCCGGCAGAAGCCGACCCACGACAGGTCGTAGAGGAAGAAGTCGGCCCCGGAGGGGTCGGGCGGGCACTGCCAAGTGAAGTTGTCGATCTGCACGTGGTCGAGGCGGGCGACGTCGCGCAGCAGGCGCAGGCGCTCGCCTGGCCTGCGCAGCTCCTGGTTGCGGCCGCGCGCCGCCTCGAGCGCCTCGGGCGTGATCTCCTCGATGCCGTAGACCAGGCGCGCGATCAGGCGCACCGCCTCACCGTAGCCGGTGTGCCTGCAGCGCTCCCAGGCGTCGCGGATGCCGGCGAAGCGTCCGGCGAGGTCGGGGTCCGAGGCGTCGAGCAGGCGCTGCACCGCGGCCTCGCTCGCCCCCGCCACGCGCAGGTCGGCCTCGACGTAGTTGCCGAACAGGTCCTGGAGCAGGTCGGGCCCCTCCTCCAGAAAGGCGCGCTCGCTGCTCAGGTGCTCGTGCGTGTCGACCAGCCGTGTCTCCTGGATATGGGCGGCGAGGGTGCTCATGGGCGCTCCTTTCCTGCGTTCGAGCCGTGCGGGTGCAGTATAGCACCTGGCGCACCGGCAGGCTCGGAGGCCGCACGAGGCTGCGCTTCACCGCGGGCACGAGTCGCGGATGAGGCCGCGCGCTCCCGACAGGCTCACGCCGCTCGCCTCTCGTCAGCCGGCAGGCGGTCCGGCCGGCCGTAGCGGCGCAGCGGGGTGCGGCGATGCTTGGCCTTCGCGCGGATGGCCTTCAGGCCGCCGCGGTTGCGGTAGACCGTCAGGAGCACCGGCGCGTCGCCGGTGTCGTCCAGCACCAGCACGACCCCTTCGAGGTGGGCGTACCGCCGGTAGAGCTCGGGCTCCTTCGGCATGTCGCGCCGGCCGAGAAAGACGTGCAGCGCGCCGCCGCTGCGAATTCCCCGGCCGTGGTCCAGCACGAAGGCTACATCGTCATCGCTCACATTGCGCTGCGCCTGCCGGGTGCGCGCGTGGTGGGTCAGCCGAACAGACAGCGACATCTCACACCTCACAACACACATTCCACACTCTTTACCGTGCCGATAAGGCGTGAGAAAGAAGCGAATTTCGTACAGGATCGAACGCGATTGTTAACTTCCTTTTATTGACACGCACAGCCGTAGACGCGTACGATGAACGCGCAGCAAGCACCGCGGTGCTTCTCCCACCGCTCCAATAAGGCATTTCCCATGGGACAGAGTCGTACCTGGCTCGACGTCGTCGCCGAGTGCCAGCCGAAGATCCAGCGTCTGCGCGCCACACTCACCGCCGGCGGCACGCTCACCCCCGAGCTCCAGGCGGACCTCGACAGCGTCATCCTGGCGATGCGCAACTACCTCCTGGGCCGCGCCAACCGCCTGCGCATCTACGGCGACGACGCGGTCGACGAGGCGCTGCTGGCGATCATCGAGCAGCTCCACCGCGACCTGCACAGCCCCGGCTTCCGCAGCATGGAGCAGAAGTTCGGCTCCTACATCTCCTCGGTCACCAACCGCGTGGTGTTCGAGCTGCAGCGAAAATACGGCCGGATGGCCGCCTTATCTGCCAGTGTGAGCCTGGACGCGCCTGCCGGGGAGGACGGCCGCCCCCGCCACGAGCAGATCGAGGACGTCACGCCGGCGCGGCTGGCCGAGGAGTTCGCCGAGGAGCAGCTCCGCGCCCGGCTGCACAAGGCCATCGCCCGCCTGCCGGTGCGCGACCAGGACGTGATTCGGATGCGCCTCGAGGGCGTGCCGGGGAAAGAGATCGCCAGGCAGCTAGGGATGTCGCCGTCGAACGTGACCCACATCTACAACCGGGTGGTCGAGCGCCTGCGCCGCGAGCTGGTGGAGGGAGCCTGAAGATGGACGAGCGGCGTTACTTCATCGAGGCGGCGCTGCGCTACGAGGAGCTGCTCGAGTCGGGGCAGCAGATCTCGCTCGACCAGTTCGTTGCCGGCGAGCCGGAGGCCACCCGCGCCGAGCTGCGCGCGTTCCTTGAGTTCAACCTCACGCTCGGCGAGCTGGATGCGCCGGCGGCGCTGACGCCCGAGCAGGAGGCCCGCGCCGATGCCGTCCTCGCCCGGGCGCGCGAGCGCTGGAGCCAGCCAGTGCGAAACCTCACCCAGCTGCGCAGCGCGCGCAGGCTGACGGTGGGGCGGCTCGCGCGCCAGCTCAGGCTGCCGGTGGATGTGCTCGCGCGCATCGAGCGCGGCAAAGTGGCGGCCGACACCATCCCGCAGCGCCTGGTGCAGCAGCTGGCCGACCTGCTCCAGGAGCAGGTCGCCACGGTCCAGGCCGCGCTCAGCGCCCCGCCGCCGCAGGTCACAGGCGCGCGGCTGAGCGCCGCCGACGGGACCGTCGAGGCGGAGGAGCCGGTGGTGAGCTTCGCCCAGGCCTTCGCCGAGAGCCACCCCACCCCGGAGCAGCGCGATGCCTGGGGCGATACAGTGCCATGAGCGTTCGCTGGCAGCAGATCCGCACCTTCGCCGCCGAGGTCCGGCAGAGCTACATCGAGCGCGCATCCCCGCTGAACCTGCTGCCGCTCGACCTGGAGGAGCTGGCCGAGTGCGTCTTTGAGCTCACCGTCGTGCCGACCGACACGCTGAGCGAGGGCGTGCAGGGCAAGGTCGAGCCGGAGCTGCAGGTCATCCGCGTCCGGCGCGACCTCCCGCCGGCCCGCCAGCGCTTCGTGATCGCCCACGAGCTCGGCCACGTGGCGCTCGAGGGGCTGCACGCCGGCGGGTTCCTCGACACCGACGAGACCCTGGACGAGCGGGCGTCGGGCACGAGCGCGGCCGACAGCGCGGTGCAGAGCTACAACACCCGCGAGCGGCACGAGCAGGAGGCCAACCTGTTCGCGCTCGAGCTGCTGATCCCCGCCGACGAGCTGTGGCGCGCGGTGCAGCAGCCGGGCTGGCAGCTCGCCGACCTCGCCGCGCGCTTCGGCGTCTCGCCGGACGCGCTGCAGGCCCAGCTCATCAACGTCTGCTGCGTCGAGCCGCTCGCACTCAGGGCCGAGCTGCACGCCGCCGGCGCCCACCTGCCGCCCGACCCCGAGCAGCAGGCGGCGGTCGAGGCGCCGCTGCCGCTGCTGCTGGCCGCCGGCCCCGGCACCGGCAAGACCCGCAGCATCGTCGCCAAGTACCTCAGCCTGGTGCGGAAGGGCGTCGACCCGGCCAGCATCCTGGCGCTGACCTTCTCGAACAAGGCGGCCGACGAGATGCGCGGGCGGATCGTGGCGGCGCTGCGTCGCGAGCGGCCCGCGCTGGCCGGGCGGGTCGACATCAGCACCTTCCACGCCTGGGGGCTGAACGTCCTGCGCAGCTACGGGCCGCGCCTGGGCCTCCCGCTCGACGTGCGGCTGCTCGACACCGGCGACCTGTACCTGCTGCTGCAGCGCAACCTGGCGGCCCTCGAGCTCGACCACTTCAAGGACATCCGCAGCCCGTCGCGCCACCTGCTGGCGATCATCCAGGCCATCAGCCGCATCAAGGACGAGCTGCGCACGCCGGAGGAGTACGCCGCGCTGGCGGAGGCCGAGGCGGAGCGCATCGTGCGGCTGGCCGAGACGGAGCACAGCGGCGGGACGAAGAAGGACCAGCAGGCGCGCGAGAAGGCCGCCAGGCAGGCCGCGGCCCTGCGCGAGCTGGCGGCCGTCTACCCGCGCTACGAGGCGATCCTGCGCCAGAACGGCGCGCTCGACTACGGCGACCTGATCGTGCTGGCCTGCGCGGCGCTGCGCGACCCGGACATCGCCGCCGAGCTGCGGGCGCAGTACGAGTACATCCTGGTGGACGAGTTCCAGGACATCAACTACGCCTCGGGCGAGCTGGTGCGCCTGCTGGACGGCGGGCGCGGGCGGGTGTGGGCGGTGGGCGACGCCTGGCAGAGCATCTACCGCTTCCGCGGCGCCTCGGCCGCGAACCTGGACCAGTTCGCCGAGCGCTTCCCCGGCGCGACGGTGGCGCACCTGACGCGCAACTACCGCTCGCTGCAGCCGATCCTCGATGCCGCCCAGGCGGTGATGGCCGGCGACCCGCGCGCCCCCGAGCGCCCGCCGCTCCAGGCCCAGCGCGGCTGCGGCCGCGGGCAGCGCGTCGTCGAGTGGGTGGCGCCGACCCGGAGCGACGAGTACGCCGCGATCGCCCACGACATCCTGCGGCGGGTCGGGAAGCGCGCCCTGGCGCGGCCGGGATGTGTCGGCTGGCACCGCCGCTCCGTGCGGGCGCACGGGAAGCCCGCGGCCGTCCGCCGGGACGCGCGATACCGCCCGCGGCGGCGCTGGCGCTTCCGCGACCACGCGGTGCTGTGCCGCAAGAACGACCACGCCCTGCAGCTCGCGGCGGCGCTCGAGGCGCACGGCATCCCGGTCGACAGCATCCGCGACGTGTTCGACACCGCCGAGGTCAAGGACGCGCTGGCGATCTGCGCCCTGGTGCGGGGGTCCGACAGCGCCGGGCTGCTGCGCGCGCTGACGATCGACGAGCACCGGCTGGGGCCGGCCGAGCTGAACCGTCTGGCCGGCCTCGCCCGCCGGACCAACCAGTCGCTGCTGCGCGCGGCGCGCGACCCGGAGATCCTGGCGCAGCTGAGCCCGGCCGCCCGCGACGCTCTGGCGCGGCTCCACGGGGTGGTGGCGGCGCTGGAGGCGTACGACGACGCCTGGCAGGTGCTGGCGGCGTACCTCTTCCAGCACAGCGAAGCGATGCGGCGGCGGCTGGCGCGCGCCGGGCAGGACGACGGCGCGGCGCAGCGGGAGCTGGCCCACCTCGGGCGGCTGCTGACCACCGCGCGCAACTTCGTGCGCCAGGCGCCCCCGGACGAGCGCGGCGCGGCGCACTTCATCGAGTACGTGCGCACGCTGCGGGCGGCCGGCGCCACGTCGACCCAGGCGATCGCCGGGCGGCCGGACGTCGTGCGCGTGATGACCGTCCACGCCGCCAAGGGGCTGGAGTTCCCGGTCGTCTACATCCCGCACCTGCAGGAGGGGCAGTTCCCGGCGAAGGGCGGCCGGGCGGGCCTGCCGCAGCCGAGCGGGCTCGTGCGCGGCCTTCCCGAGGGCGAGGAGCAGGAGGAGCGCTACCTGCTGTACGTGGCGATGACCCGCGCCCGCGACCGGCTGGTGCTGGTGCTCTCGCTCGACGGCGGGCGGAAGTCGAACGGCGAGCCGCGGGTGGCCGAGCGCTCGTCGCTGCTGCCGGGCGGGCCGGATGGCGCCGGCGCGCCCTGGCCGGTGCGGGCGGTCCCGGCGGCCGAGGGGTGCCCGGCGCCGCCGCTGGAGGTGCGGCTGACGGCCACGCCGCCGCCGCGCATGCCGCTGCCGGCCTCGAGCATCGACCTGGACGGATGCCGGCGGCGCTTCCTGTACCAGTACGTCTACCAGCTCTACGACGACCAGTCGCCCTACCTGCGGATGCACCAGGCCATCCGCGAGACGGTCAAGCAGCTGCTGGAGCGGGCGCGCGGCGGCAGGGCTCCGGCGGAGGGCGAGCTGCGGGCGATGCTCTCCGGCCAGCTCCAGCGGTACGAGCTCGAGGGCGTGCTGTACGCCGAGGACTACGCGGCCGAGGCGTGGCGGCACGTGCGCGGCGTGTGGGACGAGCTGCGGGAGGGGCGGCTGGCGCCGGAGGCCGTCGACCGGCGCGTGGTGGTCGAGCGGCCGGCCGGTGCGATCGAGGTGCGGGTGGACCGGGTGGAGCGGGCGGGCGGCCGGGAGCGCTGGGTGTGGACGCGCTCGGGGCGGCCGGGCGAGGGCGACCACCTGAGCGAGCGGGTGATGCTCTACGCGCTGGCGCAGCGGGCGCTGCGCGGCTCGGAGGGGGAGATCGCGATCCACTACACGGCGACGGGCGAGCTGCGCGCGGCGCGCCCGAGCCCCAAGGTGCTCGGCAGCCACACCGCCAAGATCGACGCGCTGCTGGAGCAGATGCGCGCCGGCCGCTGGGAGCCCGCCTTCGGCCCCCACTGCGACACCTGCCCGTTCAACCTGATCTGCCCGGTGTGAAATCCTCGTGTCATATCGCCCTTGTCACTTAATATAGGCGCTTTTGTGGACACCCCCATCCAGTAGAATACGAACGTCACAATAGTTTCTCATCAGGTCACTATGCCCAATATCTTCGATAACATCGATCAGCACTTGCTTCCGGCGCTGCGCACAACGCTCTCCAACAACGCGACCGGCATCGACATCTCGGTCGGCTACTTCCACTTACGGGGTTGGAGTAGCATCGCGGATTGCATCGAGCAGCGATGAAGCTGGTGTTTACACGAACAATAAAGCCTTATAGTACCACTTGATGATTTACCTCTTAGCAGTGCTGAATTCAGCGCCGGCTTGGGCATATACCAAGCAGATTTGTGCCGTGCTCGGCAACGAGAATCAAGGCGGACGCGTTATGCTCCAATGGGTGAATTTCAAACAACTCCCCATCCCCCACACCCCCGCCGACGAGCGCGCGGCGATCGCGGCGCTGGCGCAGCAGTGCCTGGACGCGAAGGGCCAGGGGCCGCAGGTGAAGGAGTGGGAGGCCGAGATCGACGAGCGCGTGGCGCGGCTGTACGGCCTAAGCAGCGCCGATCTCAAGGCGATCCGGGGGGAGCGCGAGGAGTGAGGCCAGCACTAGACCGGTGCATGGACGGCTGAACGTCGCGAGCCATTCGCGGCTGACCTGCCAGCTGATGTACAGGATCACACCGGCGCCGCGATGGGCCACAAGCACGCTGCGCGCGTGCAGGCGCAGCGTCGCCGATCCACACGGAGGGGCGACACGAGATAGAACTCACAGCTAGGCGACACGGAGCGCCGTTCGAACAACCGAAACGTCGATGAACGACCAACTCTCCATCCAGCAACGCAGGATCATCGAGTACGCTCCACAGAACGGGCACATGCTCGTACTGGCAGGGCCTGGCAGCGGGAAGACGCGTGTCATCACCGAACGGGTCAGCTATCTGCTCGAGCGCCACATGACGGAGCCCGAGCGCATCGTCGTGATGACGTTTACTGAGAAAGCGGCACGTGAGCTCGACGAGCGTCTAGAAGATCGGCTATCGAACAACGTTCAGGGCATCCGCATCGGCACGATCCACACGATCTGCAATCAGCTTCTCGAAGATCACGGCTCGGCGATCGGGTTAGAGCCATCATTCAAGATCTACGACGCGCAGCGCCAGGAAGAGATACTGCGCTTGGCCGCAGCGAGCATCGGCCGGTCTCTCGACAGCCGGGCGACGCTGATGGCGGTCAAAGATGCCATCAGCCGGCACAAGCGGCGGGGAATCGCTGACAGAGCGTTTCAGAGCCATGGCGGGCTGAGCGGCGAAGATATCGCAAAGATCGACGAGGCGTACCAGCAGCTCCTCAAAGAAGATGGGGCGCTGGACTTCGATGACCTCATTCTGGGGGGTATAGAGCTGCTTGACCATTACCTGGTTGCAGCAGACATCCGCAAGAATATCCGCTACGTCTTTGTGGACGAGTACCACGACCTCTCGCCGGAACAGTTCCACTTCCTTACCCGTTACATACCTCCGATCATGCCGAATCGTCAGGTGATGGTCGTGGCGGATCCCAACCAGGCAATCTATGGGTGGCGCGACGCCGACGCAGGCCGCATGATCCGCGAGTATCGTCGCCGCTACCGGCCATCGGTGTTCACACTTGAGGAGAACTACCGTTCAGCCGGCAATCTGGTCCGCGCGGCACAGCACCTCATCACCGCTGGAGGCGGGCATGTGAGGGCTGTCGCGGTGCGCCCGGACGAACTACCGATCGACATCGTCACGTGTGAGGATGCGTGGACCGAAGCCGAGTGGTTGGCGCGGCAGATCCAGAATGCCAGAAAGACCGGCCGTTATGCATACAGCGATATCGCCGTCCTCTACCGGATGAACTGGCGTGCCGACATCCTGGAGGAAACACTGCTGCGCGAGGGCATCCCGCTGCAGCGCGTCCAGGAGAACCGCTTCTTCGACGACCCGGACGTCCAGGCGGTGATTCGATACCTCTCCCTGATGCAGTCCCTTGTCGATGAGACCTTCGAGCCATCACTGCACTGGCCACGAGTGCTCGTCGACGAGGTGACCATGGCGCACCTGCGACGGCTCGCCAACACAAAGGGGTTGAGTCTCACTGCCCTGGCGCGGCGCATCGACGCCTACTCCGAGCACGTCAGCCCGCTGACGCGCACGCTCATCAAGGACTTTATCTCCATCTTCGACGTGGAGCTGGCCGCAGTCACCCACGAACCAATCGACGTCATCGTTCAACGGCTGCTTACCATCCTCAAAGGCCGGCGCAACCCGATCGCCCGCGCTACCCGTGAGCATCTGAAGGGCATTCTCGAAACACTCGCGCAGCCGCTGCGTGGTCCCGTTGACCTCCTGCGGAAGGCCATCGCCGAGAAGCGCCCGATCGTGCTTGTCCACGACGGCACGATCGACAGCGTCGCGGGCGCGGTGATCCTCGCGCACGTGCTGAAGCACTACCTGCAATACCCCGCAGAGATCCGGGCGCAGCAAGCGCCCCAGACAGAGGAGGCCTTCGTCATCACGCTCGGGGTGGCGCGGCGAGCAGACCGCAACGGCTTTGGGCTAGCTGTCTACGAGACAACGCTCCGCACACTGGCGTACAGTATCAGCACCCAAGCGTGGCGCATCGGCCAGATGCTCCTGATGTCATACGAAAAGCTCCGCGATGGGGCCTTCGTATTGTACGACTTGGAGACGACCGGCACGCATATACGAACGACAGAAATCCTGGAGATGGCAGCGATCGAGGTGAAAGCCGGCCAGCCGACACAGCGTGAATTCGATCAGTTGGTGCGTCCTGAAGGACGGATTCCACCCGCTGCAAGCGCAGTTCACGGCATCATTGAGGAGGTTGTCAGAAACCAGCCGCCTATCGCCGATGTCCTGCCAGCCTTCCTATCCTTTCTCGGCGACGCAACCCTGGTGGGGCATAACATTGAGCAGTTCGATCACCAGGTTTTGACTCGCGTCGCCCGCGACTTGGGACTATGCCCACCAAGCGGCCCGCTGATCGATACGTGCAAGCTTGCACGGCGCTTGCTCCCTGACAATTCACACAAGCTCCAGATCCTCGCACAGCACTTCGGATTTAATGTTAAGCAGAGTCACCGGGCGCTCGATGACGTGCGGCTCAACGCGCAGGTCTTCTTCAAGCTTCTGGATGTGCTCGACCGAGAACGTGAGATAGATATTGCGCCCGAGGTGCTGCCGCTCGTCGCGCTCGGGATTCGTGCCAGCGGAGTGCCACTGCACGACTACAACCTGCTGCTCGCACAAGCCGGGAGTCGCGCCTTGGAGCTAGCAGCCGGCAACAGCCTATGCGAGCAGTTACGTGAGCACGTCTCCGACGTGTGGGATCTGGACGATCATGAGCGCTGGCTCAAGAGGCTACCAAGCGATGACCCGGACGAAGATCGCCGCTGGTCAGAGCTGGTGCAGCGCTGGCAGGATGCCCTGGCCCTCTTCCGCCGCACATTCCAAGACCAGGATCGGAGTCTGACATCCTTCCTGCGCTACGTGGAGCTAGCGACGAGTATCGACTACCGCGAGGGGGGCCACGAGCGGGTAAGCCTCATGACGATCCACGCGGCAAAGGGCAAGGAGTGGCCACTGGTCTTCATCGTGGGCGCAGAGGAGGGTTGTATTCCATCATTCTTATCCCGAACCGCTGAAGAAATCGAGGAAGAGCGGCGTATTCTCTACGTCGCGATGACGCGGGCCAAGCGGCGCCTCTGTCTCTCACGAGTGGCAACCTGGAAGGGGTATCCGAAGGATCTCAGCCGATTTCTGCGCGATATTCCTTCGGAGTTAGTGGTAGAGCGTGTAGTGGGCAGCAAACCGGTGAACAGAGCTGTTTCTGGGTACCTGCGCCGGTAACAGCACAGCCACAATCATCTCGTCGTCGATAGTGATATGGAGCACCCATCATGGAACCACCTACTACCAAAGTCCACGCGGCATTTGAAACGCTCCTGGAGGAGATCGAGTCTGCCATAGACCTTGTCAACCGCTCAGGGGCCAAAGCGTTTGAGGAGCGTGACTACGACCGAGCTCGAGAACTCCTCGAGCGCGTCGGATTACTCACAGATTTCCGAGCCAAAGTCGCGGATCTGCGTGACGAGTGGTTCACCGTCGTTGATGTGCCAGGTACAGGGTTGGATCTGCAGCAGATGAACGACATGAACTCCGAACCCGATCCAGGATTCAGCCCAATTTCGGTAACCGATATACCGGCAACAAGTCTTGTAGAGACGCCAGTTCAACGTAGCGTGCACAGCCGGCTCCAGCGCGGCATACGCACCCCTGAGGCAGCTTATTACCAGCCGATCTTACGTGCTCTGGACGGCTTGGTGGCCGAGCGCGCGTGGCTGATGTGCTGAATAGAGTCGAGGAGCTCATGCGTGACCGGCTCACCGAAGTGGATTACCAGCCGCTCAACTCCGATCCAAGCGAGAGCCGATGGCGCAACGCGGCTCAGTGGGCACGCAACGCCATGGTGAAGGAAGGCTTGCTGAAGACCGACTCACCACGTGGGATCTGGGAAATCAGCGAAAGCGGAAGACAAAGACTCGTCGCGTCTTAGCTTTCTCCGTCAAGAAGCCTGAAGATCTGCGAACTCGGGAGCGTATCCGCGCCCTCGATACGGCTCTCCCAAGATTCCAGCGGGAGTGCGTTTGGGAGCGCGGCAGCGGCTCGCGTCGCTCAACGTCCGCGCGCCGCGGGACACGGGCGCGTGAAGCCCAGGCGCTGAGGCGCCTCGCCCCTTCGGCTCGCACCGACACCTCGATTCAGCTGCCGCTCCTGGGCTGCACAGCCCCGATCGGTGGTCGAAGCGGGCCAGTGCCGCCGGCACCTACGCCGCGCGGCGCAGCACCTCGCGCAGCAGGCCGGCCGTCTCCTCCGGCGACACGTCGAGGCCGGCGTCGCCCACCACCCACTCCGTCACCCAGTGCCCCGGCACCTGGCACGGCCGCAGGGGGTGGAACAGCCACACGCCCGTCTCGGCGGCCACCTCCAGCAGCGCCCGCTCCAGCGCACCCCGGTCGCCCCTGATGAACAGGTGGAACATGTTCGTGTGCGGCGGGTCGGGCTGCAGCGTGAGCTCGGGCAGGGCGGCGAGCGCCGCGGCCACCTGCCGCGCGTGGGTCACGTAGGCCTCAATGCGCCCCAGCCGCTCGGCGAGCGCCCTGCGGGCGGAGAGGACGTAGGGGAACAGGCGCACCAGGTTTCCCCCCTGGCGCCGCTGCCAGATGCGCGCCTCCGCGATCAGGTCGGCAGGCCCGGCCAGCGCGGCGCCCGCGATGCCCCCCAGCGTCTTGTAGAACGAGACGTAGACGCTGTCGAACAGCCCGGCGATCTCCGCGTACTCGCGCCCGTAGAACGGCCGGCACTCCCACAGCCGCGCGCCGTCCAGGTGGAGCCTGGCCCCCCGCTCGCGCGCCCAGGCGCACTGGGCCTCGAGCTCCTCCCAGGCGGGCAGCTGGCCGCCGATCTCCCGCTGCGGCAGCTCCAGCAGCAGCGCGCTCACCGGCTCGCGCACGCCGTCCAGGTCGGCGCGGGTGAGCGGGCGGTGCGGGCTGCCGACGAGCACGCCGCGGAGGCCGTGCAGCACGCGGTAGCCGCTCTGCTCGTGCAGCTCGAGGTGGCAGGTGGGGTGGAACGCGACGGCGTGGTTCCGGGCGCGGTCGGCCCAGATGCGCAGGGCGATCGGCTGGGCCATGGTGCCGCTGGGCAGGAACACGGCGGCCTCCTTGCCCAGCAGCGCGGCGATCTCGGCCTCGAAGTCGGCGATCAGCGGGCCGGCGCCGTAGGTGTCGCTCTCGAGCTCGGGGTCGGCGAAGGCCGCGAGGTCGGCCAGCACGTCGCGCGGCGACTGGCGGTAGTGGTGGGTCAGGAAGCGGCGGCATGCGCGGCGGACGGCCTGCGGGTCTAGCGGTTCGGTGGTCACTTCGAGCTCCTCCTGCTGTTCTGCCGGCCCCGAGGCGCTGCTCCGCCCGGGGAGCGTCACCGCCGCCGTGCTGTGGTGGGGAAACAGTTCGGGCGCGACGAGAACGATTGTACCTCAGCGCGCTGTGATGCGCGCTACGGCGCTTCCGTACGGCGCGGGGCGCGGACCCGCCGCCAGCGCCTCATCGCGGGCGTGGAGCAGGATCTCGGGGAAGGGAATCACTCCACTCCGGCTACGCAGACGCCGATCTCGCCGGCCAAGATGTCGATTTCGGGCGGCGCCGAACGACTATTCTGTGAAGCGGCCAATAAGGCGGGCTTTCGAGATGCAGGCGGGAAGAGGAATAGCGAGATCGGGGTGCGAGATGAGCGCAATGGAACGTATGTGGGCCGAGATACCGCAGATGACGCTGGATGAGGCGCGACGCTTTCTGAAATATATCACGCGTGAGCCAAAGTTCGTCCTAACGCACATTCTCCCCCACGCCACATCGCATGTGCGCTCCTCTGAGCCGATCGTGGTCGCGACGTATGGGTCGCGCGAGGCGACAACCTGCCTGCAGGTCTTCGTCTGGCCATCCGGCGCCGCGACGCCGATTCACGACCACACGGCGTGGGGAGCGTACCAGTGCGTCCTCGGGACACTGGGCGAGGAGCGGTATGTTCGCGTCGACGAGGACCGCGCGGCGGACGTCGCGCACCTGCGCAAGGAGTGGCAGCGGCAGTGGTACCCGGAGGACGGCGCGTCAACGGTCGGGGCGTACGACGCCGGCATTCACCGGGTGACGAACCGGTCTGGGAAGCTGGCGATCTCGGTGCACATGTACGGGCCACGCTCGGGCGCCCTCGATGGGCGCGACTACGACCCGAGGCGCAACTATGTGTGCGACCGCATCGAGGGGGATGAGTTCAACCACGGGCTGCCGGCGCTGTACCTGTGACCGCACACGGCTGAGCGGCGCGGCCGAGCGCCGGCCGCGCCGCTCTGGTAGCTCGCCGCTGCTAGGCGGAAGCCCTGTCCCGGCTGGAAAGAACGAACAGGAAGCAATCCTCGGCGTCGGTGTCCGAATGCGGGTCGCCTGGGATGGCGCGCAGGAGCTTGAAGCCCACTTTCTCGAGAAGGCGCTGGGAGGCCCGGTTGCGCTGGAGCACTTCAGCCTGAATCTCAGCCAAGCCGAGCGTGCTGAACGCATAGTCTGTGACCAGGCGCGCGGCGGAGGTGCCGATGCCCCTGCCCCAGTAGGCGCGTCCGATGACAATCCCTAGCTCCGCAACGCGCCTCTCTCTGGACGTGATCGACAGCCCGATTGTGCCCACGCTACCGGTCGAGCCCTTCGGCACGATCGCCCACCGAATACCCGTCTGCTGGCGAAACCGCTCCCGATGGCGCTGGAGCCATCGAAAGCCCATATCGATCGACTCTGGGATGGGATCGCCAGCCAGCGCGGCGGACTCAGGGTCAGACGCGCGCTCAAACCACGCGGGCACGTCGTCCTCTGTGAGCTCGCGGAGGTACACCAGGTCCCCGAAGAGCTCGGGCACCGCATCTGGAAAACGAAGTGTCTGAGACATCACCTTGGGTCCGCGTGTCGCTACTGGTGAAGCGAGGCCGCCGAGCCCGCCCCATCGACCAGCGCCGCCACGCCCGCCAGGCGCGGGTCGTCGGCCAGCAGCCGCCGGAAGTTCGCCCGCACCGTCTCCTTCAGCTCCTCCGGCTCCACGCCGCGCAGCCGCGCCAGCTCCGCGATGACCGGCGGGAGGTGGTGCGGCATCCCCAGCTCGCCCGCCAGCCACTCCACGCCGCTCGGGTTGTCGGTCTCGGTGAGCAGCAGGCGCTCCGGCAGGCGCCGGGCCAGCTCCTGCACGAGGGGCGAGGTGTGGACCTCGACGCCGATGGTGAAGTACGCGCCCCGGTCGGCCAGCTCCGCGGCTACATCGAGCGGGCCGGAGTACCAGTGGACGATCGCGCGCTCGACGCGGTGCGCCCGGAGCAGCGCGAGGATCTCGGCCTCGGCGCCCTTGGTGTGCAGGTTGACGATCTTCTGCTGGCTGCCGGCGGCGCGCAGGAAGTGCTCGAGCACCGCGCGCTGGGCCGGGAAGGCGCTGCGGTCCTCGACCCAGTGGTAGTCCAGGCCGAGCTCGCCGAGCATCGGGCTCTGGTCGATCAGCGGCTGGAGCGCCTCCAGCTGCCCGGCGTAGTCCGGCGCGCGCCAGGGGTGGACGCCGAAGGTCGGCACCACCCAGCGGCTCCGCGCGGCGAGCTCCTGGGCGCGGGCGTAGGAGGGCGGGTCCACCGCGACGCTGACGGTCAGGATTCGCTCCGCCTCGAGCTCCTCCAGCACCTTGGGCAACACCACGTCCTCGTACTGGTCGAGGTGGGCGTGGGCGTCGATCAGCACGGTCACAGCGTCACCGATTCAACTGAGGAAGCCATCGCATGCTCCGCTCACTCGTCCTCACGGCTCGGGCGTGTATTGTAGCAGCTTACCCGGTTGCGCTACAATAGGCTCCGCCGCACGAATGACGCCCGCGACCGCCGTGCGAACGTCCGCGATCAGGTGATGGGGGAGCTGTCATGTCCGATCCGCAGCGTGAGCCAATCGCCCAGGCAAAGATCCACTGGTACCGCGTACCGATCGACCGCGCGCTCCTGGCCGAGCTGAACAAGCGCAGCGACGCCTGGGGCCTCGCCCAGACGCTCGGCCATCTCAGCGTCATCCTCGCCACCGGGGCGCTGTCGTGGTACGCCGCCCTGCACTGGAGCTGGTACGTGCTCGCCGGGTGCCTCTTCCTGCACGGGACGGTCTACGCGTTCCTGGTCAACGCCTTCCACGAGCTGTGCCACAGCACGGTGTTCCGGACGCGCTGGCTCAACCGCTTCTTCCTGTACCTGGTGAGCTTCCTCGGCGGGCTCAACCACGTCTACTTCTGGGCCAGCCACCAGGAGCACCACAAGTACACCCTCCATCAGCCGGACGACATGGAGGTCATTCTGCCGGTCGAGATCACGCTGAAGAGCTTCCTCACCACCGCGTTCGTCAACCCGCTCGGGCTGCTGGCGCGCTGCAAGAGCTGGATTCTGCTCAGCAGCGGGCGGCTCGAGAACGACTGGCAGCGCATCCTCTTCCCCGAGAGCAAGCCGGCGCGCCGCCGCGAGCTCTTCACCTGGGCGCGCATCCTGCTCGCCGGCCACACGCTGATCGTCGTCCAGGCGGTGTTCACCGGCTGGTGGATGCTGCCGGTGCTGATCACGCTCGCGCCGTTCTACGGGAGCATGCTGTTCTTCCTGTGCAACAACACGCAGCACGTCGGCCTGCAGGATGAGGTCGCGGACTTCCGCCTCTGCACGCGCACCATCTACCTCAACCCGGTCGTGCAGTTCCTCTACTGGCACATGAACTACCACATCGAGCACCACATGTACGCCGGGGTGCCCTGCTACAAGCTGGCGCGCCTGCACCGCGCCATCAAGCACGAGCTTCCGTACACCTCCAACGGCCTGATCGAGACGTGGCGCATCATCATCGCCATTCTGCGCCGGCAGAAGCAGGAGCCGTCCTACCAGTTCGTCCCGGAGCTCCCGGCGCGGGCGGGCGCCTCGTAGCGCCGGAGCCGCTAGCTAGCGGAGGGGATGCTCACCGCCAGCAGCTCGTCCACGAGCGCGCCGAGCTCCGCCTCACGGCCGCGCGCCGCCGAGGCGGCGAAGGAGTCGGGCGCGCGCTCCTCGCAGCGGACGAGCAGGTCCTCGGCGAGCCGGGTCGTGTCGGCGCGGCTCGCCGGGTGGACGAGCGCCAGGGTGAGCGGGGCGATCGCCTCGGCGGCGCGCCCGTTCGCCACCAGCACGCCGGCGGCCTGCACCAGGGCGTCGAGCACGACGTGCTGGAAGTCCAGGGCGCGCGCCTCCATCAGCGCGGCCTGGATCTCACGCCAGGCGGCGGCATAGTCGCCGCGCTCGGCCAGGGTCCTGCCGAGGCCCAATCGCGCGCGGGCCGTCCCGCCGCGGTCCCCGGCCTGCGCGTAGCAGGCCAGGCTCTCGCGGTACCGCCGCGCCGCGCGCTCGTGCTCGCCGCGCCGGGCCGCGACCTCCGCCATCCCCAGCAGGGCCAGCGCCATCCCCTCGGCGTCGTGGAAGGCCTCGCGGCTGGTGTAGCTGGCCTGGAAGTGCCCCTCCGCCTCGTCGTAGCGCCCGAGCGCCGCGGCGACCTGCCCGAGCTGGTTGCGGGCGTAGGCCGTGAGCCAGATCGCCCCGCTCGTATGGGCCAGGGCCAGCGCTTTGCGCGCCGCGGCGTGCGCGGCCGCCAGCAGCCCCTGGGCCTGCGCCGCCTCGGCCCGCAGATACCAGGCGTAGGCCTGGTTGTGCCCCGGCCCGCTGGCCTCGCTCCGCGCCCGCACGCGCTCCGCGTAGCGCCCCGCCGCCCGGTAGTCGCCGGCGACCATGGCCAGCATGCCCAGCCCGAGCTCGGGGTCGGTCGCGGAGCCCATCTGCGGCGCGGCGCCCAGCGCGGCGAAGAGGGCGTTGCTGGCGCTGAAGTGGCCGTACGCCGCCTCGAGCCGGCCCTGGCGCAGCGCGAAGAAGCCCAGGCTCGTGAGCACGTGGGCCCGCACCAGCTCCTGCTCCGGCGTGGGCGCGCGGCTCCGCAGGTGGGCCTCGGCGGCCTCCAGCAGCTCCACCCCCTCCTGGGACGGGCCGCAGATGAAGTACACGTTCTGGATGAGCTGGAGCACCCGCCGCAGCGGCTCGCCGGAGGCGTGGGCCAGGATGGCCGGCAGGATGCCGCGCAGGTTATCGCGCTCGGCGCGCAGCAGCGCGATGATCTCGACCGCGCCGCCCGCGAAGGCGTGGTCGAATGCGGCGCCGAGCCAGCCGGTGTAGTGGCGGGCGCAGGCCGCCGTGGCCGCGTCCTCCTCGGCGGGCGTCTCGCGCAGCCGCTGCGCCGCGTACTGGCGCACCAGCGGGTGCATGTGGTAGCGGCCGTCGGCGCTGCGCTGCAGGATCGCGCGCTCCACCAGCTCGGAGAGGAGCGGGAGCGGCGCGTCGGCGACGGCGAGGGCCGCCTCGCGCGTGCAGCCGGCGGGGAAGATCGAGAGCCGCGCCAGGGTGCGCTGCAGCGGCACGGGCAGGCGCGCCCAGGTCTGGTCGAAGACCGCCTGCACGCTGCGGTGGCGCTCCTGCACAACCTGGTGCCGGGCCGTCAGGAGGTCGAGGCCGCCCGCGATCTCCTCGGCGATCTCCTGGCAGGAGAGGGGCGCCGTCCAGGCGGCGGCGAGCTCGATGGCCAGGGGCATCCCGCCGACGAGCCGGCAGATCCGCGCCACGGCCGGTAGATCGTCGCGCCCGACAGCCGCGCCGCGCTGCCGGGCGCGTGCCAGGAAGAGCCGCACCGCGTCGGACCGCTCCGGGTCGGCCGCGCTGTCCTCGGCCGGCAGCGCCAGCCCCGTCACCGCCCAGCGCCACTCCTCAGGCAGGCCGAGCGCCTCGCGCGAGGTCAGCAGGAGCTTGAGGCGCGGCGCGGCGTGCAGCAGCGCGGCGAGTGCCGGCGCCGCATCGAGCAGCTGCTCGACGTTGTCGAGGACCAGGAGCTGCTCGCGCTCGCGCAGGGCCGCGGCGAGATCCGACCAGCCGGCGCCCGACCCGGTAAGCAGCAGCCCCAGCGCGCCCGCGACCGCCCCGGGGATGTGGTCGGGCTCGGTCGCGCCGCTCAGGGCCACGAACTGCGCGCCGTCGGCGAAGGCGTGCGCGCAGCGGGCGGCCACCTCGCCGGCCAGGCGGGTCTTCCCGATCCCGCCCGGTCCGACCAGCGTCAGCAGGCGGCAGGCGGGCTCGGCGAGCCGGGCGGCGAGGAGCTCGATCTCATCCTGCCGGCCGACGAAGCTCGTCAGCGGCGGCAGCTCGGGGGCGGCCTGCGGCGCGCGGCCGGCGGAAGCTCCCTCTGATGGCGGGCGGCGCGCGGCGTCCGCAGGCGCCGGCACAAGCTCGCCGGCCTTGATAGCCTCGTAGAGCGCGGTGGTGGCTGCCTCCGGCGTCGCGCCCAGCTCGCTGGCGAGCAGCCGCGCGGCCTCTTCGTACTGGCGGAGGGCGGCGGCGGGCTGGCCGGCACGCGCCAGCAGCCGCATCAGGGCGCGTCGCGGCTGCTCGAGGAGCGGGTCGAGGCTCAGCCAGCGCCGCGCCAGCGAGAGCGCCGTCTGGAGCTCGCTCCGCGCCGCGTGCCACTCGACGAGGGCCTCGAGCGCCCAGCCGAGCTGCGCCAGCAGCTCCTCGCGCTGGTAGAACAGCCAGTCCTCGAACGCCGGGCTGTCGGCGACGTGAAAGCCGTCGAGCAGCTCGCCCACGGCCAGCTGCACGGCCGCGCCCAGGGCCCGCCCGCAGCTCTCGCAGAGCTCGCCCGGGTGGGTGTGCGCGCGAACGGCGGCGATCTCCCGCGTGAACGCCGCGACATCCACCCAGGTATCGGCGTCCTCGGCCCACACGACCTGCCGGCGGTCGGTGCGCAGGGCGTCCGCGCCGAGAGTGGCGCGCAGCTGCGACAGCTCGCGGCGCAGGTTGTTGCGCGCGTCGGCGTCCGGGAACTCGGACCAGAGCAGCGCCTGCAGGCTCTCGCGGCTGTGGGGGCGCCCGGTGACCGCCAGGTAGGCGAGGAGCGCGAGCGCTTTGCTCCGGCGCAGCGGCAGGGCCGTCCCGTCGCGCTCGAGGCGCGGGCTCCCGAAGAGATACAGTCGCAGCATCAAGCCCTTCTCCGCTCTGCGCAGCCCAGCGCCGTCCGGCTGCGCCCGCCTGATTGTACCGAGTCGCCGCCGCGCCCTCCATCAGGCGTCGAGACGAAGGCACATGTGAGGGAAGCCTTAGTGCGTCTAGGTGGGCGAGCACAGGCGGCGCACCATTCCCCGCACATTCGGCGGCGGGCCGGCGGCCCGCGCTCGGCGGCGAATGATTGGCGAACGGCCGGGCGGTACAGTGCTGGCGTGCCGCGCTGAACAGCGGCTCGGTTCGCAAGATCGCCGGGGCGTACGGTGCGTCCCGGACGCCAGATCAAGGAGAGAGACAGTGGAAGCAACAGCGATCGATCAGGCGAAGCTCGAGGCCTTCGCCGCGCGCGCCATCAGCGACATCGCTGCCGCCTACGGGGGCGTGATGGTCAGCTTGGGCAGCAAGCTCGGCCTGTACAAGGCGATGGCGGGCGCGGGGCCGCTCAGCGCCCGCCAGGTGGCAGCCCGCGCCGGCTGCGCGGAGCGCTACGTGCGCGAGTGGCTGAACGCGCAGGCCGCGAGCGGCTACATCGACTATCACGCCGAGAGCGACACCTACGAGCTCTCGCCCGAGCACGCGGTGGTGCTGGCCGACGACACCAGCCCGGCGTACATCGCGCCCGCCTGGAACGTTCCGGCCTCGATGTTCATCGACGAGCAGAAGGCGATCGAGGCGTTCCGCACCGGCAAGGGCGTGGCCTGGGGCGAGCACGACGAGCGGCTGCAGTGCGGCGTCGCGGCCTTCTACCGCAACGGCTACCAGGCCAACCTCGTGCCGCACTGGCTGCCCGCGCTCGACGGCGTGGTGGAGCAGCTCGAGGCCGGCATCAGCGTCGCCGACATCGGCACCGGCTTCGGCCACTCGACGGTGCTGATGGCCAGGGCCTTCCCGCAGTCGCGCTTCTTCGGCTTCGACGTGCACCCGGCCTCGGTCGAGGAGGCGCGCCGCAACGCGACCGAGGCGAGCGTCGCCGACCGGGCGACCTTCGCGGTGGCGCGCGCCGTGGACTACCCGGACGAGCAGTACGGGCTGATCTGCTTCTTCGACAGCCTGCACGACATGGGCGACCCGGTGGCCGCGCTCCGGCACGCCGCCGAGGTCCTCGCGCCGGGCGGCACGGTGCTGCTGATCGAGCCGTTCGCTAACGACCGGGTCGAGGACAACTTCTCGGTGGCCGGGCAGCTCTACTACGCCGCCTCGACCACGATCTGCGTCGCGCACGCGATCTCCGAGGGCGGGCCGTATGCCCTCGGCGCGCAGGCGGGCGAGGCGCGCCTGGCCGAAGTGGCCCGCAAGGCCGGCTTCAGCCACTTCCGGCGCGCGGCCGCCACTCCCTTCAACCTGATCCTCGAGCTGCGGCGCTAGGGCGCCGCCCGCGCTCGACCGCGGAGGGGTTTGGGGAGGCGAAGAGTCTCCCCAGGCCTCTCATTCGCCGCTCTGCGGCAGAAATAAGCGCCCGCGGCGGGCCGCCGGCATTCGCATCTTCCCGCAAGGGAGGCGGCCGACACGGACGCGCACATCGTGGAAGGAAAAAGAGATGGCACTTCGACTGCTTTCTGTACTGGCGCACCCCGACGACGAGTCGCTCGCGATCGGCGGGGTGCTGGCCCGCTACGCTGCAGAGGGCGTTGAGACGCACCTGCTGACGGCCACCAGCGGCGAGCAGGGCTGGCTGGGCCCGCCGGAGAAGCGCCCCGCCGCCCAGGAGCTCGCCCGGGTCCGCGAGGCGGAGCTGCGCGCCGCGGGCGAGCTCCTGGGCGTGCGCGGCCTCCGCCTGCTGCGCTACCCCGACGGCGGGCTGGCGGCGGACGACGGCGGGCTGATCGCCGCCATCGCGCAGGCGGTGCGCCAGATCCGCCCGCAGGTCGTCGTGACCTTCGGGCCGGACGGCGCCACCGGGCACCCCGACCACATCGCGATCAGCCAGGCGACGGCCGGCGCGCTCCTCTGCGCCGCCGACCCGGCCTACGACACCGGCGCGGGCGAGGAGCCTCACCGGGTCGCCAAGCTGTACTACCTGGCGCCGACGCGCGCCAAGCTTGACGCGTACGACCGCGCCTTCGGCGACTCGGCGATGACGATCGACGGGCTCAGGCGGGACGTGCCGGGCTGGCCGGAGTGGTCGGTCAGCGCGAGCATCAGCTCCAGGCCCTACGCGCAGCAGGTGTGGCGCGCGATCTGCTGCCACCGCTCCCAGCTCCCGCGGCTCGATGCCGCTGCGGAGCTGCCCCCGGCGACGCGCGAGGCGCTCGCGAGCGTGACCACGTTCTACCGGGTCTACAGCCTGGTCGACACCGGGCTCCCGCACGAGATCGACCTGTTCGCCGGCCTGCGCCAGCAGGAGCTGAAGCCGCTCGAAGGGCGGCAGAGCGCCGTTCCAGACCGCGCGTCTGGGGGAAGGAGAGAGTGATGGGCATCGCATACCTGAGGGCGCTGCGCGGGCTGGGGCGCGACGTGCGCCTGTTCTTCATCACCGCCGCGCTGGTCGGCTTCACGCTCTTCGGCGGGATCTCGAGCGTGCTGCAGAACCTGTTCCTGCTGCGCCTGGGCTACGGCCCGGAGTTCATCGGCCTGTTCGTCTCCTCGGGCATGCTCGCGCTGGCGCTGGTCTGCCTGCCGGCCGGGGTTCTCGGCGCGCGCTGGGGGAGCCGGCGCACGATGATGCTCGGCCTCGCCCTCGCGGGCACCGGCAGCGGCATGGTCGCGCTGGCGGAGCTGCTGCCGCCTGGCGCGCGCGGGGCCTGGCTGATCATGTCGAATATCGCCACCTGGTCGGGCCAGGCGCTGTACATCGTCAACACCAGCCCGTTCCTGATGGCGCGCACCGGCCCGGCCGAGCGGGCGCACGCCTTCTCGGCGCAGGGGGCGCTCTGGCCGCTGGCTGCGTTCGCTGGCAGCCTGGCGGGCGGGGTGTTGCCGGGGCTGCTCGCCGGCCCGCTGGGCGCCGGGCTCGACCACCCCGCGCCGTACCGGGCGACGCTGCTGATCTCCGCGGCACTGCTGCTGTCGGGGCTCTTCGCGCTCGCCGCGGTCCAAGAGGCGCCGGAGGCAGCCCGGGGCGACGAGCGGCCGGACGCGAGATCCGGCCCGCCCCCGCTGGGCGCGATCGTGCTGGTGAGCCTGGTGGTGCTGCTCCAGGTCTCCGGCGAGGGCGTGGCGCGCAACTTCGTGAACATCTACCTGGACGCGCGCCTCGGCGTGCCCACGGCGCAGATCGGCACGCTCCTGGCGCTGGCGCAGCTCGCGGCGGCCCCCGCGGCGCTCGCCACGCCGCTGCTCGCCGCGCGCTGGGGGCAGCGGCGCACCTACGCGCTCACGGCGCTCGCGATGGGGCTGAGCATGCTGCCGCTGGCGCTCGTGCCGCACTGGGGCGCGGCCGGGCTCGGCTTCGTGGGCGTGATGGCGCTGGCCTCGGCCAGCCGCCCGGCGATCACGGTCTTTCAGCTGGAGCTGGTCAGGCCGCGCTGGCGCCCGACGATGGCGGCTGCGACGACGATGGCGGTGGGGCTGAGCTGGGCCGGGCTCGCGCTCGGCGCCGGCTTCATCATCACGGCGCTCGGCTTCACGGCGCTCTTTCTGATCGGCGCCGGGCTGACGCTGGCCGGCGTGGCGCTCTTCTGGCTCTGCTTCCGCCGAGCGCGCCCCGCATCGGAGCCGCACCCCGCGCTCGGCGTGCCGGCGGCCGAAGGGCTCTAGCCGGGCGCTCAGGCGCCACGGCGATCACGGCGGCGTCTCGGGCTCGAGGTACAGCCGCGCGAGCCCGGCCGCCGTCTTGCGGAACAGCGCGATGAGCTCCTCCGGCTCCTCGACCGTGCAGGCGTCGCCGTAGCGCAGCAGGATCTGGCGCGCCTGCCACAGATTAGTGACCGTGGCCGTCACCGTCGCCGAGCCATCGTCGTGGTAGTCGATGCGCGTGTCCGGGAAGTAGGTGGCCACATCGCGCCGCCGCGCCACGACCGGGTGCAGCCGGTAGCGCAGCGTGTACGGCTTCGGCTGGCGCCGGACCGGCGGAAGCATCGCCGGCAGCACCTCGGCCGACCCGGGCACGATCCGGTCGAGCCGGTAGTCGATCGCCGCATCGATCGTCTCGCCGCCGCGCGGCTGCACGTCCAGCAGCGTCGCGTCGAGGTAGACGTGCCCCTCGGGCCGGACGAAGATGCCGTAGGGCGCCACCCGGTGCCGGCGCGGCGTCGTCGTGTCGAAGGTGCTCAGGTAGCGGAAGGCCAGCTCGCGCCGCTCGTCGATCGCGCGCTTGACCGTCGCCAGCACGCCCGGGTCGATCCGCCCGCTGCCCCGCCCCGGGAGGCTGAGGCGCGCGGCCGCCTTGTGGCGCTGGTGCTGCTCCTGGCGCGACGCCGGCAGCAGGCGAAGCACCTGGTCGAGCAGCGCGCGGACGTTGGTCAGCTCGGGCAGCGCCGTGCCGGCCGGGAAGCTCGCGTCGAGGAACGCCAGCGCCTCAAGCGCCGCGTCGGGGAGGTCGAGCAGCGCCAGCTCGCCCAGGTCGTGGAGCTCGTAGCGGCCGAACTCGCGGCGGTAAGTGATCTGGCAGCCGTACTCGGCCTTGAGCGCGTCGAGGTCGTGCTTGAGCGCGGCCTGGGCGGCGGGCGGGTAGCCCTCGTCGCCGAGCTCGCGCTGCACCGCGGCGATCAGCTCGTCGCCCGAGGCCGGTGCGCGCAGCAGCAGGCGCACCAGCAGCAGGCGCCGCCGGAAGGTGAGCTGGGAGGAGCGTTTGGTGCCGCCGGTTCGTCTGGTCATCGCGGTCTGGCTCGTAGGCTGGCGTGGTACACCAGCAGTATAGCACGGGCGCTCTCGACGCTGACGGCGCTGCTGAGCGCCGAGGCGGCGGCGAGGATGAGCCGCTCCAGGGCCGGGCCGTCGTCGCCCCAGCCCTGCGCCTCGTTCAGCTCCTGGGCCAGCGGCAGCCAGCACTCCACGAGGCGCAGGCTGGACCGGTCGGTAGAAGGGTCGTCAGGCATAGGAACTCTGGCGGCGTGCGCCGCCAACACTTACGGACAGGCGGCGCGCAGCTGCGGCAGCACCTCCGGCAGCCCGCGCAGGTCGAAGGTCGTCTCGACCGGCACGGCACTGAAGGGCGTGAAGCCGAAGATCAGGCGCTCGTGGCCCTCCATTCGGGCGATCATCTGCGGCGCAGCGTCGAAGAACAGCGCCTTGTCGTCGGTCGACTTGCCCATGACGAGGGTCTCGGCCGGCTCGCTGCCGAAGCGGATGCGGACGGTCGCGCCGTCGAGGTTGCCGCGCTCGACGTCCGGCGCGAGCCCGGTGACGATGTAGACGTCGGTCTCCCCCTCCTGGCAGCGCAGGACGAGTATCGGCCGCGTGGTCTCGAACGCGCCGCTGATGTCGCTCTCGGCCTCCAGTGCCAGGATGACGGTCGGGCTGTCGTCGAAGGACGACCGGTCGTTGATGACCTCCCACTTGCCCGTCGCGGGCAGCGGCGTCGCGGTCGGCGGCGCGGGCGTCGGCGTCGCGGTGACGACCACCGTCGCGAGCTGGGTCGCCACACGGGTGACGACGACCGTCTCGCGCACCACCTGGGTCACGACGAGCGGTGTCGGCGTTGGAGCGGCGGCCTGGGGGGCCTGGGCGCATGCGGCGATCCAGATCGCCGCAGCGCCGAGCAGCAGGGATCGAAGCAGCATGGCGGCGCTCCTCAGTGAACGTGGTGCCTCAGCGTCGCGCGAGCGAGACGATCGCCGGGGTGCGGTCGAACATCCAGAAGGCGAGCGGCAGCCCGAGGCCGAAGGACACGCCGACGAGGCCCCAGGCGGTGCCGAGCCACAGGCCCGAGAGCCACCAGCCGACGAGGACGAAGTACAGCGCCCGCAGCCAGAAAGGGTGCTGCGCGAGCGCGCCCTGGCTGACGACGACCGTGCTGCCCTGGACGGTGACCTGGCTCTGGGTCTGGACCGGCTTGAGCGTCATGACCTGCGGCAGGCGGTTGAGCATCATGAGGCCGATCGGCAGGCCGACGATGCTGACGAGCAGCAGCCATGCGACGACGGTCCAGATCGCGCCGAGCCACAGGCCGACGAACACGAAGTACAGCGCCCGCACGAGGTAACCCGGGCCGGCCGCCTGCTGCTGGGCGACGACGACCACCGGGGACGGAGCGGCGGCCGGCGGCGCGGCGAAGGTGACGTTGACATTGACGGGCGGCGGCTGCGGGGCCGGTGCGGCGGCCGGCGGCTGCGGTGCCGGTGCTGCGGCTGGCGGCTGCGGTGCGGGAGCCGCGGCCGGCTGAGCCGTGGTGACGGCGGCTGTGGCGCTCGCCAGCGGCGCGCTCGCGGCGCCCATGAGCGCTGTCCCGCAGCGGGCGCAGAACTGCGCGTCATCGGTGTTGGCCTGGTCACAGTGGGTGCAGTGTCGCATGGTGCCCTCCAGATAGGTCGAAGTTCAGATAGCTGCTACGAGCATACGCCTCGACCCCGGGCACAAATGTGGGCAGCGCGATCGGAATTGCGGCTGTGTTGCGCGCTCGCTACGAGCGTCTGTCGTGCGGCGCCCACTGAGACGAGCAGCTGGTGTGCTGAGGCATGACAACGGGCGAGCGAGGGGAGACGGCGCCGCTTGCGGGGATGGTTCGGAAGGGGCTGCACAGCCCCTTCCGGCGGGGGAGAGCGCGAGAGGGGTCGCTCTCCCTCTCGCCCTGAAGCACGCCACACCGCGTTCCCCCTGCATATTGACAAGCTTCAATATATGTGCTACGCTAGCGCGCGTTCGAGGAGATTTCCTTCTATGGTCGAGCAACTGACACCCACGGAACGCGCGCCCGGCTCGCGCTGCTGCGCGGACGGACTCGCGGCCTCCATCACACCGGCGGAGGCCGAGCAGCTCAGCGCCGACCTCCAGATCCTGGGCCACCCGGTGCGGCTCCAGATCCTGGACGTGCTCGCGAGCCACGCCGGCCAGGTGTGCGTGTGTGACATCGAGGCCGCCGTGCCGGTCAAGCAGCCCACCGTCTCGCACCACCTGCGGCTGCTGCGCGAGGCCGGCCTGGTGGACTGCGAGCGCCGCGGCCAGTGGGCGTACTACTTCATTCGCCGCGAGGCGCTGGCCGCGCTCCGCGAGCGCGTGACGCGCCGCCTCCAGACGCTCGGCTAGCTTGTGAATCACGGAGCTCGCCCGCACAGTGGCGGGCGTTCTGTTTGCCCACTATATCGAAGGGTATCAATAGAGCGGGCCCATCGGCCCACGTGCGCCAGCGCGTTGTCCTGCGCGCCCACCGCGTGTACAATGCCTGCGAAGGAGTGACCTATGACCGAGCGTCTCCCGATCGCGATCATCGGCGCCGGCCCGGTGGGCCTCGCCGCCGCCGCCCACCTGCACGAGTACGGCCTGCCGTTCGTCGTTGTCGAGGCCGGCCCGCGTGTCGGCCACAACGTCCTGAGCTGGGGCCACGTACAGCTGTTCTCGCCCTGGAGCGAGACGATCGACAGCGCCGCCGCGCGCCTGCTCGAATCCACCGGCTGGCGGGCGCCCAACCCCACGTCCTACCCCACCGGCCGGGCGCTGGTCGAGCGCTACCTCGCGCCGCTGGCAGCCCACCCGGCCATCCAGCCGGCGCTGCGGCTCAGCCGGCGAGTCGTCGCCGTGACGCGCGCCGGCCTGGACAAGATGAAGAACGCCGGGCGCGAGCGCGCCCCCTTCGTGCTGCACCTCACCGGCCCAGACGGCAGCGAGGAGACGCTGGCCGCCCGCGCGGTGATCGACGCCTCGGGCACGTGGGCCACGCCCAACCCGCTCGGCGCCAGCGGCGTCCCCGCGCTCGGCGAGCGCGCGCTCGCGAGCAACATCTTCTACGGCATCCCGGATGTGCTGGGCGCGCACCGCGGGCGCTACGCCGGCAGGCGCGTGCTGGTGGCCGGCAGCGGCCACTCGGCCTTCAACGCCGTGCTCGACCTGGCCAAGCTGGCCGAAGAGGCGCCCGGCACGACGATCACCTGGGTGGTGCGGCGCGGCACGATGGGCCAGGCGTACGGCGGCGGGGCCAGGGACGCGCTGCCGGCGCGCGGAGAGCTGGGGAGGCGCGTCGAGGAGCTGGTGGCGCGCGGCGCGATCCAGCTCGTCACCGGCTGGCACACCGACCGGCTCGAGCGCGCCCCGGACGGAATCCGCGTCTTCGCGGGGGAGCGGTCGCTGGCGCCGGTGGACGAGATCATCGTCGCCACCGGGCTGCGGCCAGACCTGTCGATGCTCTCGGAGCTGCGGCTCGGCCTGGACCCGGCCGTGGAGGCGCCCGTCGCGCTGGCGCCTCTGATCGACCCGAACGTCCACAGCTGCGGCACGGTGCGCCCGCACGGCGTGGACGAGCTCACCCACCCCGAGCCGGACTTCTACATCGTCGGCATGAAGAGCTACGGGCGCGCCCCGACCTTCCTGCTGCTGACCGGCTACGAGCAGGTGCGCTCGGTCGCCGCCGCGCTGGCCGGCGACTGGGAGGCTGCGCGGCGGGTCGAGCTGGTGCTGCCCGAGACCGGCGTCTGCTCCGGGCCGGTCGCCGCCGGAGGCATCGAGGTGTCGTGCTGCGGGCCACAGGCCGCGGCGCCGGCCCGCGCCAGCGCGCTGATCGACCTGACGCCGGTGGGCCAGGTGGCGCTGCTCGACGCGGCGCAGGCGAGCTGCTGCGCGCCGGTCGTGCAGGAGAGCTGCTGCGCGCCGGAGGCGAAGGACGACTGCTGCGGCACGGCCGCCGGTGAGCCGGCGGGCGCCTCCTGCGGCTGCCTGTAGCGGGCGAGGACTCATGCGCGCGCTGGTACAGCCCTTAGCGAACCGCTTCTACTACGGCTGGGTGGTGCTCGGCGCGGTCTCGGTCACCGAGGTCGTGTCGTGGGGCATTCTGTACTACGCCTTCAGCGTGTTCGTGGCCCCGATGCAGGCCGAGCTCGGCTGGTCGCAGCCGGCCATCACCGGCGCCTTCTCGCTGGCGCTGCTCTGCTCGGGGGTGGCCGCGGTGCCGGTCGGGCGCTGGCTCGACCGCCACGGCCCGCGCGCGCTGATGACCGCCGGCGCGATCGCGGGCGCGCTGCTGCTCGTCGCCTGGTCGGCGGTGCAGAGCCTGTGGGCGTTCTACCTGGTGCTGGCGGGGATCGGGCTGACGATGGCGGCGGTGCTGTACGAGCCGGCCTTCGCGATCATCGCCACCTGGTTCCGCCGCAAGCGCGGGCGGGCGCTCACGGTGCTGACCTTCTTCGGCGCGTGGGCGAGCTTCGTGTTCATCCCGCTCACCTCGCGGCTGGTCGAGGCGCTCGGCTGGCGGCAGGCGCTGCTGGCGCTCGCCGCGATCCTGGCCTGCATCAACATCCTGCCGCTCGCGCTGCTGCTGCGCCGCCGCCCGCAGGACCTGGGGCTGCAGCCGGACGGCCTGCCGCCCACTCCCGCAGACGCGCCGGCGGCCGCGGGGGCGGAGCGCAGCCGGACCTCGCGCGAGGCGCTCCGGGAGCCCGCCTTCTGGTGGCTGTCGTTCACCTTCGCGGTGAGCACCTTCAACAGCGTGGCGCTCACCGTCCATTTCATCCCCTACCTGGTGAGCCGCGGGCACACCACAGCCTTCGCGGCCAGCGTGGCCGGCCTGTTCGGGCTGATGTCGCTCACCGGGCGGCTGCTGATCGGCCCGCTCGGCGACCGCTTCCCGCGGCTGCTGGTGACCGCCGGGCTGATGGCGATGCAGGCTGTGGGGCTGACGGTGCTGGCGCTCGCGCCGACGCAGACCGGCGCGCTGGTGTACGTGGCGCTGTTCGGGGCCGGCACCGGCACCATGACGATCATGCGCGCGGCGCTGCTGGCCGAGCGCTACGGCCCCGCCAACTTCGGCAGCATCAGCGGCGCGCAGAACATCGTGCTGACGGGCGCGAGCACGCTGGCGCCCCTCGGCGCCGGGCTGCTCGCGACCGCCCTCGGCGGCTACCCCACGCTCCTGCTGCTCCTGGCCGCGCTCTCCGGCGCCGCCCTTGTGGCGGTGCTGCGCGCCGGCGACCGCTAGCGTGAAGGGCCGCGGGCGCGCTACGGCGCCGGCGCCACCGCGAGCCGGCTGTGGCGCAGGGCCGCGCTCCAGAGCGTATAGAGCGCGGTCAGGCCGTACAGGATCGCGGCGATCACATAGATCTCACGGATGCCGATGCTGTCGGCCATCTGCGAGAAGATCAGCCCGCCGGCCAGGAAGGCCATGCGCGCGAACATCTCGCGCAGCGCGTACACGCGGCCGAGCATCTCCGATGACACCGTGGTCTGCAGCAGCGAGTCCTGGGCGACATCCCGCAGGGCGAACGGCGGCCCGAAGGCGAACGAGATCAGCACGGCGACGATGACCGAGGTCGAGGCGGCGTAGGCGAAGGTCAGCGCGCTCATCAGAAAGCCGTTGGCGATGATGAGCCACCCCGGGCGCGCCCCCAGCCGCCGCGCGAACGAGAGCGCCAGGAGCGCGCCAGCCAGCTGCCCGGCGAAGTGCACCCCGCTCTGATAGCCCCAGGCATCGACGCCGGCGCCGAGCGCCTGGATGGTGAAGGACAGCATCAGCGCCGACGTCCACGCGCCGTGCGGCCAGGACTCGAGGAACTCGACGGTGATCAGGGTGCGCGCGAGCCGGTGCTGGCGGAGATAGGTGAAGCCATCCACCACGTTGCGCCAGAAGCGCACGCTCGCCACCGCCTCGGCGGAGCTGGCGATCGCGCCGATCAGGCCCGCGCTCCCGGCGGCGAGGAGAAACAGCCCCAGATCGGCCAGCGCGAGGAGATCCGGCCCGGCGGCGACGGTGATCAGGCCGCCGACGGTGTAGCCGATGGTGAACACCACCTGCGTCGTCGTGAAGAAGACGCTGTTGGCCCACACCAGGCGCTCGGCCGGCACCAGGACCGGCAGCGTGGCAAGCAGCGCCGGCTTGTGCGCGATATCGACCAGGGTCAGGCCGAAGACGAGCAGGTAGCCGGCCCACAGGCCGCCGAGGCCGTTGGCGCTCGCGAGCAGGAACACGCCCAGCAGGCCGGCGCGCAGCAGATTGGAGATCACCAGCACCGGGCGGCGCGGCCAGCGATCCACGATGCTGCCGACAAACGGCCCGAACACCAGCGGCGGGATGTTGCGCGCCACGAGGACGCCGGTGGCCTGGAGCGCCGAGCCGGTTGACCCGAAGACCAGCACGACAATGCTGATCGCGGTCAGCTCATTGGCCAGGGTGGCGACGAGCTGGGTTGCCCAGAGAAAAAAGAACGCGCGGTTTCTGAAGATCTCCACTCTCAAGCTCCTGCGGGTCTCACCGGCGGCGCGGCACGCCAATGATAGCAAACCCCGCGCAGAGGGCGCAACGCGCGGGCGGCCCTTCCGGCAGGGCTTCAGGCACGGCGGCTTCCGGCGGCGGTTCGGAGCGGGCAGGTGCAGGAGTGAGGTGGGGCGGGCAGGGGAAGGCTCCGGCGATGTTTCGCCTGCGGCAGCGTGAGCCTCCAGCGGCCGCGGTCAGCCGAGGCGCAGCGCCAGCTTGAGGGCGTCGTCCAGCGTGAGGCGGCGCCCCTCGTCGTAGGCCGCGTCGAACTCGTCGCCGATGCTGGCGCGCAGCGCGTCGAGCGTGGCGGCAAAGCGCTCCTGGAAGATCGGCGGCATCACCAGGCCGATCTTATCGCGCAGGGCCGCGGCGTAGCCGGCCAGCACCGCCGCCCGCCGCCTGTGGCCCTCATCCGCATCGAGCTGCACCAGCCGCTCCAGCGAGCTGACGATCCCCTCTTTGTCGCTGATCTCGACCTGTATCGTCAGGCACTCCTCGAGCAGGCGGCGGGCGGTCGCCAGGTCCGAGCGGGACTGGGCGAGCTCGGCCAGCGTGCAGAGCACCCAGCCGACGTGCGACCGGTCGCCGACCTCGCGGCCGATCGCCAGAGCCTCCTCGAGCAGACGGCGGGCCTGCTCGACGTCGCCCTGAGCGAGCAGGTACTCGCCGGTGTCGAACGTCGACACCGCCACGCCCCAGCGGTCGCCGAGCTGCTGGAACAGGCCGAGGCTCTCGTGGCTGTAGGCGAGCGCCTTGTCGAGCTCGCCGCGGTAGAACGCCGTGCGCGCGAGGTTGCCGAGCGTCAGCGCCATGCCCCAGCTGTGGCCGAGGCGCCGGCGCAGCGCGAGGCACTCCGCGAAGGCGGCGTCCGCCGCCTCGTAGCGCCCCTGCTCGCGCAGCACCAGCCCCAGGCTGTTCAGCGCGACCCCCAGGTAGCGATCGTCGCCGCACGCCCGGCACAGCTCCACCGCCTCGGTCAGCCGGCCAAGCGCCTCCTCGTAGTCCCCCTGTCGCCAGCCGAGCGTCCCGACCATGGTCAGCACCCTGGCCCGGCTCTGCTGGCTCAGCTCCACGCCCGGCGCCAGGAGCTCGCCGACCCACTGGCGGGCCTCGGCGACGTGGGAGCGCAGGACCCACAGGCGCCACAGTGAGGCGCACATCTGCGCCGCGGCCTCGACGTCGCCGTTGCGCAGCCACCAGCCGAGGGCCGCCCGCAGGTTGGGGTAGTCGCGCTCCAGCCGAGCGAGCCAGTGCAGCTGCTGCGCCTCCAGCAGCCACGGCTCGGCGTCGGAGGCGAGCTGCCGGAAGAACGCGGCGTGCCGCCGCAGCACCTCCTCCCGCGCATCGGAGGCCGCCAGCAGCTCCAGGGCGTACTCGCGGATCGTCTCGAGCATTTCGTAGCGCCGCTCGCCGTCCGGCAGCAGCTCCTGGCGCAGCAGGCTGCTGCTCACCAGCGCCTCCAGCAGCCCGACGGTGGTCTTCGGACACCCGTGCCCCGCGACGGCGTGCGCGGCCTCGGCGCTGAAGCCGCCGAGGAACACCGCCAGCCGCTCGAAGAGCCGCCGCTCCTCCTCCGAGAGCAGCCCGTAGCTCCACCCGATCGCCGCGCGCAGCCCCCGCTGCCGCGGCGGCCGGTCGCGCGGGCCGTCGCTGGACAGGGCCAGGGCGCCGCCGAAGTGCACCAGCATCTCTTGCGGCGTGGCGATGTCGCTGCGGGACGCGGCGAGCTCGATCGCGAGCGGCAGGCCGTCGAGCCGGGCGCAGATCGCCGCAACCGCCGGCGCATTGGCCGCGTCGAGCTCGAAGTCCGGCTGCACCGCCCGCGCCCGGCTCACGAAGAGCGCCACCGCCGTGTACTGCGCCAGCTCGTCGACCGAGGGCGCGCTCTGCTTCGACAGGCACCCCCCGATGGGCGCCGTGCCGTGCGGCGCGTCATCGGGAGCGGGCAGAGTCAGCGGCGGGACGACGAAGACCTGCTCGCCGTAGATGCGCAGCGCGGTGCGGCTGGTCACCAGCAGCTTGAGGCTCGGCGCGGCCGAGAGCAGCGTGGAGAGCAGCGGCGCGGCGTCGGCCACCTGCTCGAAGTTATCCAGCACCAGCAGCATGTGCCGGTCGTGGATCGCTTCGACCAGGCGCTCGACGAGCGGCTGCTCGCCGGCCTCCTGGACGCCCAGGGCGCGCGCGATCGCCGGGCACACCAGCTGCGGGTCATCGATCGCGGCCAGCGGCACGAACCAGATGCCGTCCGGGTAGGCCTGGCGCCCCGCGGGGTCATCCAGCAGCTCGGCCGCGGCCTGGAGCGCCAGCCTGGTCTTGCCGATGCCGCCGGGGCCGCGCAGCGTGACCAGCGGGTGCGCGCCGAGCAGCTGGAGGATCTGGCGCACCTCGCGCTCCCGGCCGATGAAGTCCGTCAGCTGGGCGGGCAGGTTATGTGGCGGAGGGCGGCCCATGGCGGCCAGGCGCCGCCCGAGGGCGATCGTCATGTACTCTGGGTCGACCGCGTACCCCTCCGGCGTCGAGCGCAGGATGCCGCGCTCGACGAGGTAGAGCAGCGCGTTCCGCAGGGTGGCCGGCAGCCCGCCGGTCTCTTCGTACAGCCAGCTCAGCAGCGCCTCGGGCGGCTCCCAGCGGAGGATGCTGCGCACCAGGATGCGGGCGCCGTCGCGCGAGAGCGGCCGGAGCTGGAGCGTCTCGGCAAGCGGCGGCGGGACGAACAGCCCCGCGCGGGCGCCTTCGTCAAGCGTATAGACCACGCCGAAGCAGCCGGGGCGCTGGCTCTCGAACAGCTCGTGCAGCAGCGCGAGCGTCGAGCGGTCGAGGGCGTGCAGCGCGTCGACGGCGATGAGCAGGCGCGGCGACTCGACGTCCGCCAGCGCCCCCCAGAGCGCGTCGGCGATGGCGGCGCTCGGGCCGGACGGGATGGGGCGCGGCCAGGCAGCGCGCGTGAGGGCGCCGTAGGCGCGTCCCTGCAGGCCGGGGGTGGCATCCAGCCGCAGCACGGCGAAGCCGCGCAGCTCGGCCGCCTCGGCCACCTTCGCCAGCAGGCTGGTCTTGCCGATGCCCTGCGGCCCGACGATGCCCAGGGCCCCGCGGCCGTCGGTGACGAGCCGGCCCAGGAAGCGGTAGGCCGCGGCCAGCTGCTCGTCGCGCTCGACCAGGCGCGAGGTGTCGGCCTCGCCCACCGCCCCGAGCGGCGCATCGTCGGCGACGATCTGGCGGCGGCCGCGCCGCTTGGCGGCGATATTGCGGCGGTCCGCAGCGGCGAACAGCTCGACGGCGCTGTCCGCATCCGCCGGGTAGGTCGCTAGCCCGACGCTGAGCGACAGCGACAGCGGCGGCTCGCCGGGGAGCGGCGCCGCGCCGAGGTCGGCGCAGATGCGCTCGACCAGCGCGAGGGCGGCGCGCTTGTCGGTGTTCGGCAGCAGCAGCACGAACTCATCGCCGCCGTAGCGAAAGATCGGGTCGGAGCCGCGGACGCGGCCGCGCAGATACTGGACGAGCGCCCGCAACACCTCGTCGCCGCGCACGTGCCCGTACGCGTCGTTGATGCTCTTGAAGTAGTCCAGGTCCAGGACACACAGCGAGCAGGGGAGCTGGTGACGTCGGCTGCGCTCGATCTCCTCCTCAAGCCGCCCCACGAGCAGCGCCCGCGAGTAGGCGCCAGTCAGCGGATCGTAGATAAGCGATCCGGCGGCCGGTGGGTATTCGGTGTTGACATCGGGCATGGTCGACTCCAGCCGGAGGGTGGCGCGCGTGGCCAGTGCAGTCGCACGCGTCGCCGCCCGGTCTTGAGCGGCGACATGAATATCTTAGCACACGAGATCATTCAGAGAATAACCAGTTTGGAGACGCAAAGTAAACGATATAGCGCGCGCCGCTCAGCGACACGCGCTATATCGATCCGACGTGTTCCCAGCCGCTAGATGCCGGTAGAGCGCTAGCGGCCGTGGCGGCCGGCCCACTCGTCTACCTTGCGCTCGGCCTCCATGCGGTTCCAGCCGTAGTGCTCCTGCAGCCGGCCAACCAGCTTGTCGCGGTTCCCGGCGATGCGCTCCCAGTCGTCGTCCGTGAGCTTGCCCCACTCGTTGCGGGCATCGCCCTTGATCTGGTTCCACATCCCCTTCAGGATGTCCCACTCGCCTGCCATCGCTGAGCTCCTTTCCTGAAACGAGCACCGTTGCTCGTGTTCCTGAGGGGGAGCAAGAAGTCTGCCAGCGGGCGATCCGCTCAGCGGCCGGTGGCCGCGCGCCAGGCGAGGATGTGGCGCACGTGCTCGGCCGCGTGCTGCCCCGGGCCATCCCCGCCAAGATCGCTGCCGACGCACTGGCCCAGCGTGCCGGAGTGGGGCCCCACTGTGACCGGCGCCTGCCACTCATCGTCGGCGAGCGACTCGATCGCGGCGCGCAGGCGGGCGCGCGTCTCGGCCATCTCGCCGCGCACCTCGCTCAGGAACATCTGGCGGCGGCGCGCGACCTCCGCCGCGTTGTACGCATCCACCGACGTGCCCTGCTGGAAGTCGAGCGAGTCGCCGGCGCGCCAGGCCTCGATGTGGCGCAGCGCCACCAGCTCCCAGGCCGTCACGTGGCCCAGCACGTCCTTGACCGACCAGTCCCCGACGACTCCGGGCTCGGCCATCGCCGCCTCGTCCAGCCCGGCGACCGCGGCGTCCAGCTGACGCCAGCCGTCCTCGAGGACGGCGAGAAGCTCGCGCTGATTCATTCTTGCTGCTCCTTAGGTTCTGCCCGCGGCCCTGCGGCGACTATGTCGCCACAGAGCCGCGGGGAAAAAGGTTCTCGGAGGGCCTGCGGCCCTCCGAACCTCCCGGCGGAAAGCTGCCCCACCACGCCTTCCGGCGGAAAGCTACTCCAATGGGCCTGCGGCCCTCCGAACCTCCTGGCGGAAAGCAACTCCGGTGGGCTGGCGACCGCCATACCTTCCTTCCTGCGGAAGCCAACCACTACGCCTTCCGCTGGAAAGCAACTCCGGTGGGCTGGCGACCGCCACGTCTTCTGGCGACGCGCTTGCGCGGGGAGCGCGCCCGGGCCACCGTGCACGTCGTGTAACATGTTAGGACTTACGCGGTGGTCCGCTCTGCGCCCCGGCTGTTCCGCGGGCACTCGTGCAGGCGCTGTGCCCTGCACCCGGGCTGCTTATGCTGTCGTTCATGCAGGCACTGTGCCCTACACCTGGGCTTGTTCCGCAGGCGCTCCGCCCTGCACCCGGGCGTGTTCCGCAGGCCCTGGACCCGCAAGGGAACGCGTGCCGAGCCAATCTGCCTGTTGTCATGCCCTCGTACACCGATGCCCGTGCCCCAGGCACAGACTGATGTGTTGCAATGGCCAGTGTGGTTGTTTCTGGCGGGGGAGAGCGCGAGAGGGGCCGGTACCTCT
>CALJIC010000305.1 GCA_937974195.1 uncultured Roseiflexaceae bacterium | reverse complement strand
CCCTGGACGAGCTCGGCGGTGCGCGCTGGCCCCTCCACCAGCCGGTTCGTGCCGCTCAGCTGCGCGAAGAGCGGCAGGTAGCCGCGCCACATGTCGAGGAACGCCTCTAGCCCACCGGCTGCCCCCAAGTAGATGAGGCTGATCGCCAGCGGCAGAAGCGCGCCGCCTAGCGCGAGTGCGCCAACCGGCGCTGTGCTTCTCAGCCGCTCGCGGAGCGCACCGCCCGCGCTGTCGCTTGGTCCGCCACTCGTCTGGGCGCTATCGAGCATCAGGAAGAGTGCAATCGGGGGGAAGGCGATGAGCGCCTGCGGCTTGATCGCAACCGACAGGCCGAAGGACAGACCTGCCAGCAGGGACTTCCGGCGCCGGGGAAGGGACGACGAGGCCGCAAGCAGGGCGAGCGCGAGCGGCAGAATCATCAGATACTCGCGCTGCATCCCCGCCACCGCACCGTGGCCCAGGTAGAGCACGGGGAACAGCACGGCCCCCATCCACGCGGCCCGGCCACAGAAGCGGCGCATGAACGCCCAGGTGGCCGCCGCTATCGCCGCCAGATACAGGAGATCGGCGAGCCGGAAGCCGGTGTCCGAGTACCCGGAGAGCTTCCCGACGAGCAGATACAGCGCATATGTCAGCGGGAGATTCTGCTCGAAGAGATCCCGGTACGGCACGGTGCCCAGTTCATCGATCGCGTATGCGAAGTAGAACAGCAGGGGCGAGTCCTGCGTCATTCTCCATTGCAGGGAGAGGAGCGCAAAGAGCCCCAGAAAGACGCTCAGCAGGAGCAGCAGCGCGCCCTGCGCATGTCGGAGGGCGGAACGCTCACGCTGCTCATTGCGCTTGCGTCTCTCCACCGCCGCCTGCACGAACCACACCCCAGCGAGCACGAGGGCGCCGGCCAGCCCTGCGCGCCAGATCGAAGCGATGTGCGGCTCGATAGCTGCCGGGCGTGTCAGCCAGATGGCGATCAGTAGAAGACCGAGAGCGAGGCTTACCAGCGCGGCATAGAGAGGGCGCAGCAGCTGGAGCGACCAGCAGTAGATAAGCGTGAGCGCTGCAAGCCCGAACAGCGTCTGCCACATGACCGGCGCGCTGCGCTCGCCCAGCGGCTTGATGGTGACATCGCTCACGATTACCCCGACGGCGCGGTTATCGTCGGGAGCGGCGCGCTCAGTTGGGCTGAAGAGCCAGACGCCTGATGCCTGCCAAGGAAGCTGCGCTGGATGTGCCAGAATGTGGTAGACTCGCCAACTCTGCCCGACCTGCACGCGAACCCGTGGTCGCCCGACGTTCCAAAGCGTTAGGTCGCGGGGTGCATCCGGCGCGCTCTTCGGGCTCGCGAGGCGCACCGAGAGCGTGACGAGTGGTATGCCCCGGAACTCGTTGAGGTTGAGATAGCTGGAGCCGTTCGTCCATCGATAATGCTCCACACCATTGAATTCCCGCTGCCAGAAGCGCTCGGCGATTCGCTCGTCGCCGGCCATGCCGAGGGTATAACGTTGGGTGGAGGGCTGTGGCGTGGCGATCGTAACTGCGATGGCAAGGATCAGCAGGACGCCGCCAAACAGCGCGAGTTGACTGAGTATGTGGAGTCTCAGATTGAACTTGAGTGGCTGTACTAGATCGAGTCGCAGTCGCTGGTGGATACGCTGAGGTTCATCGAGGCGAGAGTTCATGATTTTGGGCGGAGAGATACTCCTCTGGCCAGCACAGGCGATTCTCGACACACAACTGACACGTCGCCCTGCGGGTTGCCCGCATCAGCGCTCCGCAGAGCGGTGAGGAAGAGGTTCTCGGAGGCCTGTCGTCCTCCTCACCTCTTTGCAGGCAGCAGACTTGGTTTGGGGAACATCCAGACTGCCTGGAAGAGGGCGCTCGGCACCGACCACCTAAGCCCTGTCAATCATCACAGGCCGCGATGTGCGGCTCCAGATTATAGTATGTGGTGACGATCAGAAATTGGCGATCGTCATACAGCGTGGATACGTATTCTCATTCGAGATTAATCTTCGCTGGCTGCGCACACGATGGAAATAGTTGACAAATCAATCAGAGCGATCTACGATGTCCCGGCCATTAATGGCTTATTAGAACACACGATTCCGTCATTCGTTGGCTGCCCCTCACGATGTGACGCGGCAGTCACTTCTCGTCTGCACCAGAACGAGCAGTGCTGAAAGTCTGTCTTTCTGACCCTCCACTGCTCGTGCGGTCAGCGGCATACCTATGAGCCACTTCTTCGCCGTGCCGGCTTCCACACGACTCTGGGTGGGTTCCATCTCTAGCCGCAACGGCTCGTGTGTCCGTCCTCCCACATCCGACGGAGCCACGCGCTGCTGGCCGCCTGCGGCGCCGTTATGTGTTCGTGCGCCGGCTGTCCCTACCGAGGCTCACCGTCGGCGCACGCTGGCGGCAACAGCAACTGTAGGTTTTCGGAACAAGGAGGAATGCCCTCGATGAAGCGCTACCGTCTCTCGATAGCCCTTACCACCGGCCTGATCGCCCTGCTCGCGATCGTGGCCATGAGCCTGGTGGTCAACCCAGGAACCCAGGCTGAGGAGGGCCGACCCTTGCTCGAGTACCCGAGCTACCCGCCCACGCCGACGATCGGCCCGGCCAACCCCAACAAGGCCGCGGTGGCGAGCGGCGCGCTGCTCTTCTCGGACAGCTTCGACACAGAGCAGTCCCTCGCGTCCTGGGAGGTGGTCGATCTGGCCGAGACGCTCCCCGAGGACCAGGCGGACTGGCTGGTCCAGGAGGGCCGCCTGGTGCAGAACGCCACCACGCTGGCCGGTATGTCCAGCGCGCGCGAGACGCTGCTGGTGACCGGTAACGCCGGCTGGACCGACTATGTGGTCAGCGCCGATGCCTACGACCTGTACACCGGCAACTTCGGCGTCGTCGCCCGCCGCCAGGGCAACAGCTTCTACCGCTACCAGGTGGTTGCGGACGAGCTGCCGGACGGCCCCAAGCACATTCTGGAGAAGGTCGTCGACGGCAAGGCGACGCGGCTGGCGGTGCTCGATGGCCCGGGCTACTCGCAGCGCGCGTGGCACAACATCGCGCTGAGCGTCCAGGGCAGCCAGATCCGCGCCTATCTCGACGGGCAGCTCATCCTGGAGGCGACCGACAGCGAGCTAACGTCCGGCCAGGCGGGTCTGTTCACGCGGCCGCTCGCCGGTATCCTGTTCGATAATGCAACTGTCACGCGGCCGTAGCGCCGCCCCTCATCGCACTGTAAAACACGACGCGCCCGGTCGCGCGTTGCATGGAGGATACAGTATGGGACGGCTAGGCACCTACGCGCTCGCGCTCTGTATGCTGCTGGTCACGGTGATCGGCCAGCAGCCGGGCGCCACAGCCCAGTCTCAGGAAAAAGAGCTCAACTACATAACCCAGTACACGATCGACGGGACGGTCAACGTGAAGTTCCCGCGCGTCGCCGGCCTGACCGACCAAGTCGCGGTCGCCACCAACCCGGGCGGCTCGAACAGCTCGCGCGTTGGGCGGGTGTACGAGAAGAAAGACACCGTCGATCCGTTCACCACCAGCACCGACCTCGGTGAGGCCGACGGCCAGTCGGACTACGCCTCGGCCGGTATCTATGGCAGCACCTTCGACAACGCGTTCTACGCGACCTGGATCGACCAGGATCGCGACCGCATCTACGTGCGGCGCAAGCCGCTGGGCGGCAACTGGGAGGACGTCAAGAACGCCGGGAGCGGCAGCTTCCCGGTCTTCCCGGATGTCGTACGCTCGAGCGACGGCAAGCTCTTCGTGATCTACCGCGATAACTCGCGCTGGAACTACCGCGTCTCGTCGGACGGCGGCAACAGCTGGAGCGGCGGCGAGGTCTCGAACATCGCGCCGATCGCCCAGGCCGATATCGAGGCCGGCCCGAACGGCGAGGTGGTTGTCGTTCACGAGAGCGCCAACGGCGGCGACATCTACGCCTCGTTCTGGAACGGCAACGGCTTCACCACCGAGCGGGTCGCCGGCGACGGCGGCGGCTCGCGCTACTACACGACTCCGACGGTGGCGATCGGCAACGACGGCAGGATCTACGTGGCATGGCGCACGGAGGCCGGCGAGGTCTACTACAGCGAGCGCCAGCCCGATGGCTCGTGGCCGACGTCGCGCATCGCGAGCGGCGGGCGCGTCGAGAACGGCGTCTCGATTCACGTTGACGCGAACAACAACCTGTACCTCAACTGGATCAGCACCCGCAGCGGCTCGCCGCGCGTGTACTTCGCCTTCCGGCGCGCGGGCGGAGACTGGGAGGGCCCGATCGAGTCGCCCAGCCCCGGCGCGATGTTCAACGGTGATGCCGGCATAACAGTCACCGACAACGGCTACGCGCACTACGTCGCGGAGTACTTCTCCGGCGTCGGCCTGCGGACGCGCTACTTCCGCTTCCGCGTCACCGATGTGGGTGCCTGTGAGGCGATCGTCGCGTTCACCGGCGGCGCCACGCAGACCAACTCGCGCACGATCACCGGCGCGGTCGGCGCCAACGCCGGCTGCACCAACGACCGGCAGCAGGTGTCGCTCAACGTGCAGGACGAGAACGCGCCGATCGTCTCCAACCGGCCGCCGAACGACAACCGCTTCTCGTTCACGCTGACCGACGCGCAGCTGCAGGAGCGGTGCGTCCACACGGTCTACGCCCGCCTGTTCAACGGCAACACGCCCTACGCCTGGGGCAGCAACTCGATCCTGGTTGACGCGGCCGACGCGCCCAACCCGGTGAACGCCAATGTCCAGCTGCGTAACCCGTTCAGCGAGCCGAGGATTGGCGTGACGAACCCCAACGCCGCGTCGCCGCAGGATATCCTCAACTCCGAGGACAGGAGCAGCGGCGCCTGGGGCGGCGACCCGCGCTTCACGCGCAATGATCAGGCGGTGCTGAGCATTAGCGACGCCGGCGACTGCACCGGGCTGGCGACCTTCACCGGCATGACTCGGACGAACGTTCCGATCCCCGCCACGGGGTTCCGGGAGCAACTGACACTGCCGCTGGGTATGGGCCTGGGCGGCCCCGATGACTCGCCCGGTCTCAAGACCTTCCCGGTGACGATCTCGGACAAGATCGGCAACATCCAGACCTTCAACCTGTCGATCGTCTTCGACCCGCCGGGCACCGACAGCGCCCGCACCAACAACGCCGGCCGGCCGCAGGTGACGGACGAGCAAGCGATCGAGCTGGTGCCGGACAACTCGGCCAGCGCGCGGCTGTCGATCATCCGCAACCTCGCCTTCAGGGACGCGCAGGTGACTGACAACCTGTACAACAGGCAGAACGGTGTGGATGTGCCGGACAACGGCCAGTTCTGGGGCGTCTGGGTCGCCACCGAGTACCTCGGCCGCGACGGCAGCGCCACCCCGGTGGGGCCGGACAGCGACAAGCTGAACTACTACGCGGTGCCGGTGACCAGCCGGGACTGCGACTCGTCCGGCTGCGACTTCACGATCCGCTGGAACCTGTTCCAGGGCGTCGAGAACGCCGACGGCACGCCGTTCGGCCCAGACCTGACCAAGCACGGAACCTACCGAGTGTACGTGCGCTTCCTGGACGGCGCCGGCAACTACTCGACCTGGGTGGAGCAGGCGGACTTCGTGCTCGACCAGGGCTACAGGCTCCCGAGCCTGTTCCTGCCGACGCTGAGCCGCTAGCGCCCGCCGGGCTAACAGCGTGGCCGTTCTTCTCGCGCGTGGCTGCACTGCGCGCGAGAAGAACGGCATGATTTTGCGGGCCTGCGGCCCCGATACCCCCGTGTGATGACCACGCTCTCGCTCCGACTGCAGCGCGGCCTCGCGCGCCTCCCCGCTGAGCCGGGCGCGCTGATCCTGGCTGCGCTCTTCGCGCTCCTGCTGCCGCTCGCCACGCCGCGCGTCTACGCCACCGACGAGGTCCAGTACTACGTGTACCTCCGCTCGCTGCGCTTCGACGGCGACCTGGACTTCGCCAACGACTATCAGCGCTTCGCGGAGATGAACCCGCGCTCAGGGGTGGCCGAGAGCCTGCTGCAGCCGAACCGCATCCGCGAGCAGACCGGGCTGTACGGCAACATCGCGCCGGTCGGCGCGGCGATCATGTGGTCGCCCTTCTTCCTGCTGGCCGACGCGCTGGTGCATGTCGCCAACCTCTTCGGCGCCGGCATCCCGGCCGACGGCTTCTCGGCGCCCTACACGCGCTCGGTCGCCTACGCCTCGGCGCTGTACGGCTTTCTCGGCGTGCTGCTCTCGTACCGCCTGGCCCGCGGCTACGCCTCGCAGGCCGCGGCCACCGTCGCAGCCGCCACGATCTGGCTGGCCACGCCGCTGGTGTGGTACATGTTCATCCAGATGCCCTTCGCCCACGCCACCGGCCTGTTCCTCACCGCGCTGTTTCTGACGATCTGGCACGACACCCGGCCGTCCCGCCGGGCGCCTGCCGGCGCTCGTTCGTCCGCAGATCGTGGGGCGCAGCCGGCCGCTGGCGGCCGCTCCTGGCGCGCCTGGGCCGCCCTGGGCCTCGTCGGCGGCCTGATGACGATCACCCGCGAGCAGCTGGGCTTGTTCCTGCTCATCCCGGCGCTCGAGGCGCTGCTGGCCTACGCCGGCCTGCTGCGCGCGCGGGCCTGGCCTGCCGCCGCCGCGCTCCTCGCCCGCCACGCGCTGTTCGCGGCGGTGTTCGCGCTCAGCCTCACGCCTCAGCTCGCGGCCTACCAGGCGCTCAACGGCACGCCGCGGCCCGCCGGCGAGGTCTCCGGCAAGCTCAACTGGTGCAGCCCGCACTTCATCGACACGCTGATCGACTACGACCCGCGCCCCAGCGCCTGGTGCGGCGTCGAGGACGACTTCACGGCCAGCTTCCCGCCCTTCTCGCGCGGGGCCTTCGTGTGGAGCCCGGTGCTGGTCCCGGGGCTGCTCGGCCTGGCGCTGCTCTGGCGGCGCGACCGGATGCTGGCCGCGGCGCTGCTGCTGGCGTTCCTGGCGCAGACCTACATCAACGGCGCCTTCGGCACCACCTGGCACCTGCGCGGCGCGTTCGGCTTCCGGCGCCTGATCGAGTGCACGCCGCTGTTCGTCGTCGGGCTGGCGCTGCTGCTCGACCGGCTGGCCGGGCGCGTCGGCTGGCGCTGGGCGGTCGTCCCCGCGCTGGCGCTGGTGGCCTGGAACGCCGGCCTGGTGATCAACGCCACGGTGTTCAACGCCGAGACCGGCCTGCGCACCGGGCTCACCTGGCCGGACCTGTGGCGCTGGCAGCTCGAGGCGCCGCTGCGAGTCGCCGGCGTGCTGCGCGACCTGCTGTTCAACCGCTGCAAGTTCCTGGAGAACGGGGCGTGCTCGTAGAGCCCGTCCCAGCCACTTGCACGGCATCGGCGCACGTGGTACCATGCCGCGCATTGGGCCGCTAGCTCAATGGCAGAGCGCGTCGCTCATAACGACTGGGTTGCAGGTTCGAGTCCTGCGCGGCCCACCACTCACGGGCGGCTCACAAGCCGCCCTTCTCTGTGGCAGTTATGAAACTTGCCGTCCTCGCCGACATCCACGGCAACCTCGCCGCGCTGACGGCGGTGGTCGCCGATATCGCCGCCTGGCGGCCCGACGCCGTCGTGGTCGCCGGCGACATCGTCAACCGCGGGCCCTGCTCGCGCGCCTGCCTCGAGCGCGTGCTGGCGCTCGCCCGTGACGCAGGCTGGCGGCTGCTGCGCGGCAACCACGAGGACTACGTCCTCAACGTCGCGCGGCACCCTGAGCTACACCCGCCCGGCCTGGAGGATGCCGTGCGCGAGAACGTCCGCTGGACATGGCGCCAGCTCGGCGCCGCGACCGAGGCGCTGGAGCAGCTCCCCGAACGCGTCAGCCTGCCCGCCCCCGATGGCAGCGAGGTGCGCGTGGTCCACGCCTCGATGCGCCACAACCGCGACAACATCCTGGCGGACACCCCGGACGAGGTGCTGCGCCAGCAGATCGCACCCGCCCCGGCGCTGTTCGTCGTCGGCCACACCCACCGCCCGCTCATCCGGCGCATCGACCAGACGCTGGTGGTCAACGTCGGCTCGGTCGGGCTGCCGTTCGACGGCGACGTGCGGGCGGCCTACGGGCGTATGGAGTGGCGCGATGGCGGCTGGGAGGCGGAGATCGTGCGCCTCCCGTACGACCGGGCGCAGACCGAGCGCGACTTCGCCGAGAGCGGCTTCCTGGACGCGAGCGGGCCGATCGCGCCGCTGATCTACGACGAGTTCCTGACCGCGCGCCCGCGGCTGTTCACGTTCGTCGAGCGCTACCGCGAGCCGGTGCTGGCCGGCGCAATGACCCCCGAGCAGGCGGCCAGCGAGTTCCTGGCGACGCTCAGATCCGATGGGGCTGCGGCGTGAAGCGGGCGCGCCGCCCGGCTAGCCGGCGACGAGCGTGTACAGCTCGCGCTCGCGCCGCTCGACCAGCGGGCGCACGGTCCCCTCGATGATCTCCTTGAAGTGCGGCGTCTCGCGGTGTGCGTCGAACGCCGCCTGGTCCTCGTACTGCTCGTAGAGCAGGAACAGCTGCGGGTCCTCGCTGGAGCGGCAGACCTGGTAGAGCGCGCAGCCCGGCTCCTGCTCCTTCACCAATCCGGCCATGCGCTGCAGCGCCGCCTCGACCACATCCACCTTGCCGGCCTGCACGTAGTACCGCACGACTAGCACGATCATTGCTAATACCTTTCTTGGAAGCCGCAGCCCACCAGATGTGGTGTGGGTTGCGGTCGTGCCGTCCGCCCGCCTACGGTGTGCGGGCGGCCCACCGAGTAACTCACATCGATTATATGCGCGGAGGAGCAGACATGGCGAAGCAGACAGCCAAACAGCAGGACATGGTCAGAACCCACAACGATCTGGGCGAGGAGGTTCGGGCGCAGATGGTAGCGCTGCTGAACCAGCACCTGGCCGACTCGCTGGACCTGTACAGCCAGACCAAGCAGGCGCACTGGAACGTCAAGGGCCGGGATTTCTTCCAGCTGCACGAGCTGTTCGACACGCTCGCCGAGCACGTGGAGGAGGCGATCGATGAGATCGCCGAGCGGGCTACGGCGCTCGGCGGGGTGGCCTGCGGCACCGTGCGCATGTCGGCCGCGGCGAGCCGCCTGCCGGAGTATCCGCTGGAGGCGCTCGAGGGCATGGAGCACGTCCAGGCGCTCGTGGAGCGCTACAGCGCGTACGGCGCCGCGATCCGTAAGGATATCGACGTCGCCCAGGAGGCCGGCGACGCCGATACGGCCGACCTGCTCACCGAGATCTCGCGCCAGGTCGACAAGGACCTGTGGTTCCTGGAGGCGCACCTCCAGGCGTAGCAGGCCTGCCCGGAGACGCGCGGAGGGGCGTTTTGCTTCGCAAACGCCCCTCCGCTCTGTTCGCCCTCCATGTCCGGGGCGATCAGACGTCCTCGAAGATCCAGTTCTGCTGGCGCGCCAGCTCACGAAGCGCCTTGGTGAGCGTCTCGAGCTGCTTCAGGAGCAGGCCCACCTTCATGGGCGCGCTGGCGTCGCTCTTGACCCACTTGACCAGGTCGCCCTCGGCGTGGGCGCGGAACAGCCGGTCGGTCTCGTCGAGCATCTGGTCCAGCGAGCGGATGCGGAAGACGCGCGCCTTGTTCTTCGGCTGGTTCTCGATCGTCTCGTCCTCGACGCCGAGGTACTGGCCGTCGTCCGCGCCCTCGTCCTCGTCGTCCCACAGGTCGCTGTCGTCCTCCTCGATCGCGAACCCGCCGGCCGCAGCACCCTTCACCAGCCCGGCGGGCGCGGACGGCGCCTGCGGCTCGCCCCGGCGCGCCCCGGCCGTCAGGTCGACCCCCTGCTGCAGCGCCTGCAGCGCGTCGTCGAGCGAGAGGTTCGGGTTGGCGGCGAAGAAGCTCGAGAGCCGGCTCAGCTCGGCGGCCGACATGCCCTCGTCGACGGCGGCCTTGGCGAGCTCGATCTGGGTGCGGCGGTTGGGGATGCGGCGCAGGTGCTGCGCCTGGGTGACGTTCAGCTCGCCGCGGCGCAGGAACTCCTGCACCTCTTCGGGCAGGTCGAGCAGGCCGAGGTAGCGGCGCACGGTGCGCGGCGAGAGGCCGACCATCCGGCCCACCGCCTCGTCGAGCGCCCCCTCAGTCTCGGGGGTGTCCTCGGCGCCGATGCCGCGCTGGTGGCGAAGCTGCTCGCGCAGGCGGGCGAAGGCGCGCGCCTGCTCGAGGTCGTTGAGGTCGCGCCGCTGCAGGTTCTCGGTCAGCTGCTGCACCAGCGTCAGCGGGTCGTCGGCGTCCAGCAGGATGCAGGGGACGCGCTCGAGGCCGAGCTTGAGCGCGGCGACCCTCCGGCGGTTGCCGTAGACCACACGGTAGCGCCCGCGCCCGGCCTCGACGACGCCGAGCGGCTGGAGCAGGCCGTGGTCGGCGATCGTTGCGGCGAGGCCCTCGACGTCCCCGGGGTCCTCGCGCACGCCCTGCGGGTCGGCCTCCAGCGTCTGCGGGTCGAGATAGAGGAGTTGCATGGTTCCTCCAGGCCACGCGCGCCGAAGGGCGGGCGCTCGCAGCCGCCCGCTCTCCCCGGCGCGCCGGTATTCGGCACACTTGTTCGCAGCGAGTATAGCAGAAGTGCGGCTGGGGGGCAACCTGGCGGCGGCGGGGCGGGCCTGGGCGCCCGCCCGTGATGCTTCTTCCGCCGCCGGCGCCTGCGGTGCGTGCTACGCGAGGGCCAGGGCTGGGGCGAGCGCCGGGATGGCGCCGATCGCCTCGGCGGCGCGGCGCCGGGGCAGCATGAGCGGCGGGGCGGGGACGCGCCGCGCGGGGCGCGGGGCGGGGAGCTCCACAACCTGCGGGGCGGGCGTGTGGAGCGGGCCGATATACGGCTCGAGCACCTGGGCGAGCTGCTCCGGCGTGAACGGGCTGCGCAGGTACGCGTCGGCGCCGAGGGCGGCCGCGTACAGCTCGAGCTGCTCGGAGGACGAGATCACGACGATCGGTATGTCGCGTGTTGCGGCGTCCGCTCGCAGGAAGATGAACAGGTGCGGGTTATCGAGGGCGTGGGTCAGCTCGAGCAGTGCGATGTCCGGGGCGAGCTGGCGAACGGTTCGGCGAAGGTCGTCCGTGAGCCGCGAGCTGGGAAGCGGGTAGATGGCGTGCTCGCGGTCGCCCACCCCGAGACGCGTCTCTCGCACGAGTGTTGCGCTGTCGGAGAAGCAGGCAATGCGAGCCATTGGTCGTTATCCTTAGAATCTGTCAGTCGTCTCTACCGTAGTAGAATGCAGCCCCGGCGCATTTAGTTACGAGCGTCGCTAAAATCTCTGTTATCTGCCGTCGTATCCCTCAACCTGCGGTATAATCGCCGCGCTATGGACCGTGCCCTCGCGATACGCAACATCCTCAGCCGCAGCAGCGCCGACAAGGCGCTCATCATTCTGAACCCGTGGGCCGGGCGCGGCACCGCCGGCGAGCGCCGCGCGGAGCTGGAGGCCCACCTCCACCGCGCCCGGGTGCCGTTCGAGATCGTCACCACCCACAGCCGGGGCGGCGCGACCGAGCTCGCCTGGCAGGCGGTGGAGCACGGCTACGGGCGCATCGTCGCCGTCGGCGGCGACGGGACGATCAACGAGGTGGTCAACGGCATCAAGGGCGCCGAGGAGACCACCGGCCGGCGGGTTCCGCTCGGCGTCATCCCGCTCGGCACCGGGAGCGACTTCATCAAGTCGCTCGATGGCCTGTACCCGAACGATATCGCCAGCAGCGTGGAGCGCATCGCGCAGGGGCGCACGCGGCTGGTGGACCTGGGCAGCGCGCAGGTGGGCGATGGGCCCCGCCGGCTGTTCGTGAACGCGCTCGGCGTCGGGTTCGACGCGCAGGTCGCGGCCGAGGCGCTCAAGATCACGCGCGTCAAGGGCATCGCCGTGTACCTGCTGGCGATCATCCGCGCCCTGGCGAACTACAAGGCCCACCCGATGGTCGTCGAGTTCGACGAGCGCCGCCTCCACCGGCGCATGCTGTTCGCCGCGGTGGCCAACGGCCGCGCGCAGGGCGGCGGCTTCCTGCTGACGCCCGACGGCAAGATCGACGATGGCCTGCTGGACGTGTGCCTGGTGGATAAGCTGCGCCTGGACGAGATCATCCGCTATCTGCCGCGGGTGCTCGAGGGCACGCACACGCGGCTGCGGCAGGTCACGATGGCGCGCGCCCGCCGGGTCACGATCACGTGCTCGGAGCCCATGCCGGTGCAGGTGGACGGCGAGATCCTCGCCACCGACGCGCGCTCGGTCACGATCGAGCTGCTGCCGGCCGCGCTCGAGGTGCTGAACTAGCCGCTTTCGACGAAGAGGGGTTTCGCGGGGAGGCGCCGCCTTCACGCACCGCTGCGTAAGTCCCGCCGATGAAGACACGGAGCTCACACGTATGACCACACAGGACCTGCTGGCCCTCATCGAGGAGGGCCTCGACAACGGGCGTATCTCCCCCCACCTGGCCGCCTTCATCGCCGCCGATGTGCTCGGCGTCGAGGCGCACGAGACGGACTACATCGACGCGATCCGGGTGGTAGAGGCCAGCGAGAGCTAGGCCGCGCCGCTCCCGTGCTGCCCGAGCGCCCCCTGACCCGCCGGCGGGTCAGGGGGCCTCGCTGTGTTGCGGAGGAGATGCGGGTGGGCCTCAGGAGCAGCGCAGCCCGGGCGACAGGGTCGGGGGAGGCGCGAGCACCTGCTGGCCCGGCCAGGGCAGCAGCGCCGCCCCCTCGGCCTGCAGGGGGCCGAACGAGAGGCTCAGCCGCCGCCCGTCCGGCGCCGTCTCTGCCTCGCTGCGCAGCTCCAGGCGGTGCGCGCCGGCCGGCACCAGCAGCCGCAGCCGGACCGCGCGCGAGTGTGGCGCAGCCGGGATCTGCATGGTCGCCACCACAGCGTCGTTGAGCACGATCTCCAGCGGCCGGTCGCGCCCGTAGGCGGTGGCGCTGAGGCTCAGGGTCACCTGCGACGGCCGGCGCGCGATCAGGCGCAGCTCGGCGCGCTGATCCATCCAGCGCCAGACGCGCGCGCCGTCGGTCTCGGGGGCGTGCCAGCCGGCGGCGGGCCGCACCACCGGGCGCGCCTCGGCCGGGTCCACCGCGTACACCTCCAGCCGCGGGCCGGCCGCGTAGCTTGTGATCCCAGGCGCATCGAGCAGCGCCCGCAGCTGGCCGGCGCGGGCGCCGGACATCTGGTCCAGGTTGAGGACGACGAAGCGCACGCCGAGCGTCGCCAGCTCGCCGGCCGGGTCGTGGCGGAAGATGTCGGGCCCCTCCGGCTCGGTGAACCACAGCCGCCGCATCGCCGACGCGCCGTTGATCGGCGGGTAGTCGGGCGTGCGCGCCAGGTAGCCGCCGGCGAGCGGACGCGCGTGGCACAGCTGGTTGAGCATCGCGCGGCTGTCGTTCGTGCGCGGCGGCAGCTCCAGCACCGCGCCCTCCACCTCGTCCGCCCGCAGCGCGGCGTACTGCGGGTCGACCGCCAGAGGGAGCAGCGGAAGCGGGCGCGGCCACAGCTCGAACACCAGCAGCGCCGCCGCAGCCACCGCTATCGTCCGCCGCTGCGCCCGCCCGATCAGCGCCTGGAGGCCGAGGGCGACGAGCGCGGCCACGGGCAGCATCAGCACCCCGATCCAGTAGTTCGGCCTGGTGCTGTTGCGGAACGGGCTCAGGAGGTCCAGCAGCGCGAACGGCAGCGGCACGCCGGTCGGGTCGCCGGTGACCTTCAGCTCCGGCCCGAGCGAGAACACGAACGCCAGCAGCGCCAGCGCACCCCAGGGCCACGCCGCGCGCCACGACCGGGCCAGCGCGACGCCGCACAGGAGGTACACGGTCAGCCCGAGCGCCGCGCCGGTCTCGACCCCGGCCGGGCTGACGGCCGAGAGCGCCGCCGCGCTCCAGGCCCCCCACAGCGGGTGCAGGGTGTTGAGCGCCAGGTAGTCCACCAGCGCGGCGGCCTGGAACACCTGCCGGTCGTACCAGTCGCCCATCAGCGAGGCGCCGAGCTGGTCCGGCGGCCCGGCGAACAGCAGCACCGGCGCCGCCCAGGCCGCGTAGAGCAGCGCCAGGCCGCGCAGGGCGCTCGCCACGCCCAGGCCGGGCGCCTGAGCCTCCCGGCCGCGCCGGTGCGCGACGAGGGCCGCCAGCGCCACGTGCGCCGCGGTGTAGACCGCCAGGTACAGCCCGTAGTAGGCGCTCGCCAGGGTCGTCAGCGCCAGCGCCGAGCCGGCGGCGACGAAGCCGATGGCCGTCGGGCGGCGCAGGGCGCGCACGAGCACCAGCACGTACAGCGGGATCCAGTGGATGGCGATCACCTCCATCGCGCCCACCAGCAGCAGCTGCAGGTGGTAGGCTGAGAAGGCGAACACGAAGCCGCCTGCGAGCGCCGCCGCGGCACCCGCCAGCCCGCGGCAGAGCCGGTACGCGAGGTAGCCGCCGAGCGCGAACGACAGCAGGCTCACGGCGTTGAACGCCGCGGCCGGCCCGAACGCCAGCAGCACCGGGAGCACCAGCAGCGCGTTCGGCAGGCTCAGCGTCTGGAAGAACAGGTTGATGCGCTGCGGGAAGTAGATGTGCTCGCTGAGGTACGGGTTCCAGCCGCGCAGCAGGCTCTCGCGCGCCCACCACAGGTTCCAGATGCCCTGGCCGGCGTCCACCGGGATCTCGTAGAGCTGGATGGCCGCGCCCTGCATGTCCAGCGCCAGCGGCCAGGTGACGACCAGCGCCAGCGCCAGGTAGCCCAGCAGCACGGCGACGTGGCGCCGGAGCGGCTCGGCGGGCGGCGCAGGGGTGAGGGGGAAGCGCTCAGAGGGGAGCATGGCAGCAAGCTCTCATCGCCGGCGTCCCGCCGCGGCGATCACTGTCTGGTACCACGCCTCCAGGTCGGCCGCGAGCCGCTGCGAGCTGTAGCGCTCCGCGGCGCAGCGCCTTCCTTCCTCGGCCAGCCTGCGCGCCAGATCCCGGTCGTCCAGCAGCCGGACGATCGCGGCCGCCAGCGCGTCGACGTCCTCGTAGGGGAACAGCAGGCCGTTGCGCTCGTGCTGGACGATCTCGTTGCCGGTGGGTACGTCGGTCGTGACCACCGGCGCCCCGGCGGCCATCGCCTCCACCAGCATGATCCCGAAGCCCTCGTAGCGGCTCGGCGCGGCCAGCACGGCGGCCTCGCGCAGCAGGCGCAGCTTCTCGGCCTCGTCCGGGCGGTAGATGATCTCCAGCCGCTGCTCGGCGCCGCCCGCGGCCGCCAGCCGCCGCAGCTCGGCTTCGCCCTGAAGGTTGTGGCTGACGAACACGAAGCGCGCCTCGGGGTGCGCCCGCAGCACCGCCGGCATGGCCCGCGCCAGCAGGTCGAAGCCCTTGCGCGGCACCAGCTGCCCGACGAACAGCACGGTCGGGGCCGATCGTCGCTCGGCTGCGGCGTGGCTCTCCGCGCCGTCGAACTGCTCCAGATCGAGCGCGTTGGGCAGCACCACCGTGCGCTCGCGCGGCACCCCGAGCTGGATCAGCAGGCCGCGCTCGTGCTCGGAGAGCGCGACGGCGCCGTCGATCGCGCGCAGCGGCGCGTGGATCAGGTAGTTGCGCGCCGCCCGCCGCGGGTGTGCCCCGCGCGCGATGCGCCGCAGCAGCTCGCGCCCGTCGGTGATCGGCCCGTCCATGCGCAGCGGCTGCGCGAGCGGCCGCTCCCGGTCGGCCACCAGATCCCCGTCGTGCAGCAGGCCGTGCGGCGTGAGCACCACGGGCACGCCGAGCCGGCGCGCCAGCGCGACGGTCTGGAAGCCGAGCAGGTTGCGCAGGTGGTGCAGGTGGACGATGTCGGGCCGCTCGGCGCGCAGCATTCGCAGCAGCAGGTCGGGCGAGAAGAAGCCCCAGGTCCGGCAGCGGTGGATCGCGACGCCCTCCGGCAGCCACTCGTGGCGCCGGGCGCTCCCGGGCCGGCGCGGGTCGTAGTAGGCGTACGCCGCGACGTGGTGGCCCCGCCGCGCCAGCGCCCGCGCCTGCAGGTGCTCCGGCCAGCTCGGGAAGAAGAAGCCGTAGGTGGTGACGATCAGGATCTTCATGCGAGTATAGCAGCGGGCCGGCGACGGTCAGGCGGTTGCGCTCCGCGCGCTTCGTGGTCTGCTCTCCAGCGCAGCCCGGTAGGCCGCCTCGACGCGGTCGGCCACCGCCGGCCACGCGAACTGCGCCGCCCAGCCCGGCGCGGCCGCGGCCATCGCCTCCCGCCGGGCCGGGTCCTCCAGCAGCGAGCGGCAGGCGGCCGCCAGCGCCTCCGGGTCGCGCGGCGGCACCAGCAGCCCGGTGCGGCCCTCGTCGATCACCTCGGGGAAGCCGCCGAAGCGCGAGGCGACCACCGGCAGCCCGCAGGCCTGCGCCTCCACGGGCCCGATCCCGAAGGTCTCGCTCGCGTAGCTCGTCGCGAGGAGCAGGTCCGCGGCGCAGTACAGCTGCGGCAGCTCGGCGCGCGGCTTGGCGCCCAGGAAGCGCACGCGCGCTGCGACCCCGACCTCGGATGCCAGCCGCTCGAGGCCCGGCCGCTCCTTGCCGTCCCCGACGATCGCCAGCGCCGCGCCCGGGATGCCGGCCAGCGCGCGGATCGCGATGTCCACGCCCTTCCAGGGCTGGTCGAGCCGCCCGATCCACAGCAGCAGCGCCGAGGGGGCGTCTGGCCGCCGCTCGTCAGCTGCGGCGCCGAGCAGGTCGCGCCGCAGCGCCTCGTCGCGCGGGCGCGGCCGGAACAGGCCGGTGTCGATCCCGTTGAACACCACCGTCGGCTCGAAGCCGTAGCGCGCGGCCACCGTGCGGGCGTTGAAGCGGCTGCAGGAGACCGCCCCGTCGACCCGGCGCGCGAGCAGCCGGTCGCCCCGGTAGAAGTCCTCGCCGTGGCAGCCGAGGATCACCCGCGCCCCGCCCAGCCGCCGGGCCAGCAGCGCGGGCCCCATGTCGTACGGCTTCTGCAGGTGGATGACGTCGTAGCCGCCGCGCGCCAGCTCGGGCAGCGCCGCCACGCCCAGCGTCAGGCGCTCGAGCAGCTTCGCCTCGGCGTAGGCCCGGCGCAGCGGCGGGATGCTCTGGAAGAACGCCCGGCTCACGAACGGGAAGGTCAGCACCCGCACGCCGGGCGCTGGCTCCCGCCGCGGCCCCGCGCCGCCGATGATCGTGACGTCGTTGCCGCGCCGCGCCAGCTCGCGCCCCAGGTCCCACACGAAGGACTCGACGCCGCCGTACTTGGTCGTCGTGGTCAGGTTGTAGAGGGCGATCTTCACGGAGTATCAGTGTCCAGTAGCCACGAGGCCTGACGTCTACAGCACCCGCAGCAGCCAGCGGCTGCCGGGAAGCCGCATCCGCGCCAGCTGCTCGCGGTCGCGCGGGTCCAGGCCGCCGGCCAGCCGCAGCGCCGCCAGGAAGCCCGCCGCCCCGACGCCGCTGACCGCCAGCAGCAGCAGCGCCTCCCGCAGCCGCGCGCCGAGGTCCGCCTGCGCGGGGAGCGGCGGCAGCAGCCCGCGGATGGCCAGGACCAGCAGCGCCATCGCGGCCGTGGCCGCCACCACGCGCGCCGAGAAGCGCCACGGCCAGCGCAGGCCGAGCATCCGCGCCCCGTTGGCCGTCGCCCAGAGCCCGGCGGCGGTCCGCGCCAGCCCGAAGGCGAGCGCGACGCCCAGCAGCCCGAGCGCCGGGGGCAGCAGCCACGCCAGCGGCGCCACCACCAGCAGCGTCAGCAGGCGCGAGGCGACCACGATCCCCAGCCGCTCGTACACGATCAGCGCGTTGTGGGCGGTGGTGAGCAGGCACTCGGCGAACAGACACGGCGCCAGCACCCACACGATCGGCGCGGCGTCCAGGTACTGCGGGCTGATCACTAGCAGCGCCGGCTCGGCCAGCAGCACCAGCCCGACGGCGCCGGGCACCAGCAGCAGCAGCTGGAGCCGCACCAGCGACTGGTAGGCGCCGTCCAGCGTGCCGCCCTCGCCCTGGCGCACCCGCGTGAAGAGCGGCACCTGCACCCCGACCATGGGGGTGTACAGGTAGCCGAGCGCCATCCGCGCCAGCGCTGCCCCCGCCGCGAGCAGCGCCACGTCGCCGATGTTGCCCGCCAGGTAGATCGCGAACCCGGCGCTGGCGATGAAGTCGGTCGCCGTCATCAGGAACGAGACCGCGGTGTAGCGCACGAAGCCCGCGGGCAGCCACGAGCGCAGCGGTGCGCCGGAGCCCGGGTGCTGGAGCTCGGGCGGCGAGCCCTGTGCCTCGGGCGCCAGCGCGAGCCCGAAATCGGCCCGCCAGGCCCGGTACACCTGCCAGCCCGCCAGGGCGACCGCCAGCGCCGGCGCGAGCACCATCGCCCCGAGCACCCCGAGGATGTCCCACTGGTCCGGCAGCAGCAGAATGGCCGCGACGCTGAGCAGCTGCGGCAGCAGGCCGGCGGCGAGCGTGATGCTGTTCCAGGCCCGCTGGCGGAAGAAGCTGTTCAGGTACGCCATCAGCAAGTCGTACAGCACGCCGAGGAACAGCAGCGCCAGGATCGCGGCGATCACCAGCCACCCGGAGCGGAGGAGCAGGTCGAGCAGCACGGCGCGGTCGGCCGAGCCGAGCGCCGCGTCCTCGAGGATCTTGGCGCGCAGCGTGTTCAGGTACGGCTCGCGGAACAGCGTGGCCAGGCCGACGCCGAGCACCGCCAGCACGGCCATCTGCGCGGCGAAGACCGCGGTGAGCAGCCGCAGCACGGCCCGCGGCCCCCCGCTGCGGCTCAGCTCGGGGATGTACTTGGGGAGCGCCCGCTGCGTGCCGAGGTCCACCGCCGTCCCCAGGCCGTTGTTGGCGCCGCTGACCAGCGCCAGCAGGCCGTAGCTCGCCGCGGTCAGCAGGTTCAGCTTCACCAGCGTCGAGAGCACCTCGGCCAGCAGCCGCAGCGGCACGAACACGGTGTTCCAGACCACCGCGCGCGAGACCTGCGAGGCGAGCGTGGGCGGTTGAGTTGTCGCGGGCTCAGTTGCCATCAGCAGTCAGTACTCAGCGTGTCGCTAGCGCTCCTTGGTGAGCGCCAGCTCGAACATCCCAACCAGCCAGCGCCGCTCGGCGCGGTAGGCGGCCTCTTCCAGCCCGACCGCCCGCAGCGCCCCGCGCAGCAGCCGCCGCGAGAGGCGCTGGCTCGCCAGCACCCCCGCCCGCAGCCGCTCCTCGCGCAGGTCGCGCACGCTGAACCCGTGCCGCCGCGCGAGCGCGACGAACTCGCCGTAGCGGAAGTAGTGCATCTCGCTCAGCCGCTGCATGTCGCGGAAGGCCGCCCCCTGCTTGCCGCGCCCGCGCCACCTGATGAGCAGCTCGGCCAGCGGCCGCGGCAGGTAGTTGATACCGCGCATGTGGTAGTGCGGGTCGACCCACGCCCGGCGGTTGATCACGGTCACCAGCGCCACCCCGCCCGGCCGCAGCACCCGGCCGATCTCGGCCAGCACCTGGCTGGGGTCGCGCACGTGCTCGATCACATCCCAGCATACCACGGCGTCGAACGACGCGCTCGGCAGCGGGAGCGCCTCGCCGGCCGCGTTCGCGATCGGGATGCGCAGCCGGTGGCGGGCGGCCCGCAGCGCGATGATCCCGCAGTAGGCCTGGTTGTACTCGCAGGCCGTGACCCTGGCGCCCCGCAGCGCCGCGGCCACCGCGAAGCCGCCCATGCCGGCGCCCAGGTCGAGCACGCGCAGCCCGTCCAGCCGCCCGGCGAGCCCCTCCAGGGTCGCCAGCCGCTCCTCCTGGTAGCGCTCCTGGTTGATGCGCCGCTCGCGCCAGGCGGCGTAGTCGCGCCGCCAGGTCATGTGCTGCAGCCAGGGGTCGATCGCTCGTTCCAGGTCGGTCGTCATTGTTCGCATTCCGCTGCCAGCGCCGGGCCGGTGCTGGCGGCCGCAGTGCTATCCGCCGGCCCCTTCGGCCCGCGCCTCCAGTACCGCCACCCCGACGTACCACGGCGCCCGCTCCAGATCCAGCAGCCCGGTGTCGCTGCGCAGGCGCAGCACCGTCGCGTCCATCTGCTCGCAGCCCGGCACGCCGCCCAGCGCCAGCCGCAGGCGCTGCTCGGCGCCGCTTAGCACCACCCGCGTCAGCCGCGGCCCGCCGTCGAGCTCGATGTCCACGGCCCGCCCCGCCGGCCCGCGCCGCGCCAGCGCCACCCCCCCGCCCGCCGGCGCGAGCCGCACGCGCCCGTCGCCGAGCGTCCAGCGGCCGGCCGGCAGGTCGAAGGTCGCCGGCGCGAACCCGTCGTAGTGCCCGAGCGACTCCGGCGCGCCGGGGATCACGGCGGCGGGCGGCGCCCCGACGGCGGCCTCCCAGGCCCAGCGGTAGAGGTCGTTCCCGGCGCGCCAGTAGTCGTCGATCGCCGCCAGCTCCGCGCGCGCCGTCTCGGGCCTGCCGAGCGGGGCGGCGAGCAGCGCCCGCATCCCGCGCGCGTACAGGCTGCGCCCCTCGCGCTCGATCGCCGCGCCGTACAGCGCGTCCGCCTCGGCGTAGCTTCCCTGCGCGCGCATCAGCTCCGCGAGCGCGATCCAGCGCAGCGCGTTCTGCGGGTCGGTGTCGCGCGCCTGCTCCAGCAGCGCCCGCGCCCGCCCCGGATCGCCCGCGGCCACCGCCCAGCGCGCCGCGAGGGCGTGGCGCTCGCCGGCCAGCCAGGTCACGTAGCGCGTGCTCCCGATCAGCAGGATGAACAGCGCGCACCCGCCGGCGGCCGCGTACATGCGCCAGCCGCGCCGCAGGGGCGGCCCGCCCACGCCATCCGCCTGGCGCCCGCGGCGGAGCCGCCAGGCGCCCCACAGGCGGAGGAGCGCGTAGGCGCAGAACGGCACGAACACCACGACGATCGGCAGGCGCAGCCGCGGGTGCCCGATCGTCAGCGCGGCCAGCCCCGTTGCCACTGCGACCCACAGGAGGGTCGGCAGGGCGCGCCGCAGATCCGGCGCGAAGCACACGCCGGCGATGCCGAGCAGCATGATCAGAATGTACTGCGCGTCCGCCAGCAGCGTGAGCCCGAGCGGCAGCTCGCCCGCGTTCTGCACCACCGGCTCGCCCGCCGGCCCGACCGAGATCACGTCGCCCGCGGCGTACGAGCGCGTCTGCAGCAGGTAGAGCGAGGCGATCTTGAAGCGCGCCCGGCCGATGAACTCCGCCGGGTTCTCCGCCGCCCGCTCCAGCGTCCAGCGCAGCGCGAGCGACTGGCGGTCGGCCAGGTTCGGCACCGCGAACAGCTCCCGGTCGCGCGCGTCCTTCTCCTCCGGGCTGCGCACCGCGCCGTACCACATGCTGATGCCGCCGTTGGTGTCGACCAGGATGAGCCGGCCGTGGGCGGCGTAGTTGCGCGCGGTCCAGGGCGCGATCACCAGCGCTGCGCCCAGCAGCAGGGCCGCCGCGCGCGCGCCTCCGTGCCCCCATGGGGCAGCCCGGCCGCACCAGAAGAGCCAGAGCGCCGCCGCCGGGATGAGGAACAGCCCCACCGCGCGCGTGAGCGTCGCCAGGCCGAGCGCGGCGCCCGCGGCCAGCGCCCATGTCCAGCGCCCGCCGGCCAGGGCGCGGTCGAGCGCCGCGAGCGCCAGGGCGATCAGCGTCACGAACAGCGCCTCGGCGTACAGCGCGCTCCCGAAGGCGGCCAGCGGCACGAACAGCGCCGCGATCAGGGCGGAGAGCAGCCCCACCCGCGCGTCGAAGAGCTGCCGGCCGAGCGCGTAGAACGCCAGCGCCCCCGCGCCCATCAGCCCGGCCTGCAGCAGCAGCGCGCGCGCCACATCCATCCCGGCCAGCGGCAGAAGCAGCGCGAGCAGCGCCGGGTACAGCGGCGGGCGCAGCCACTTGCCGGTGTCGTGGTAGCCGCCCTGGAGGATGTGGAGCGCCGCGCGGTAGTACTCCTCGGGGTCGCCCGGCGGCACCGCCCCCGAGCGCGCCTGCCAGTGCCAGAGCCACAGGCGCAGGGCGACCGCGAGCAGGGTGATTCCGCCGAGCGCGGCGACCAGCGACCAGCGGTCGACGGCCAGCGACCAGCGCAGCGCCTCATCAGCCGATGGTCGCCCGCCCTTCGTCGTTCGTCCGGCGATCACGGGTCCACCCGGCGCAGCAGCAGCAGGCCCTGCTCCTCCCGCAGCGTCTCCCAGCGATCCGAGGCGCGCAGCTGCTCGAAGAACTCCCGGCCGCGCTCGGTGTGCAGCGCGGACGCCCGCGTGTCGATGAACAGGTACTCGGCGCTCTCCAGCGGCGGGAAGGACTCGTCGGGCGGGACGTAGTACAGATAGCGGCGCGGCATCATGCGCGGCGCCAGGAACGACGTGGCCCCCAGCGGAGCGTCGGGCGGGACGAGGGCGGCCATCCGCTCCATCGCCGCTATGCGCGCCGGGTCCTCGCGGTAGCGCACGGTGGTGATCACCGGGTTGCGGTAGGCCAGGTTCACCGCCGCGGCGAACAGCACCAGGCCCAGCAGCAGGGCGGCGGGGCTGCGCAGGCCGGCCAGGAGCTGCGGCGGCTCTCGCCCATCGGCCGAATCGCCTGCTCGTGCGCTCCGAGCGCGCCACCAGGCCCACAGCCGCGCCCCGCCGACGATCGCCGCCAGCACGAGCCCCGGGATCACCAGCGCCTGGTACTGCTCGCGCACGGTGATCTGGAACGGCCGCAGCGAGAGCAGGTTCATCGCCAGCGGCGGCGCCGCCAGCAGCATCACTTCGGGCGCCAGCAGGGGCAGCAGCGCCAGCGGCAGCAGCATCAGCAGCACATAGGTGATCTTCGGGCCGGTGAAGACGATCTGCGCCACGTACAGCGGCCGGGTCACGATCGTCATCAGGATCTCACCCAGGCTGCGCCCCAGGTGCGGGTAGTAGGCCAGCTGTGGGCTCGTCCCCGGCCAGGTCTCGGAGTAGTCCTCGGTCGATCCGGTGCGCGGCTGGTAGTCCTCGTGGTAGAACGCCGGCGTCACGACGTTCGTCGCCAGGTAGAACCAGGCCAGCCCGAGCACCAGCGGCGGCAGCGCCCAGCGCCAGCCCATGCGCCACACCGCCGCCAGCAGCCCGAAGGCGGCGACCACCAGCGACACGTCGGTGCGCGTCGTCAGCGCCACCACCAGGCACCCGAGGAACCCCAGCAGGAGCCGCGCAGCGTGCTGCCCAGGCGTGGACGACGCGGCGAGCTTCGCCCGCTGCAGGAAGTAGAACGCCCCCAGCAGCGCCGGGACCGCGAGCGTGCGCGGCTGCCACGGCGCGCTCATCGTCACGAACCAGACCGAGGGGTAGAGCAGGTACACCGCGGCCCAGGCCAGGCCGGCCGCGGCCGACCCGCCGAACCGGTCGCGGGCAACGGCGTAGACCGGCAGCGCGCCGAGGCCCATGAACAGCGCCTGGAAGAAGTGGAGCGTCAGCGCCGAAGGGAACAGCGCGTAGAACGGCACCAGCAGCAGGATCGCCGGGATGAAGTCCATGCCCCACAGGTGGTCTGTGTGGCGGTAGTGCGAGATCTCCAGGAAGCGGCCCTGCGTCGTGTTCCAGATCGACTGCTCGTAGTCGATCTGGTCGTACCCCTGGCCCCAGCTGTAGTACTTGTAGGTCAGCCCGAAGAACAGCAGCGCGGCGTACCCGGCCACCATGAGCCCCAGCGCGAGGCGCGGCCGCCCCACCAGCGCGGGGAGCGCCCACCACGCACGTGGCTGAGGTTCCGAGCGGTAACCGCTCGCCGTTTGCTGTGCCATATCCTCAGTTATCCCGCAAGGCGTCGTCTGACAGAGCTATGCGGCGGCCTTGCCCCCGCACTCCCTGAAAGTGCCCGTGGAGGGCCTGTGGCCCTCCACACTCTCCGTAAGCGAATTGGCCGTGCCGCCCGCCTCACTCCCTCGCCCGGCGGCCAGCGTCAGACCACCGGCGAGCGAATGATGCGGATCACCCACAGGTCGAGCGCCGTCGCCAGCGTGAACAGGTAGACCGCCGCGACCAGCGTCTTGCCCCACACCCCGCGCCGCCAGAAGCGGTCGGCGTACACCGCCCAGCACAGGCACAGCGCCGGGACGATGTAGAAGATCTGCTTGTCGACCATCGAGATGCGGTAGCCGGCCACCATGAAGATCACCGCGACGGTGTACCACGCGGCGAGCACCACCCACAGCAGCCGCCGGCCGCGCAGCGCCACGAACCCCGGCACGCAGAAGAACAGCGGGATCAGGATGCCGTAGTACAGGTAGCCGTCCGGCCGCATGTCGTAGCGCAGGTGGCGCCAGAAGCCCAGCATGTACTCGCTGAACGGCGGCCGCTCGACGCCGACGCTCTCGGGGCCGCGCGTCGCCAGGCTCAGCACGTACGGCACCGTCCGCTCGATCATGCTCGGGATGTACTGGCCGTAGTAGATCAGCACCGAGAGCGCGATCGCCAGCCCGGTGGCGAGCGCCACCCCGCGCGCCGCGCCCGGGACCCGCGCGTTCTCGCCGGGGCCGGGCGGGTACACCCGCTCGATGAACAGGAACAGCGCGACGAACAGCACGTGGAACACCGCCATCACGGTGTAGAACAGCATCGTGACCAGCGTGAGGGCGGTGAGCAGCGCGATCGGCCCCCGCCGGTTCAGCCGCGGGTACAGCGTGACGATCGCCGTGGTCGTGACCAGCGTCCACCACATGCCCGACGTGGTCGGCACGTTGCCCCACGAGTGCAGCAGGAAGGTCACCGGCGTGACGGCGTACAGCAGCGCGGCCAGCAGCGCCACCCGGTTGCTCAGGCCGCTCTTGAGCGCCAGCATGGCGATCAGGAACACGCGGCTGCAGTCGAGCAGCGCGCTGAACAGGTTCGCGCTGGTCTCGAGCGGCCAGGGGAACACCACGAACAGCGTCGAGAACAGGTGGAAGAACGGCGAGTACGGGATCACCGGCCGGTTCGGCCCCCACTCGTCGATCGGCATGACCGACTCGGAGAAGGCGCCGGGCAGGTACATGGCCGCCAGGTTGCCGTCCAGGATCCAGCGCACGCGGTCCATGTGCCAGCCGATGTCGATCGCCCGCATGTAGGGGTAGAGCAGCCCGCCGCCTTTGACCCAGAAGCCGGCGATGAAGGCCAGCACCAGCGCGTCGCGCAGCCACGGCGCCAGCGGGATCTCCAGCCGGCGGAACAGCCACTCGCTCAGCCGCTGCAGCGCCGCGGTCAGCAGCACGCTGAACAGCATCAGCAGCGCGAGCGGCTCCATGAAGAAGCCCATCGGGAAGCGGTAGCGCGCCAGCGCCCACCCGCCGAGCAGCAGCACCCCGACCCCGGCGCCCAGCGCCACCCAGGGCGGGACGCGCACCAGACGCAGCGCCGCGTACATCGAGAGCGCCACCGCCAGCGACGCCAGGAGCGCGCGCCACGGCGGCACGGCCGCCCCCAGCGGCCCGCCATCGTCGATCGGCGCCACTGTGATGCGCTCGATCGCCACGCCGAGCGGCCGCGGGTCATTGTAGACGCGCGAGCGGATCGTGAGCGTCAGGTTGCCGTCGCCGACGAGCTCGGCCGGCACCATGAACGAGAGGCGCCTGAACTCGCCGGCGTACTCCGGCAGCTGCGCGAGCGGCGTGCCGTTCGCGAAAAGCTGCGCCTCGACCGGCTCGCCGTCCGGGTGGGCGACGACGGCGTTCAGCTCGACGCGCCACGCGCCGCGGCCGAGCGCGGGGAAGGCGATCTCGGCCTCGCCGCTCGTCCAGCGGTAGGTGCGGGCGCCCGAGAGCGTCACCGAGCGCCCCTGCACCGGCGGCACCTCGATCGTGCGGTCCTGCAGCGGCTCGAGCCGCAGGGTCAGGCTCTCGCCGGCGGTCGCGCTCTCGGGCAGCTTAGTGCGGAACTCGCGCGCGCCGCCGCCCCAGTCGGTCAGGGTCGCGAAGCGCCGCTCGTTGGCGAACACGGCCACCAGGCGCCGCGGGAACTGCTCGCTGGGCGTGAACTCGTCCAGCGTGATCGTCGCCATGCGGAACGCCGGGTTGAGCCCCTCCTCGATCCGCAGCTCGTCGCTGCCCTCCGGCCAGTCGAAGCTGCGGCTCGGGCTCACCGCGGTGAACTCCCGCGCGTGGAAGCCCTGCAGGTACGGGAAGTCCGCGTCCGCGCCGATGTCGATCGCGACCTGCGGCCGGACGCTGTAGGCGGCGAGCAGCGCCACGAGCACGCCGAGCGCCAGGATCAGGGGCGGCAGTCCGGGCCGGGCCGAGCGCAAACTTACCGCGGGCCGCCTCACAAGGACGGGCGCCCGCGAGACATCACGGGTTGCCAAGCGGTGACCTCTTTCCAATCGTCAGCGCGGCATTATAGCATAGCGGGGCTGCGCCTCCTCAGGGCAGCATGTCTCCGCCGCTCTGCGGTGGGGAAGGGAACGCGGTGGGCCTGCAGATACCCGGATCTCCCCGCAGCACCGCACCGCGTCAGCTCAGGAGGTGTGGGCTGCGGGCAGCTCTCTGGGCGCATACGTAACACCGGCTATGTATAATGTCGGTGTTGCGCGCCTCGCGTACACCGAAGAGAGGAATACCCCATGCTCAAGCGTACCGCCGCGCTCGTCGCTGCCGCACTCATGCTCGCCGGCTGCGCGCTCCCCACGCTTCCCTTCGCCGCGCCCGCAACGCCCACCGCGCCGCGGGCCTCCACAGCCGACACACCTGCCCCGGCCGCCACCCCGGCGGCCTCGTCCAGCGCACCTGTCGCAGAGGCCGTCGGGGGCGCCGCTCCCACTGGCGGCGTGGAGCTGATCACCGGCGAGTTCACCTACACCAACGACTTCGTCTTCACCTACTACGTCGAGCACGCCGTCGCGCTCGCGGACCTGCGCGGGTTCGTCCTGCGCGACCGCGAGTGGGAGCTGCCGGTCGAGAGCCAGGTGCTGGGCTATATGGAACTCGACCACGAGGCGCAGCGCGGCACCTTCCGCCTGCAGCTCCCGGTGCGGCCGCACGGCGTGCCGAGCGATGTGGACAACGACGACGTCGAGGAGGCCGGCGTCCAGATCTTCGCCGTCAGCTGGTGGCCGAACCTCTCCGGCGGGCCGTTCGCCGCCGGCGACGACCGCAGCCGCGGCTGGCCGAGCTACCTGGACTCGATCCGCGTCGACAGCGAGCGCGAGGACGAGATCATCGGCGGCAAGCTGGTGGTGTGGGCGCCGGACGACGCCCAGGAGTTCCCCACCGGCTTCGGCCCCGACGGCCTGCTCTTCACCGAGGATGACCCGGTCGGCCCGATCCCCGCCGGCTACTCGGTGGTGGACCTGGACCAGGAGCCGTTCGGCATCAGCCGCCGGCCCGAGGAGCAGGTCACGCTCTACGAGCCGGCCGATGTGGCGGTGAAGGACTTCTCGCGAGACTCCTACAGCGAGGCGTTCCGCAAGATGGTCGCGCAGCTGCGCAGGGAGTACGCCTTCAACGGCATCCCGGGCAAGGAGCCGGACTGGGACGCGCTGGTCGCCGAGCTTGAGCCGCGCATCGTCGAGGCCGAGCGCAACAACGACGCGCGGGCGTTCTACCGGGCGCTGAACGACTTCGTGCTCGCCTTCCCGGACGGCCACGTCGGGCTGAACGGCGGGCTCATCGGCGCGCAGGTCTTCGCCGAGCAGACCGCCGGCGGCTACGGCTTCGCCATCCGCGAGCTCAGCGACGGCAGCTTCGTCGTCGTGTACGTGCTGGAGAACGGCCCGGCCGCCCGCGCCGGCATGCGGGTCGGCGCGACGGTCACTGCGTTCAACGGCCTGCCGATCGGCGAGGCGGTCTCGCAGGTGCGCCCGCTGACCACCTTCAGCACCGAGACCTCGCGCCGCTACCAGCAGGTGCGCTACCTGCTGCGCGCTCAGCCAGGCGACACCGCCGAGGTCACCTTCGCCAACCCGGGCGCGGCCCCGGTCACGGTGACGCTCACCGCCATCGAGGAGCGCCAGAGCTTCGCGGCCACATCGCTCTACCTCGGCGTCGACCCGAACGCCCTGCCGGTCGAGTTCCGCCTGCTCCGCTCCGGCGTCGGCTACATCAAGCTCAACTCGAACTACGACGACCTGCACCTGCTGATACAGCTGTTCGAGCGCGCGCTGCGGACCTTCCAGAACAACCGGTCGCCGGGCGTGATCATCGACCTGCGCCAGAACACCGGCGGCGCTCCGCTCGGGCTGGCCGGCTACCTGACCGACCAGCCGATCCCGGCCGGCCAGAGCGAGGCGTACAGCGACGCGACCGGCCGGTTCGAGAAGCGCGGCGTGCCGCGCGAGATCGAGCCGAACGAGACGCAGTTCCGCTTCGATAAGGTGGCGGTGCTGGTCGGGCTGGCCTGCTCCAGCGCCTGCGAGTTCGAGGCGTATGGCTTCAGCCAGATCCCGGGCGCGATCGTCGTCGGCTACTACCCGACCAACGGCATCTTCGCCGACGTGGCGCGCGGCGACTACCGGCTGCCGGAGGGCTTCTCGGCGCAGTTCTCGGCGATGCGCACGGTGCTGCCGGACGGGAGCCTGCTGATCGAGGGCAAGGGCGTCGAGCCGACGCTGCGCGTGCCGATCACGGCCGAGGGGCTGCTCTCGGGCCAGGACGTGGAGCTGCAGGCCGCCGAGCAGGCGATCCTGGGGCGCTGATCAGGCTGACGGGGCGACGAGGTGACCAGGTGACAGGGTGACAGGGTGACAGGGTGACAGGGTGACAGGGTGACAGGGTGACAGGGTGGCAGGGTGACAGGGTGACAGGGTGATCAAGACGTTTCGCGGTGTAGTAGGAGTTTCTGGCGTCCAGAGGTCACCCCGTCACCAGGTCACCCGGTCACTT
>CALJIC010000304.1 GCA_937974195.1 uncultured Roseiflexaceae bacterium | reverse complement strand
CTGGCGGCGGCTGAAGCAGACCCTTGAGCGTAGCGGGCCGGCTTGGCACCTGATGGGCTGCGCGCCCTCCGGCCCGCCCCTGCGCTATCAGCTCTGGGACTTGGGAACCACCTCAAACGGGATCGAGACCTCGAGCCTCGCGCTGCCGACGGACATGATCCAGTGGCCAGGCTCGGCATACGACGGCACCTCCCACTCCCACGTGGCCGTGCCATCTCCATCGGCGATGACGAGCTCACTCACCCTCACAGACACGCCTCCCGGAGCCCAAGCCCAGGCGGTCAGGCGCTCCCCGGCGAGGAACCCATAGGCGGTGAAACGTATCGACGAGCCGCGTTCGACCACACGCTTGTCCGCGAAACCCTCTTCCGATTTTCGCGGTCCCTCAGATGGTGTGCTCGGCTCCTCGTTCGCCTGGCTTGGGCCTGCCGCAGACGACGCCCGCACCACCTCGAACGGGATCGAGATCTCGAGCCTCGCGCTGCCGACGGACATGATCCAGGGGCCAGGCTCAGCATACGGCGGCACCTTCCACTCCCACCTAGCCGTACCATCTCCATCGGCGATGACGAGATGACTCACCACCTCCTGCCCGCCGCCCGGAGGCCAGGCCCAGGCGGTCAGGCGCTCCCCGGCGAGGAACCCATAGGCGGTGAAACGTATCGGCGAGCCGCGTTCGACCACGCTCGTGTCAGCAGAGCCCTCATTCGATTTTCGCGGCCCTCCTGACGCGGCACTCGTCGCTGTCGGGGGTAGCTCAGTGGGCGTCTCTGTCGGGGATAGCTCAGTGGGCGTCGCTGTCGAAGGCGTCTCTGTCGAGGGCGTCTCAGTGAGCGTCGCCGTCGGAGGCGTCTCGGTGGGCGTCGCTGTGGCAGGAGCGCTCGCCGTCGGCGTAGGTATGAGCGTCGGCGGTGGGTTGGTCGGCGACGGCACACCGGTTGGAGCGGGCCGCGGTTCTTGCGTCTGCTGCGCGACAGCTATCGCCGCACTTGGGCTGGCCGTGGGAGTCTCGGCGCCCGCCACACGCACGGGCAGCTCACCACCCGACCGTTCAGCCATCTCCGCCGGCGTTGGCCTCCCAACCTCAGATCCCCGCTCTGGTCCCCTCAGCCAGACCAGACCAGCGCCAGCGAGGAGGAGCGCGAGCAGCAGAACAGCAGCGAGTACCCCTACGCGCGGCAGCACGATGCCAGCGAACCGCGGTGGTGAGGCAACATACTGGATGACGACAGCCGTCTGATCTGCGCCTAATCGCTCAGCGCGCTCAACAAGCTGCCTGGCGGCCTGTGGGGCTGGCGCGCCCGCCGCAAGCTGAGCGATCTCCGCCGAGCCCAGCGCATGCGCCAGATCGTCGCTGCAGAGCACGATCGCATCGCCGGGCGAGAGCTCCAGCTGAAAGCTGAACCGACCGTCGGCTGCGCTCGTGGGAGATAGCGGCAGGCTAGCGCTCTGGCCAAGAAACATGGCCGACCGGCCAGCTTGGCCCATCTGTATAATCGGGCGTGTGATCGGCGTGGCCCTGCCCTGGCGAACCAGATACGCGCGCAAATCGCCGATGCTGACGATGTGGGCCCTCTGGCCGACGATCGCCACCGCCAGAACTTTCGCGCCGTGCCGCCCGACGTGGCCGGTGCGTACGGCCTCGGCGTAGCTCGACGCATTGACAGCGCTGACCGTCTGCAGGAGATTCGCCAGCGGATCATCCAGGCGACGGGCGAAGTAGCTGCGCACCAGCTGCCCAACCCTATCGCCAGCGTTTGTGGCAGCCTGATCGTCGCCGACGCTCTCGACGAGCACTGCGAGCGAGCCGAGATAGCGTCTATCCTGCCGCGCTTCGAGGCGCCCGGTGCCGGCGCTGCGCCTCGCGCCTGGCTGGGAGGCGACGCCGTAGGCCAGCAAGATATCCTGCGAAACTGCGTCTGTTCGACGTACTTCTGGCTGCGATACTGCCATGGTCGAGCTCCTCCCAGCGCTGCTATGGCGCCGGGCTCGCAGGCGGCAACAGGGTCGAGGTTGGGATGAGGGTGCTGGTGGGCTGGAGCATCGCGGTCGGCTGTTGGGGTCGATCCAGCGTAGGCGACACGACGGGAATCGGCTGTTCGATTGTGGGCGTTGCGTCCGGCGCGCGCGTGGGTGGCGCGATGGTCGCCACAGCCGTTGGCGTGGCCGATGTTCCGGGGGGTGGCGCCAGGCTGATGAGCTGCAACACCAACAGGAGCAGCAGGACGAGCGGTACGAGCGCGGCTACGCCGTAGGCGAGCGCTCCCGACATGACCGGGAGCTTGATCCGTCCCGGCCGCTCGATAGGCAGGCGCTCCAGGTCAGCTTGGAGCGCGGCAACACTCGAGTAGCGGCGGTCAGGATTGCGATCGATGGCCCTGCGCACGAGCTGCGCAAGATCGGGAGAGCCCGCCTGTTTCGAGAGCAGGCGATCCGCCACCTCGTCGAGCCTCTGCGTCGCGGGCGCGTCGTCGCCGTACGGCCGGCGGCCGGTCAGCATTTCGAAGAGCACAACGCCGAGCGAAAACACATCGTGGCACGGCTCGGGCGTGCGTCCGGCGGCGCGCTCGGGCGCCAGGTAGGCGCGCGTCGCATAGGTAGAGTGGGCACGACGCCTGTGCCAGACGTGGTCCGTGCCGAGATCGGCGATCACGACCTGCGGCTGCTTGGCCTGCCAGCGTGAGAGCGGTTCGCGCAGCAGGATATTCTCAGGCTTGATATCCAGGTGCAGCACATGCTGCTCGTGCATCCGCGCAAGCCCGCGGCACACCTGCAGCGCGATCTCGACCGCCGCGGCTGGACTCAGGCGGCCGCAGCGCGCGAGGACATGCCGCAGCGACCCGCCCGGCAGGTATTCGAACACCACGTACCACGGCGAGCCCGGATCGCCGGGATCGACGGGCGCGACGTACTTCGGCGGCTGGCCGGAGCTGGTCGCGTGCTCCGATACCGGGAGCATCCTCACCAGGTTGGGGTGCTCGATAGGCCGAATGTCGATCGGCGCGCCCTGTTCCGCATGTGGGGCCGTGACATCCGCAAAGATGATCTTGATGACGACGTAGGGTGTTGTGACGTGGGCGTCAGAGCGCGGACGCGCCAGGTAGACATGCGATGCTGCGCCGGCGCCTTGCGCCTGCAGCGGCCTGATGATCTGGTATCCGCCAATGACAGCGCCCGGCGGATAGGTGTCGCTCATACGCCAACCTCGCCGGCGACTTCTCGGTTCGGAGCGGGCTGAGCGTCGGCCGTCTTGGAGGGCGTCAGCTCGCTCGCGGTCCAGCGAATGCACTTCAGCGTCATGTTGCCGAGCGTCAGCAGATCGCCGGGGGCGAGCTTCTCGGATTTGTTCGGCTCTACAGGTCTGTTGTTGATATATGTGTCGTTCGACCCCGCTCTGTTGATCACTTCGAGCGAATCATCGCGCTGTACTCTGATCTCGAGGTGTTTCTCGGCGATACCCGGCTGCGTCAGGGTGATATCGGTGACATACTCCCTGGAGCCGATGATCGTCACATCCGGACGCAGCGGATGGATCTCATCGCGATCGGGGATCGTCGCCAGAGCGAACTTTGGCGCAGGGATCTCGATCACCAGCTGATCTGTAGACAGCTGGACAGCGGCTCTACGCCGCCGCGCCCACCACAGCGCGCCGATTCCGGCGAGCGCCGCCAGCGTCAGCGCGAGCGCGATCCAAAGGGTGAGGCGGGATGGCGCCGGGCTCGGCTGCTCTGATGGGCTGCTCTCAGACTCTGGGGTTGGGCTCGTGAGCGGTTCGTCGCTTCGCGGCGGCATCTGCCACGATTCGGGCGCTGTGAGAATCCGGCCGTCCGCGAGGGTCACGCTGACTGTAATCGTGGAGGTAACAGGTTGCCGAGGGATCTGTTCCCACTGTAATGCAAACGGCGGATCTTCGATGCTCTCGAGAAGGATGCCATCTTGGTAGTAGGCAACCCTATCGATAGGAGGGTATTTCTCATTGGTTTCAATATTGAAGGCCGCTAGCTCAACAACGCTCGTCAGTTCGATCGTCGGGGTGATCGGTCGTTCGGAAAAGCGCTGAGAGAGCGGCAGCTGGCCGCCATCGACCGTAATGGTGTGATCGCTGCCGTTTGCCCTGGAGCTGTAGGTGATGACGAGCTGGTGCCGGCGCGTCACCGCCCAATCGTGCAGCGCGCGCAGCGCCTCATCGCGCTTCGCCTGGACCTGCTGCGGGTCCGGCGTGTAGAGGTGGAAAAAGCGCTCCCCGCCATAGGCTCTGAGCAGCGCGTGGTTCGCCACATAGCTGTAGCCGTCGTCGGGTGGAACCGGTTTGACCTGCTGCGGCGCATCGGAGCCAACGCCGACGGCGAAGAGCGTCAGCGTGTCGGCTTGGGCCGCGAGCGCCCGCTGCACATCCTCCGGAACCACGCAGCTCTGCGTGGCCGGCGTTGTTTCATTTATGTCAAGATCGTCGCAGCTGTCGGCGATCACGATGATCGCCTTGAGCTGCCTGCGCAGTCTGCTGGCAACGTCGCTCGGCAGCGCGCCGGACTGGGCGAGGAGCGTGGGGCTCAGCGCGTGGGTCGCGCTCAGAATGGCCGGCGAGAGGGCCGAGTACGCATGGGGGTCACTGGCCGAGAACGGCAGCGGGGCGAAGTCGGCGAGCGGGGCAGGCGGGCTGTAGTACAGCCTGTTGTGCAGCCCGCCGCCGTCGGTCAGCACCTGTGTGGCGATCACCGGCACCACCTCCCGGTGGAAGCCGGCGATGGTGATCAGATCCACGGTCGAGCTCAGGACCTTGGTGAACTCGGCCGTCAGCGCGCGAGCGTCGGCTAGGCGGCTGGGGCTGCCGGGAAGGCCCTGGCCGCGCATGCTGCGGCGCAGGCTGATGGCCACCGCAACAGCCACGCCGACATCCTGCCGCTCAAAGGTCGGCTGGTCGACCGGCTCCCCGTCTTCGTGCAGGGTGATCGTCGCCGGATCGGGGAGCCGGCCATCCGGCGCCGCCAGATAGACCTTGACCTGCGGGTATTCCGAGGTGTCGACATCGGTGATGACCAGTTTCGGCGCGGGGTCCTGCTGGGCGGCGTGCGAACCGTTCGGCAGCGCCGCGAGGCCGACCACGAGCACCAGCAGGCCGATGTATCGCTTCATATCGATCACCCTGTGACCAGGATCAGCTGTTGCACAGCCGGACCTGTTGTGCAGGCGCGCTCCTGGCCTCAGCCTCGTCGTCCGCTACCTGGCCAGTCGGTGTGACTGTGCTCGTCTGCGGCTGAGCGCCCGCGGTCTGGGCGGCTGCTGCGCCGGCGCTCGCCGCCTCCGGTCGTTCGCCGGCCTGTGTCCCGACGACCTCAACCAGACTCTCGGTAGTGGTAAGGACGGCGACGTCGACGTGACGCTCGACGAACACACGGTTTCCGAGGTTATACTCGCGGACGATGATGTAAGGACGTTCCTTCGGCCCGCAAACGAAGCCGGGCGGCAGCATGTGGGTGTCATTCCCTAGCCCGGTATCGAGGCGCATATCCAGGCGGACGCGGACCTCGCCTGCATCGGGCTTGAACAGCTGCGTCGCCCGGTCATTCGCCATGAACTGGAAGCGGATGCGGTGCACCCCGGCCTGCGTCTCGGCATGCTCGGCGGCAACCGGCTGCAGCTCGAGCGTCGGCGTCAGCGGCCTGTCGCCGTCCATCGGGATGACGACACGCGCCCGCTGGTGCTCGGCTAGCGTGCGACGCTGCTCCTCGGGCAGGACAAGCGTGGTGGCAACGGAGGTTCTGTTGTCCCCGCTGGTCAGCGTCGCGGTGACCTGGCGGCTTGCTACGAGGCGCTGCCACTGCTGCTCGTTGAGCGGGACATCGAGCTCGAACGGGGTGTCCGCAGCGGCGAACAGCACCGCCGGCGCTGAGGCGCGCACCTGATCGCCGGGCTGAGGCGCCTCGATCACCCAGCCATCCGATGGAGCCGCCAGCTGCGGCGGCTGAGCGGGGATGCTATTGAGCTCAGCCTCGAGATCGGCGACCGCCTGGCGCTCCGCTTCGAGATCGTTTTCTAGCAGGTCATCCAGCGCACGCTGCGCGTCATCGACCGCCTCCTGTGCGGCTTCTAGCTCAGGGGTGCCTCTGCCTGCCTCGATATCGGCAAGCGTTTCTTTCGCCTTCTCCCGCTGCGCTACAGCGGCGATGATATTGTTTTTAGCGGTCTCCTCTGCAACCTTGTGTTCCTGAACTGCCAGCGCCAGCAGCTGCTCAGCGTCGGAAACGACGCGGGCGGCCTTCGGCACCGCATCCCGGAAGGCCTGTCGCTCGATATCAGTAAGCGGGCGGGGCAGTGAGTTGCCATACGTATCCGTGTAGCGCTCAGTCGGATGCGTGTTCTCACGCTCCACCCAGTCCCAGTCTTTTCGGGCCTCGTTCAGCGCCTGCTGCGCGTTCTGGAGGGTCGTTGTAGCCTGAAGCCTTTTGGTTTCCGCGGCTGTTTTCGCCGCCGAGTCCAGCTCAAGCGTTACTGAGATATTTCGCTCGGCCTCGATCACCTGCTGCTGGGCAACTTCCAGCGCCTCGGCTTTGATCCGCTCGAGCTCCTGCTGCGCATCGGCCAGTTCCTGCTCGGCCTGGGCGATGGCCCGCTCCTGTTTCTGCTGCGCCTGCTCTAGGGCGCGCCTGGCCTGGCTGAGCTGCCGCTCTTTCTGCTCGCGGGCCTGCAGCTGCGCGTCCATGCGCAGGACGACCAGCCCCTCGCCACTGGCGACGAATGTCCCTGGGGCCTTGAGGGTATCGCTCACAACGCCGTCGACGTCGAACACCAGCGCGGTGACGCTGGGCGCCACAACCGAGCCGGCAAGCTCCAGCTGGTCAGTGATCGGCTGGTAGACGGATGTCGTCACGGTGCCGGGCCGAAAGGTGATCCGCGCACCTTCGGGCCAGGCCATCCAGATGAGCAGGGCGATCAGCAGCAGCAGCAGCAGCAGCGCCCAGTAGGGCAGCAGCGCCACCTGCTCAAACGCACAGTCTTTGGATGTCCAGGTCCAGCCCTCGTGCTGCGGGGCGGCCTCTCTGGCCCGCTTCACGCGCTGATCTTCCGCATCCGGCGCGACGATGAGCTTGAACGGGTAGCGTCGTGAGCCACCGACCAGCCGCCAGCGCCGTGTGGCGAGCGGCAGCTCGCCCGTCCAATCTCGGCCGGCCGGAACAACCAGCGGGGTCACCTTGGTCCTGAACCGCGTGCCGGGGTTCCTGAACGTCAGCACATCTTCGGGCTCATCCACGCTGATCAGCAGGGGCAGATCGAAGTTGCTGCGGTTCACGAGCTGAACTGGAAACCGGCTATCGAAGCGCGTGCGCACCTTGCGCGTCACGACATCGGCATCGAACGTGACGTACGGCAGAACGTGGAGCCTGACCGTCGTCTTTTGACTCTCGGTCTGATTCTTACCCGCCTCATGCGGACGCGTGCCATTGTCCGGCAGCGGCCTGGCGCGCGCCTCGATCGTATAGGTGTACTCGCCGGCCGTGCTCTCCGGCTCGAGCGGCGGCGCGAAGGTGATCGTGACGGTTTTCGAGTCGTTTCCCTGGCTATTGGGGTGATCGAGCAGCGTGATCGAATATTCCGAGAGTTTGCACCAGTCACCGTTGTCCTTATCGCACCACACATAGAGTTCGACGGTGCGGACGCGGTCGGCCAGATTGTGGACGGTCAAGGTCAGCGTGGCCACCTTGCCGGGCTCGACCGCGAGCTCCTGCGGCGCCGGCGACAGGCTCAGGCGCGAGGGCGACGAGGCTTTGACGTCCGGCGCCAGACGAATATAGGCTTCGACCTTGCCGAAGAGGATTCGCGAGGAGTTGTCGAGGGACACTTCTCTTTCGATGCGCTCCCCGTCGACCCACGTGCCATACCTCTCGTCCAGAGGCTCGAGCCAGATCCCCTGCGGGCTGCAGTGCAGCTGGGCATGCACGCGCGCCACCTGCTCGCCGAACACCCGGATGTCGGCGCCGGTCGCACTGCCGATCTGTATCGTCTCGCTACTCAGCACATAGTCCCGCTCGGAGCGATCGGGCTGGATGATCGTCAGCGTGCCAAAGAACGAGTCAGTCATGGCCTACCTCTCCGTGCGTGCTGGCCAACGGACGCCGGCGAGTCATGCAGAGCTCGCGTGTGGCTGGCTGGGCACCAGGGCAAGCGTCAAGTAGTAGCGCGTGTGGGCCGGCTTCTCAGCCTCGATCAGCCTGCGCAGCCGCGCCTCAAGCGCCTGCCGGCGCCGCTCGCGGGCCTCCGCCTGCTTCGCCGGGTCGAGCAGCCGCTCCTCTTCGGGCGCAGTCTCTGGAACCTCGAGGATCACATGAAAGCAGTTGGGCGCGAGCGGCGGGCTGTCGGAGCCTGGATCGCCCGGCTCGATGATCGTCGGCTCCGCGCCGGTGTAGATCCGCAGGTACTCCCGGAGCCCGAGCCGGGTGCCGCGGGCGCGATACAGCTCCGCGGCGCGCGCGATGAGCTCGCGCTGCCGCTCGCGCGGGAGCTCAGGGTCGATGACCATGGCAACCCACGACGCGAGCCAGGGCAGCATCGCCTCGGGGGCCACCCACGGGTTGAAGTAGCCGTCGATCTGGTCAATCATGTGCTCGATCGGCTTGAGGATCATCTCGAACGCCAGCAGCAGGTTGTTGACGAGGTCGTTGGCGCCCTGGTGATACAGCGGCGGGAGGTACTGCAGATACTCGCTGGGCATATGGGAGAGCTCGACGAAGCTCCCCGAGGGCTGGAGGATGATATCCCACGTGTTCGAGGCGCCACGATCGCCGCGCCAGATCTTCCCGGCGACCTCGGGCGGCGTCGCCCAGATGCCCTCCTCCCACTTCTCGGGCAGGACGGCCTGAGGCAGCGGCTTAGGTGGCACGCGCTCCTCGTCGCTGTAGGTGTAGCGCAGCACCGTCGCGTCGATGCGGATGCGATCGTTGTAGTGCAGCTGCGCGGTCTCACCGGCGCGTAGCTCGCTGTGATTGAGCTCGACCGTGCCGATCGCCTGCAGCTGGCAGACGCCTTGTTTGCACCTGATCTCAACGTGCGTGTCCTCGACGCCCGCTCCCGACAGCACCACATCGTTCAGCTCGCTGGCCCCGATCGTGTTGAGCCCGGCGCGCAGCTTCCAGGTCTGGATGTCGCCGCTCGCATCGCGCCAGATCAGCTTGCCGTAGTCCATCGCCGCCTCGCTACGCCACGATAATCTTGTGATCACCAGGGGCGATGAGCTCGTGCTCACCGATGTTCAACACACCTTCGACGAGCTCGTCTTCACCGCTGCGGACGGCCAGCTTCTCCACGTAGCTCACGCCGGGAGTAGCCTGGAGCAGGCTGTAGATCTCCGAGATGTAGACGCCACGCCCGAAGGGCCAGCCGGAGCCATCGGCGCCGTGCAGCGGGTTCAGAAACACGTCGAGGCGCTGCTCGGCTCGCTGGCGAACGGTCTGTGGATCTGCGCCTTGGCGAGCCTTGATACGCGCCATGATCGAGACCATCCGGAACGTCGGGCCTTTGATCTCGAGCTTGCTGGCGAGCAGCCGCCGGTCGTTCAGGTAGGCCGAGACAATGTCGTGCAACTCCGGGTCGAGTTCCTTGGCGACAATCAGGCGGCCGCTGTCGTCGCGGTTCGCCGCCACCAGCAACAGCGTGACCGGAGAGTCGGCGCCTTCCTCAGCGCGGCGGGGCGCGATGCAACGCGTGCGCACCACGCGGCCGCGCGGGTCGGCCTCGAGCGCCAGCCGCTCATAGTCGCTGGGCGTCACCGCCCGTGTGACGGCGTGCAGGGTCATCGGCGCGCGCAGCTTGGCCCGCTCCAGGCTCTCGCCGTCGCGGCCGCCGCTTGCCGCACGGCGATTGGTGACGGAGCGGACGAAGGCCAGCGTGCGCTTCGGCTCGGTGATCTTGCCGGGGGGCAGGTTCCCGCGCGCGCCGCCGCCGCAGCGGTAGCGCGTGATGCGGATCTGGCTTCCGCGCGGCGGGATCTCGCCGTACTGCGTCTCGGTCCCGTCCGGCTCGCGAATCAGCGGCCCGAACTGGATGACACCGCTGGCCCGGTCGAGGAGAAAGTGCCGCTTGCCCTGCGAGTAGCCGAAGTGCGGGTGTGGAGCGTGCTCCCAGACCTGCGACCCGCCGTTTCCGTCTGCGACCTGGATCTGCTCGTCGGGCCCGAGCGGGAGCACCGGGTGATACTGGAGCTGAAAACGCTGGCCGGGCGAGCCATCGCTGTAGCCGAGCACCTCGCCGACGCTGGTTGAGTCGGGCGAGACGCCGATGGTCATGGCCTGCGTCGCGCTGACCGTCGCTCCGATCGTGCTGATCTCGATGGCCCGGACGCGCGGCGAGACGCCGTAGCCCTTCTGCTCGGTGGTCCGCTTGCGGTAGATGCAGCGCACCCAGTAGCCCGCGAATCCCTGCCGCTCGTGAAGCGCGAGGCCCTGTGGCAGGTGGAGCGTGACGGTGCCCGGGTCGTTGAGGCCGTTCGTGCCCGAGTGCTCGATCTTTTCGGCGCGCGATGCGTCAAGCGCGCCATCCAGCCACTCGACGTCACGCCACCCGCCGCTGCACCAGACCTGCCAGGCCAGCGGCGGATCCTGGACCTGAATGCCCGCCGCCTGACGCACGCAGTCGAGCTTCAGCTCAAGCGTGTAGCCGCTGACATCCCGGCGGAAGACGATATACAGGCCATCGCTGTCGACCTGCGGCTGCGGGCTGAAGATCAGAATGCCCGTATCGGCGGAGCGCAGAGCCTGTGCGAAGTGCACGCGGTCGTCGGCCAGCGCGTGCTCGACGAACGAGCGCCCGTCGTCGGCCGATGTCAGGTAGGCGGCTATCTCGGGCGGCCGAATCTGCAGCTCCCTGTCCGCGCTGAACGTGATCGCCGGCTCGGCGGCGCTGGTCTGCTTGGTGGCGACTTCGGTGCCGGTTGGGATGACGAGCGTCTCGCGCGCCGCCTCGTTGAGCCAGAACGTCAGATCGGTGCGGGCGGGCTGCGGCGCCTCGAGCCGCACGCCCATCAGCTCCATGAAGGTGATATAGCTCTTCTCGGGCACGCGATTGAGCCGGTAGAGCAGCATCTCCACCATCCAGGCGAACAGCTCGATCAGAGTGACGCCCGGATCGCTGACGTTGTGGTCCGTCCAGGCGGGGCACAGCTGCGCGATGCGGCTCTTGGCCTCGTTCACGATCTGCTGGAAGGTCCGGTCATCGAGTTGTGGGGTCGGGAGCGTCATAGCTGCACCACGCTCTCTGCTCAGCGGCGATCGTCCGGAATGGTGTAGAACGGAAACACCAGCGTGCGCTCGTCGTAGGTCGCTCGCAGGCGGTAGCTCAGCGTGATCACGAGGCAGCCCTCGATCGCGGGGTACAGCTCGACCTGCACGTCGAGCACATCGATGCGCGGCTCCCAGTAGCCCAGCGCCTCCTCGACGTAGCGCGCCGCCGCGGTGGTGGTGCTCGCGTTCATCGGCGCGAAGACAAGCTCGTGCAAGCGGCAGCCGAACTCAGGGCGCATCACCCGGCTCCCAACCGGCGTGCTGAGGATGATTCGGATGGCCTGTTTGATCTCGTCTTCGCCCTGCGCGAGCGCAACCGCGCCGCGCCCATCCAGCTCCACAGGGAACTTCCATCCGGCGCCGATGAGGTCGGTCGTTGGCATCGCACTCAGCCTCCAATCAGGACTGTTGAGCAGCCGGGGCCGGTGATCGTGCCGCCGTGGGACGTCAGGTCGCCCACGCGGGCGGCTGGCTGCCCGTTGATCATCACGGTGGCGCTGCCCTTGACGATCTGTGCCGGCGGGCCGGTGGCGCAGACGGCCAGGTCGCCGACGATCGCCGCCGGGCGACCGCCGAGGTTGACGGTACGCGGGCCGGCCGGTGTGATCGGCCCGCCGACGTGCGGCATCGTGCCGCTCGACATCGGGCAGGCGTGCATGTCATTCGCGCAAGCAGCTGGCGGCATCGTCCTTCCCTATGAGTTGATGTTGACGAGCGAGCCTTTGATGTTGAGCACTGCGCTGGTCTTGACGTCGAGCATGGCGTTCGCCTCGATCGCAAGGCTGCCGTTGGACGTCAGCTGGACGCCCGAGCTGGTGATGCTGAGCTTCCCGCCCGGCGCCTGGAGCTCCAGGTCGCCGCCGGACTCGACGGTGAGGCGATTGCCCGTATCGCTCAGCGTGATGGTGTGCCTGCCCGAGGCGATCGTGATCTGCTGGCGCTGGTCGTCGACCGCGATCACGCGCCCGCCGCCGGTGCGGATGAGGGTCAGGTCGCGCCCCTCGGCCACGGCGTCGGCGGGCGGCTGATCCTTGCCGTTCCACAGCGCGCCGAGCACATAGCCACGATCGAGGTTGCCGTGCTCAAAGGCGAGAAGCACCTCATCTCCGACCTGCGGCGCGGCGAAGACGCCGCGCTCCTTACCGGCCCCCGGCAGCGCCAGCCGGGTCCAGTCGCTCTCGTGGCTGGTGTCCAGCCAGGGGAACATCACCTTCACCCGGCCGAGCCGCTCGGGGTCGCTCACGTTTGTCACGACGCCGACGACGACGCCGGGGAACTGGCGCCGCGACGGCTCGCGCTCGAGCGCGGCGAGCAGATCGCTGGAGCGCCGGCCGGTGGCGTAGAAGGTCGTCATGTAGCCGTCGCGCGGCGTGTACTCGTGGCGGGTCGCGGTGATGAAGTACGAGCCGCCCATCCGCTTGCCGATACCTCTGAGCGGAATGAGGCGGCCGGCGCGAATGCCCGCGTCGCCCCAGCAGACGCCCTCGGCGGTCACGTAGTCGCTGCTGATCTCGTCGAGCACCGCCTGCGCCACCTGCTCGGCCTCGCTCTGGCTGCGCACCAGACGGTCGCCGATCGCGACCGTGGCCTGCCCGCTGAAGGCCTGTGTGGCGGCGGCGCCGGGGCTCCGCTCATCATTGACGTCGAGCTTCTGCGACGGTCGCGTGGCTCTGCCGAGGATCGCCTGCTTGGCCGCCGGGTCCCAGCCGCGCACCTGAACTTCATTCGGCTGCGCCGCCACGCTGAGGCGGGCGCGGAACGTGATCAGGGAGTCACCCCATGCCTGCTCCGGCGCCTTCGGCGGCGACGCCTCGGCGCGGCGAAAGCGAAGCGTCCGATCGTCGACGCTCACCCGGTAGCCGATCCGCGCGGCGCGGCTCTGCAGAAAGGCCCAGTCCGTCTGATTGTCCTGCACGACGTAGTCGTACTGCTCGGAGGTGGGCTCGATATCGGCGCCCAGCCCGGCCTCGCGAGCGATCTGCGCAGCGATATCAGCGTCGCTCTGCCTCACAAAGGTGCGCGTCCGGGTGCCGCGCCGGAGCCGGTGCGAGCGGTCGTAGCCGCGCACCACCAGCCGGACATTGTGCTGCTCCAGCACCGGCTCGAGCGCGGTGATCTCGCCGATCATCAGCAGCTGAAGCGGCTTTCCCGGCCCGCCCGCGCTGATCCGCACCTCGCTGCCCAGGCTCAGCAGCTCGCTATCGAGAAGCTCGAGCGTCGGATCGTTGAACCGCAGGGTGAACATCATCGCCCGCTGCAGGTCCTCCTCGACCAGCGCGTCGTCGAGGTTGCGGATCACCTCAGGCGGCAGATCGTTGTTATTGACCCAGATCATCAGCTGGCTGATATGCTTCTCGGTCTTCGGCATGGCCGTGTGCCTTTACAACAGCGGCAGCGGGGTTATCAGCAGCGTCTGGCCCGGCCGCAGCCGGCGCGGGTCGTCAAGATTGTTCGTGTCGGCCAGATGGCGCCAGACGGTGGGGTCGCCATATTCCTCGTAGGCGATCAGAGCGAGCGTCTCGCCCTCGCGAACCGTGCGCAGCCGCTGCCCCGGCGCGCCGCCCGATGTCGGGTTCTGGCGCGGGTAGATTCCTTCGTCGCCGCTCTGCTTGAACGACACGTCGAGGATCGCCCGCAGCGGTGTGCCCGATGTATCGAACAGCACGAATTTCTGCGAAATGCTCTCGATCACCGCCTCGAACGACCATTGCTTGCCCCATACGAACCGGCAGCGGGGCGGCTCCCCTTTTTCGGTCCGCGGGTTCTTATCGTCCTGGGGGACCTTCATCAGCTTCCAGAGCAGCTCGGTGTACTTGCGCACATCGTCGCCGACCCGGTTGATCGCTTTCCCGTCGCTGTAATGCACCTCGGTCGTGTCGAACAGGAGCTGTAGCTTCAGGGTGGCCGGTCCGCCGCCGCTGTACTCGAGGTGCGAGACATTCTGGCCTTTCACAGGCTTCTCTTCCCACTTGTTCTGCTTCGAGAAGGTGTATTCCTTCGGGTTGAACATGCAGACCACATACTCTTTCTCGTTATCGCAATTCACAATGCACGCTTTGGCGAGCATGCCATCGCCTTTATTCCTTCGGTCTACCATGTGCCCCTCCCTCGCCGCTCTATCTCAATCCACAGCCGATCACGGAGATGGTCGTACACCTTGCGCGCCAGCTCGTCGATCGAGGGCCCGGCGGATGTGCCAGCGGCCGCGCCCTCGGCGCTGGCGGCGCCCATAGCGCTGCTGGCAGCCTCGCCGGCGGCGGCCATTAGCCCACTGGGCGTCGGCAGGTCATTTAGCGCGCCCTGCAGCCCGCCGCCGAGCGCACCCGCGCCGCGGCCTGGCAGAGCAAGATCAAGCTGCGGCAGCGCCGCGCCGTACGCCGAAGATGCGGCGGCCTGATCGAGTCCTCCGAGCGCTCCGAGCGCCATCTGCGCGGGCCCCATGCCCGGCAGGCCAAGTCCTGGGGTGCCCGGCAAGGACACGCCGGGCGGCGCGCCAAACGGAGCGGCGCCCTGGAAGCTGGGCAGCGGCAGCTCGGGCGGCTGATACCCGCTGGCAGCAGGCAGCTCGGTGGGCACCTCCGGCACGTCCGGCATGGACGACGGCAGCTGCGGAGCCGATGGCAGCCCGATCTGCGGCGGGTTGAGCTCCGGCCAGGGCACGCGCTGCAGCGGCCCGCGCTCCGCGGCTCGCGACAGCGGCGCCCACCCGGCGCTCAGAGCGAGCGTCTGTCGAGACAGCACCCGGCCCGCGAGCGGCAGCCTGCTCCAGCCAGACGAGGCAGGCGCATCAACAGCCAGCAGCGGCGTCCCCGTTGCGGTGCTGCCTGGCGCCCGCTGCGCACCGGGTTCTGCCGGCGTGGGCGTCTGCGCCACAGCGGCAGGGGGCGATTCGTCGGCCTCACGGTCGATCAACGGCGCCTCCGCACCTCCGGCGAGGCGGTCGAGCAGAGGGGTGTGACCTGGCGCGCGCTGGCTGTCTTGAGGCGCGGCGGCGGTGTCTTCAGCCGCGGTGGCGCGCAGCACAGGATGATCCGGGGCAGCGGCCGGCGCGGCGGGTGACGATGCCGGCGCTTGCCACGATGTGGCCGAAGACGCAGCCGTCGAGCCAGACGAAGCCGCAGCCGAAGACGTCGAGCTGGGCGCATAGCGCCGCGCGATTGCTTCCGACAGCGATGGCTGCGGCACGCGTGCCACGTCGGTACGAGATTGCGGAGGCGCAACGGGCGTCGCGGAACGGCTCACGGCTGTCGCCCCCGGCATCTCCGTCTGCGGCGCCTGTGTGCGCGTGCTGTCGGCAGGGACCCGTGCGATCGTCGCCTGTGTGCGCGGGCTATCGGCGGGGACCCGTGCGATCGTTGCAGCGTGGCGGGCCACCGGCGTGCCCTGCGCCAGCTGAACGGCGGCCCTCGCTACCAGGCCCATCCGGCGGAGCGGGTCGGACAGAGGCCTGAGAAGCCCTGCTGAGCGCTGCACCGCCAGGTTCAGCGGCTGGGTGGCGAAGGATGCCGGAGCTGCCTGGAAGGCGTCGCTCACAGCAGCCGGAGAGCCGCCAGGAGCATCTGAAGAGGCGCCAGCGAGGTCTGCCGGCACAGGTGTCTGAGCAGCTGAGGCGGGGCGCGTCTCCCATACCCAGCCTGCACCCTCCAGATCGAGCGGCGGCGCGTCTTCGGCGGGCTCATCGAGGTAGCCGGGCGCCAGCGCCCCCGGCGGCGTGGCGCTGGGCCAGTATGAACCCAGGGCGCGCCGCACGGGCCACCTGTAGATGAACGGCAGGTCGATGGCGGGCAGCGCGCGCTCGGCGCTGGCGAACCGCTGCGCCACCTGCGCCGCCCATATCCCCGGCGCGGCGCTGATGTGCATGCGGCGCAGCAGCGACGGGCCGAACCTCGCCGCGCCCGGCGGCTGAGTTCGCCGAGCTATCTGGCCGGCCAGAGCGCTCGAGCTCGCCGCCGTGGCGGCGAGCCTCCTCGCCCCGGCCGCCGCACGCGGCACGCGCAAGATAGCAGGATGTGCGCGCCTATCGCTGCTCATCGGACGCACCTACTTGCTGCGGACGAACCCCTGATGCACCAGCTCGAACGTCTCGATCGCCGCCTCAGTCGAGCCGCTCTTGAACGTCGGCCCCGACCATTTGATCGGCAGAGCGCCGGTGACGTTCCAGCGGACTTCTGGCTGGTCGGAGTAGCCGTACAGCACGATCGACAGATTGCGCCGCTCCAGCGCGCCGTTGATGACCTGCTGATACCACTCCCACAGATTGATCGTCGCAATGCCGCGCTTCAGCACCAGATTGGGATACTTGGTACGGACCGGCAGGCGGTGCTTGAAGCTGTTCAGACCGCCCTCTTCCCACTCGAAGACCTCGGTCTCGGCCTGGAGGCCCGAGCACTCGCTGAACATCGCCTCGGCCAGCTGATCGATCTCCACACAGAAGCGGTAGGCGCTATACACCTGACGCGCTGCTGCCATCTCTACCCTCCGCCCTTACTCCTCAGCGCTAATGCGCCGGTTGATCGCGGCGATCTGCTCGGTCCAGATCTGCCGCTCGCGGTGCTCGAGCGCGAGAATCGCATCGAGCGACCAGTGAAAGTGATAGGCAAGGTAGGCTACCTCCTCGTAGAGCCGGTCGAGGGGGTAGCCTACGACCCCCCCATCTGGCCGACATCGACCTCGAAGCGATGCTCGCAGGCGGGGCAGCGCGCCTCAACGGTGCTGGTGCCAGTCTCATTGATCCGGCGGTAGAAATCCTGCAGGTAGGCCAGATCGGCCGAGAACAGGTTCTCGATCACCCCCGGGTTGACGTCGGGCAGGTCGCCGAGCCGGGTGATCACCCGCGCGAGCAGGATGATCACCAGGTAGGCCTGGTTGGCACGCACGCGGGGGTCGCGCATGGGGGCGATCTCATCCATCGCCGTGGCGAGGCGCATGACCCCGTGGCGATGAAGGTTGCCCTCGCGATCCACGTAGCCGCGCGGGAGCGTGAATTCGAACTCGGTCTGGAGTGACATAGCTCTCTCTGTCGTCAGGCGCCCGCAGCCGGTACTCAGTAGCCAGTCGCGCAGCGCGGTCAGCGCCATCGCCGCGCGCTGGCTACTGAGTACGAGCTACCGCCGGCTACTTCACCCGCTTCAGGCCCTCGTGCGCGATCGTGATCTCCTCGATCGCGATATCGTTGTTGTTGGCGTTGAGCTGCGGCCCCGTGATCTTGGAAGGCCAGCCGTACTCGAAGTTATAGCGCGCGACCTCCTCGTTCATCTGGTTGTAGAGCACGATCGAGCCGTTCTTGCGCGCGCTCTCGACCTGGCCGTCCTCGATCTGCTTGCGCCACTCCCACAGCCGCATATCGCCGGTGATCCCGCGCTTGAGCACGATGTTCGACCACTTCAGCTCGCCGGGCACCTTCTTGATCACCGTGGTGCCGCCTTTGCCGGCCTCCTTGTACTCGATGATGTTCGACTCGGAGTCCAGGCCGCTGCACTCGCGGAACTGCGCCTCGGCAATGCCGTCGAGCTCGAGGTAGAAGTGATAGCCGGTGAGTGGTTCGCTTCGATTGCCGGTAGCCATCGAGATCCTCCTTGTGTGTGCTCAGAAGAGATGGCGCGGCGGCCGCTCGCGGGCGACGAAGATAGCCGCCGCGCGGCTTCACCTTACTCCGTCACCTCGCCGCCGCCGCTCATCTGCCTGAAGCGAAAGACGACGAACTCGGCCGGCTTGACCGGCGCAATTCCGACCTCGACGATCAGCTGGCCGGCGTCGCGCACCTCGGGGGGATTCAGCTCAGCGTCGCACTTGACGTAGAAGGCCTCCTCGGGCGTCGCGCCGAAGAGCGCGCCGTCGCGCCAGACGCGCGTGAGAAACGCGGTGATCGTCCGCTTGACGCGCTCCCACAGGTCCATGTCGTTGGGCTCGAACACGACCCACTGGGTGCCCTCGTAGATCGACTCCTCGATGAAGTTGAACAGCCGGCGCACGTTGATGTAGCGCCACTCCGACGACTCCTCAGCCAGTGTGCGCGCGCCCCAGACGAGGATGCCGCGCCCGGGAAACTCGCGGATACAGTTGACGCCGATCGGGTTAAGCTCTCTCTGCTCGCTGTCGATCAGGCGGCGCTCCAGCCGAACCGCGCCGCGGATCGCCTCGTTGGCCGGCGCTTTGTGAACACCCCGCTCCTGGTCGACCCGCGCGTAGATGCCGGCGATGTGGCCGCTGGGCGGGAGCGAGATAATCCGGCTCGTGCCGTTGCCGTTGCTGGACGCCGGATTGACGACCTGGATCCACGGGTAGTAGAGCGCGCCGTACTTGCCGGTGTCCGTGTCGAACTTGGCGATGTTGATGCGGTAATCCCGGATCTCCGACACCGTCATTCCGGGCGGGGCGTCGAGGATCGCAAAGCGGTCCTTCATATTTGCGCAGTGCGCCAGGAGCTCCTTCTGCAGCCCGGCCAGCACCGCCAGGTCGTCGGCGGTCCTCCGGCTGCGCTCGTAGACCGCCATCAGGTCGGGGCAGACCATCATGGTGATCTCGGGGATCTCCTCGAACGCGCCCAGGCCGGTGCGCTCGGTGACGTCGCCCTTGAAGGTGTCGGCGGTCGCGATCGGCTGGGTGTACACCGGCGCGAGCTGATAGACGCCGTTCTTCGGCCGGCGCTCGGCCGCGCTTCCCGATGCGTCCAGCTCGGCGACCTGCACCAGCTTCGAGTCGCGCAGCGCTTCGACGACATTGCGGGCGCCCTTGCTGCTCCTGCCCATCGTCAGGTTGGTGTACATCTCCTCGACCTGGTCAGGGCCGGTGATCGTGAGCTTGAACTGATCGCTGGACGGAGCGGCAGACTGGGCAGCCGCCGCAGGCTCGGCCCCTTCTTGCGCCGCCTCCCCCTTCGGCTGCTCCGCCGGCGGTGTCTCGACCGGGGCATCCTCGATGCGAACAGTGATCTGCTTGGCGTTCGGGCCCTGGAGCCTGCTGCGCAGCTCGAGCGCTTTGGCGCCGGAGACCGCCGGCAGCGTCGTCAGGCTGACCATGCTGGCCGCGGCCCGGTCGGCATCCTCGACCGTCGCCAGGCTCTGGACATAGCACGACTGGCCGCCGTTCAGAAAGTAGCCGTAGACCGCATACGGCAGGTAGAAGCCCGGCACGAAGGGGTTCATGTCGATGATCTCTTTCCCGTCCGCGCCCACCCGGCGCCTGGTGCCGAAGTACTCGACGAACTGATTCCAGCTCGCGACGAACACCGGCTGGCCCGTGTTCCCCTCCGGCCGCGTATAGGTGAAGCCGATGAAGGCCGGCATCGCCGTGCCAACTCCTTGGATGGGCCGGCTGCCGGAGGGGATCTCCTCGATGTAGACTCCAGGGACCTTGTACTCGACGGGCATGACTTCCTCCTTGTGTCATCGGATCGCCGTGGTGTGGGCAACACGATCACTGGCCGGCCTGAGCATCTCCGTCTGGCAGGACACCTCCGTAATTGAGCGCGAGTGTGTAGCCGGGGTCGCGAACCGTCACCTGGCGGCGCTGGCTCCACCCGTGGAAGTGGATACGCAGCGTGTGGCGGCCGGGCGGCAGGTCGAGGGCGAACACGCCGTCTGCGTCGGTCGTCGTGCGCAGCCCCGTGCCCTCGACCTCGATCTCCACCCCTTCGATCGGGCGGCCGTCCTGGTCGCGGACGACGTCGCGCAGGGTGGGGGCGGCGCGCCGCCCGGATGCATCGCGGATGATCACCACCCGGCGATAGACCCGGTCGCCCACGCGGGCTGCGACGACGTAGCGCCCGGGATCGAGGCCCGCCGGCCTGAACCTGCCCTGGTCATCGGTGCGCGCGCTGAACGCTGTCCCTTCGATCTCCACCGGGATGCCCTCGATCGGCGTGCCGCGCGGGAGCGCGAAGATCCGGTCGATCCGGAAGCCGAGCTTGCCGGTCGAGTCGGGCAGCTGGATGCCGATGCCGGTCGAGAGCACCGGCTTGCCGGCGGCAACCGCCTGGCGGTTCATCGCCAGCGTGACGGCGTAGCTCAGCGAGGGTTTGAGCTGGTTTTCGAGCGCGGTCCAGAACTCGCCGGGGCTTTTCAGCACGCTCTCGGGCTGCGCGACGATGGTGGTGATCGCGAAGGGGTGATCGATCAGCGCGCCTACCAGGCAGTCTGTCAGCGGCTGGCTGCCGCCCCTGCCACGCTCATCCGCATCGAGGAAGACGCTCGGGTCGTTCAACACCGGGAAGCGCGCCAGCGTGTGCAGCACCTGCCAGAGCAGTTGGTGCTCGTCCTCGACGAGCCGGGTCCAGGCGGTGATCAGATAGGTGATCTTGTAGTAGATCGGCGGCGCGTGCCGGCTGGCCCGGTCGGTCCCGCGCCCGTTGATCTGCCAGCCGTCCTCGCGCAATCCCATGCTCTCGCGGATGTCGAACAGGTAGCAGTTCAGCGTCGGCTTCTGGATGCCGCTCGACCACTCGCGGGTAGGGATATCGAAGCTGATATCGACCTCGGCCGGGTCGAACTCGCCGGCTCGGATCAAGATCTGCCGGATCGTCTCGTCGAGGTCACGCAGCATGACGCCTTCCTGATGCCGAATTCAGCGAATCGCATAGCGTGGGGTCGCGCGGCGCACTGCCGCGACCCGCTCACAGAGGCTCTGGGCTGAGCCTACAACCTGGTTCTGCTTAGCTCAGAGACGGCAGCGAAGTGAGCGCGATGCCTGGGCAGCTACTCGGCCTGCTCTTCTTCCTCCACGTCGCCCTCGCGCTGCGCCAGCATGCGCTGGGCCTGCTCCTCGGCCTCGCGCTGGGCCTGCGCGGCCGCGCCCGAGGTGACCGCCGTCGAGGCGGCGTCGGCCTGCTGCTCGTGGCTGTCGCCGGCCGGCCCGACGGTCATCCCGCCGCCGCTGCTCCCGCCCCCCGACCGCTGCTGGACCACGTGGGTCAGCTCGTGCGCCAGCAGGCCGTGGTCGCCGGGGCTGGCGTCGTTGCGGAAGAAGATGTCGGAGCCGGTGGTGAACGCCTTGGCGCTGATCGAGTGGTTGAGCGCGTCGGCCTCGGCGTCGGTGTGGATGCGCACGTCTTCGAAGCTAGTGCCGAAGGCCCGCTCCATTGTCTCGCGCGTCCCGCTGTCGAGCGCCGCGCCGCCGCCGCGCTGGCTGTTGATCCGCCCCGACAGCTCCGAGCTGATCGGGCCGCCCTCCAGCCCGACCTCGGGCTTGGCCTGGATCTCCTCCTCGCCCTCGCGCTGTGCGACGTCGTGCTTCGCCTGGACCTCCTCTTCCTCCTCCTCGCCCTCGCGCTGTGCGACGTCGTGCTTCGCCTGGACCTCTTCCTCCTCCTCCTTGCCCTCGCGCTGCGCCAGCATGCGCGCGACCTGGGCGTTGCCGATCTGGCTCTGCAGCGTGAGCAGCGGGTGGGGCGAGGGATCGGCGTCGACGCTGTGGGACGCATCGGCGGCAGCGCGGCGGCGTAGCGCCGCGGCGCGCTCAGGCGTTTCGACCGTCCGGTGTTGTGACATACGCAGCCTCCGGTCTGTTGACGTTCCACGAACTCGCCAGCATCACACTCCCCAGCTCACGGACAGTCCAACAGCGCCTGGAACGGATCGATCTCACTCTGCTGAGCCTGGTGCTGTTCGATCCACTCATCCCACCTTTGACCAACTAACTCCCTGGCTTGCGCCGCGACCTCCTCGCGGCTGGCGGCGGTAACTGGTATCGACAGCTTCCGCAGCCGGCCCAGCAGAATGCGGCGCCAACGGTGCGCGATCGCCTCATGCCGGCGCTCGTGGTCGCGCAGCGTACGATACATGCGCTGCCAGGCGGCGCGCAGCTTCGGGTTGTGCGGCTTCCGCTGCGGCATATCCACATGCGGGCCATCCATCGTCACCTGAGGGTTGCTGAGCCGCAGCTTGAAATTGGGCGCCCTGCCGGTGATCCGCCAGGTGGCGCTCCACGAGAACGTCACAGTCGTCGCGGCCGCGTTGCCCTCGCGGGCGTAGGGGTTGCTCGTCTCCATCCACTCGCGCACCTGGTCGCAGCTCGCATCCTCGGGCACATCGACCGGGTAGCGCTGGGCGACCTGGCCCGCCAGCATGCGCTCCACTGCGGCATTGCCCACCACGCGCTGCAAGGCGATCACCGCCGCACCGTGCGCGCTCCGGCTCGCCCTGGGCTGGCGCAGCGTCTCGAGGCTCTGCGCCGGCGACGCGGCGGCCTCGTCGTACGCCGCGACAGGCGCGGCGGCCTCATCGGCGGCGCGGCGCTTGCGGTGTCGAGCTGTGGCGCGGTGGGTTTTCATCGGCACTCCTGCGCTTTTCATCGCTGCCCGATGCCGGGCATCGTTCTGCGATAGGCTCGTACGGGCAAGCGAGCCATCATTCATCGAGTGCCAGCGCGTTCGCGAGTGGCAGATGGGCCGCTCTTACCGATGTCTGTCGTTGTACGCGATGAAATACCAAAGTCTTGTCGTAACGTGTTTCCAATCCCGCTGCGAGCGGTGAGTTTTAAACAACCCCTCCCACAACACATGAATATCACAAAGAGATTTCAATCATCTAAATCATCTATGCGTTCTATGACAATATCAGACACTCCTTCTTCGTGAGTGAAATAGAGATCAAGATGGACATGCACAAGACCAAAATGTGACGGATCATTATCGTTAGCCATATTCATAAGATTATTGGATAGTGTGATCAGGTTTTCTGAATCAGCTAACAACTCAACTCCACCTTGAATTTTCCTAGCCATAAATACCCTCTCTTTTGCGAGGAGTATATTCATGACGCCCGAACCAATGTTTACTCTGAGAGGTGACCTTCCATTTGCCACCTCCACCACCAATGATGCCAATTTCCGAAAATCCAAAGGATGCAATCCAAACTGATAATAGTCCCCATCATTAATAAAATCACCGCTCAGATTGACTTGCCAGTTCATTTATAGGCCCCTTTCACTGCGCCCTTCTCACGATATTAGTTATATACATTGTATCAGTCGTCGGATCATACATCCAAGTTTCTTCATGGTAGTGATACTTATTCGGCTCGCTACTCATCTCATGCTTCCCAAAACGAATGCTCTTCCAAGTGTTAGGACCTGTTTGCACAACTATTCTATCAGGATCGGGAATACCTTTACGCGGATGTATATTTGTTCTCGGACCCGAACCTAAAAATTTGTCCCACTCTTGTGTGGCTTTTGCAGCCGAGACATTAGGGCCGAATGTCTCTGGATATACTACTTGCTTAGTTGTAGGTGATGGCCCAGTGGTTGTAGCGGGAACATGGCTCTTCACCGACATCCGACTGATCTCACCATGAACAGCCCAATACCCCTCCTGCACCACCGGCTCCAGCACTCCCAACCTGTACCGTAGCCGCAGCCCGCCTAATATTGGCCAGATCATGCTCTCTGTCACGACTCGGCCCTTGAGCTTGTTCACTGCCGCGACACCAGCCATCACCCCTGCCCGCAGCCGCTCCTGCTTATCCTCCTCGCTCTCCTCCTTCCCTGCCTTACCCCTCAGCCCTTTGCCAATCTTCGCCGCAAACGCCTTGGCCTTCCCCAGCACCCAGCCGATCGCCTTCTTAACCGGCGCCTGGACCTTCTCGATGATAGCGCGGATCTTGCCCGCCAGGTTGCCAAGCCCGAGCAGGCTGGCCAGGAAGCCGATCGCCAGCGGCAGCGCCCGCGCCAGCGCCTCCTCGACCTTCGCCGCCGCCACGCCGAGCGATCCGCTGGCGATCGCCGTGATCGAGTCCAGCACCGCGTTCACCAACCCTATCATGCGGCTGCCGTTGTTGACGAACCACATGACGATGTCGATGATCATCTTGACGGCCTTGATGAACGCGCCCGCCGGCCCGCCCAGCACGCCGATCAGCCACTGGATGCCGGCCTGGATGACCTGGGTGATCACCAAGTCCTTGATGCCGTCGAGCACCACGGCCTTCAGGTCGCCCAGCTTGTCCTTGATGAACCCCCACAGCCCGCCGATGCCCTGGTCCCTGATGACCTTGAAGATCTCGAAGGTGCCCTCCAGCGCCGCCACCACCCGCTCGCCCAGAACCTTGACCGCCTGCGCCCGGATGGCCTGCCAGGTCAGCCCCAGCACCTGCATCACCAGCGTCAGGATGCCCTTCAGGTCGAAGCTCCTGGGGAGCTCGATGCCCGCCGCCGCCAGCTCGCCGAACAGCCAGGACATCAGGCCCTTCTTCAGGTGCGCGCCGATGTTGCTCAGGAAGCGGAGCAGCCCCTGCTTGACGCCGCTGATCAGGTTGCTCAGGAAGGCGATCGGGTCCTTGATGATCTTGTCGATCGCGCTGGCCGCCCGCCCGAGCGCGCCCAGGAGCATGTCCTTCAGCTCGAGGATCGTCTGGAGCGGGCCGGCGAGCAAATCCGTGGCGCGGTCGAGCAGGCCCTTGTTGGCCTCCTGCATCTCTTTGATGCGCGCGTCGACCGCGCTGACCGCGTCGGTGTACTTCTGCGCCAGCCCCTGCGCCAGCTGGTCGGCCCTGGCGTCGACATCCTGCTCGAGCTGGTCGAACTTGCCGCCGATCGCGCCGGCGGCCTCCCTCGCCAGCGCCTGCAGCGCCCTCGGCTGGGCCTGGACGAAGCGCTCGACCTCGGCCCGACCCTGGGCGATGCGCGCCTTGGCGCGGTTCAGCTCGCCCGCCACTAGATCGGCGATGCGTCCGATCAGCGCGCGCATGGCCCTGAGGTAATCGGCGCGGCCCTTCTGGTAGAACCGGTTGACCTCGTCCGGCAGGCTGGTGATACGCAGCGTATCGGTTAAGGAAAGGCCCCTGCCTAGGAGCCCGCTGTAGCGCCTCTCCTTGTAGGTCGCCATCTGGGCTTGGACGTAGTTCTCGAAGGCGGCGCGCGCCCGCTTCTCGCCCTCGGCGAACACGGTGTCGACCTTCGCGGTCAGCCCGCCGAGGATCGCCGTGACCTCGGTCTTGGTCGCGTTGAAGATCGCCTCCAGCTTCTGGGCGAACTCGGCGCGCTTGGCCTCGTCCCTGCTCTTGGCGCGCTCCTTATCGCCGCCGACGCGTGCGAGCGCCCCGGCCCGCCCGGCGTGCATGCTCTGCAGCCCCTCCGCCACCGTGGCGGCGGCATCGCCCCGCGCGCGCGCAAGCTCGGCCTGCTCGGCCTTCCGGAACTCCTGCGGCGCCTGCCTGGCGTGGGCGTCGGCCTCCCTTTTGGCCTCGAGGGCTTTCTCGAACGCCGGCTCGTTCGACCGCTCGAGCTGCTCCTCGGTGACGCCGGCCTCGGCCATCTGGCTGTCGGTCGCGCACTTGGTGTGCGCCAGCGACACTTGCTCGGCCGGCCTCGGGCCCGGCATCCCCGCCGCGCCGTTCACGCCGCCTGGCTGGGGGCCAGCCTGCTCGGGCCGCATCGGCGTGAACGGCTTCGGCTTCACCTTGCTGGTGTCGGGCCTGGCCTCAGTCTTCTCCTTGATAGCTTTCTCAGCGCCCTCCTTGCTCTGCTGGACCATGCTGCTGACCTGGCCGGCCACCTCGCCGACCCTGCCGCTCTCCTTGAACTTGTCGGCCTCGGCTTCGCTCTTCGGCGTGATCGCGGCGACCGCCTGCTCGACCTTGGCGATGAACGCCGCCTTGTCGAAGCTGCCCGGCTTCTGGCGGCTCATCTCGCCGACCTGGTTGGCCGAGGCTCTGCTCTCGACCTCGTTGGCCGGCGGCACGGCGGCGGCCTGGGCCTCCCGCGACTTCGCCGTCGCCGGCGGGTGCTTCTTCTCCCTGGCCGCGACCGCGTTGGCCTTGGCGAGCACGCCGCGGAACCTCGGGTCCTGCTCCGGCGCGATCGGGGCCGGCGCTGTGGGAGCCGGTGGGCAGTCGCCCCGCCGCTGGATCTGCGCCATCACCCGCGCGACGTGGCCGTTGCCGTAGCTGCGCTGGAGCTGCTGCACCAGGCGGATGCGCTGCAGCGCGCCGGCCTCGCGCAGCCGGGGGTCGCGCAGCATCGCGGACTGCCCCGCCGCGTCGCCGGGGTCGCCGCCCGCCGCGGTGAGCGCAGGCTCATCCGCGACTAGCGCAGCGATCTCCTCAGGCGTCTGCGCCGGCTTGGCCTGCCGCTGCGCCTGCGGCGCCTGCGCAGCTTTCTTTCGCGCCGATTCGGTCATGCTCGATGCCGCCCCGCCCTAACCGCGCGCCAACGCCAGGTACCCCCCGAACTCAGCCGCCGTCACGAGCTTGCCGATCTTCTGGTACTCGCGCCGGATCGCCCGAATGATCTGGTCCATCCCGATCGCCGTGCCGTCCTCGGCTGCCAGGAACGCCGCCAGCAGCGCCGCGTTGCGGATGTTGCCGCCGGCCAGCTTGAACTGCCTCGCCAGGAACAGCAGGTCCACGTCGTCGGCCAGCGGCGCCTCGCGCGGGAAGACCTTGCGCCAGATCCGCAGCCGGTCCTCCTCCTCCGGGAACGGGAAGTCGATCGCGACGTGCAGCCGCCGCACGAAGGCCTCGTCCATGTTCTTGCGCAGGTTGGTCGCCAGGATGACGATGCCGTCGTACTCCTCCATCTTCTGCAGCAGGTAGCCGACCTCGATGTTGGCGTAGCGGTCGTGCGCGTCCCGGACCTCGCTGCGCTTGCCGAACAGCGCATCGGCCTCGTCGAAGAACAGGATGGCGTTCGCCTCGCGCGCCGCGCTGAACACCTTGTCCAGGTTCTTCTCGGTCTCGCCGATGTACTTCGAGACCATCGTCGAGAGGTCGATCTTGTACAGCTCGAGCCCCAGGTCGGCGGCGATGATCTCGGCTGCCATGGTCTTGCCGGTGCCGGACTGGCCGGCGAACAGGACGTTGATGCCCTTGCCCATCGCCAGGTGCCTGTCGAAGCCCCAGCGCTCCAGCACCGTCTGCCGCTGGCGCACCTGGATGCAGATCTCGCGCAGCCGGCTGATCTGGTCGGGCGGCAGCACGATGTCGTCCCAGCTGTAGGTCGCGCGGATCTTATGCGCCAGCGTGCTCAGCCGGCCGCTCGACTGCGCGCGGCAGGCGGCGTACAGGTCCTGCGCGCACAGGGCCGGCCGGTCGTCGGCGACGCGCCAGCGCGCCAGCGACCGCGCCATAGCCACGGCATCGCGGATCTGCCCGCCGCTCAGCCGGAAGGTGCTGGCGAGCGCGCTCAGCGTCGCGTCGTCCGGGCCGTCGCCGTTGAGCCGCGCGCGCCACAGCCGCTCGCGCTCGCTGTAGGTGAGCTGCGGCAGCTCGACGCGCAGGTAGCGGCAGTGCGGCAGTGCGCCGCCGGCCTCCCACGGCTGCTCGATCAGCAGGATGCTGCGCCCGCCGTACGAGTCCAGCGCTGCCATGGCTGCGGCGCGCCAGGCGCCCAGGGCCTCGTCGTGCAGCACGCGGTCGGCGCCGCACCACAGGATGGCCGCGCCGCGCAGCAGCGCCTCGCGGGTCACCCGGCGCATGCACTCCACCGGGGTGTGCGGGATACCCGGAACCGCCGGCGCCTCGGCGTCGATCAGCCCATCGAGATCGACGCTGAGCAGCGGCAGGCCCGCCTCCGCGCACAGCGCCTCGGCGATCGCGCGCCGGCCGCTGCCGTATCCCCCCTGCAGCGCCATCACGGTCCGGTCGGCGAAGCTGCGCCGCAGGCGCGCGGCCAGCCCGCCCGGCAGCAGCAGCTCGTCGAGCGACCGTGCCGGGCGCGACAGCTCGACGAACGGCGCGATCGCCGCGTCGACCGGCGGCGGCGCCACCGGGCTGCGCAGCTCGGCGGCGATGCGGTCGTCGAGCTTGACGAAGCGCGCCAGCAGCGCCGGCCGCCGCTGGCCATCCTCGAACAGCGCGATCAGCCGCTCGCGCAGCAGCGGCGCGTCGTGCTCGAAGGCCGCCAGGCACGCGAGCCGCTCGGCGGGCGTCGCGCACAGCAGGCGCAGCGCCAGGTCGACTGACGGCCGCCGCCGCGAAACATCGTCCTGGATGTAGGCGTAGAGCCGCTCGAAGCGCAGGTCCAGCTCGGGCGCCAGCGCCAGCAGGAGGACATCCTGCTCGAGGAGCGACAGGCCGAACAGCCGCGCCACGCGGCGCAGCGGCAACTCGGCGCCCGCGCGCTCGGCGTTCAGCGCCGCCGCCTCGAGCGCCCGCCGCTCCTCGGCCAGTGCGGCGCGCTCCTCGGCCAGATCAGGCGGCAGCTCCCAGCCCCCGGCGCCGAGAATATCGACCTCGGCACGCGGAATGTACAGGCCGCGGTAGCTGTCGTCCGCCAGCGGGCCGTAGGTCTGCTGGGTCACCTCGACCTGCCAGACGAGAAGCCGGCGGAGCCAGTCCAGCAGCAGAGCGAGGTGTTCCATCGCCAGGTTTGTCTCGCGCTCGATGTTCCGCACCTCATGGCCTCCGTGATGCGACTGGTGCCGGGAGGGATGACTGTACGATCACTGGCAAAGCAATCAGATCTATCTCTCTGGCCAGCGCCCCGTAGACGTCGCCCATGTCCGAACCCCGTTCGCTGCTGCGGACGAAGGCGATGATGTCATCCATGCCGTCGCC
>CALJIC010000303.1 GCA_937974195.1 uncultured Roseiflexaceae bacterium | reverse complement strand
CAGCTGATCACCAACCCGGCGGTAGAGGAACTCACGGATCTGCTGGGTGATCACCGTGACCGCAACCCCCAGCGAGCGACCGATGCGCGCCAGCATCTCGATCGTTTGCGCGCCGGCGGCCGTGTTCAACACCGCCCAGGCTTCGTCGATAATGAGCTCCATCTTGCGGCCAGTTCCGCGCATCGCCACCGTCATGAAGTAGTCGGCAATCAGCGCGGGAATGACCCGCTGCAGCGTCTGATCCTGGCCCTGCACAAAGGCGCTCAGGTCAACCCCCAGCACGCCAACATCACCGCGCAGCCGGGACGGGGGAATTGCCAGCGGCAGCGGACGCGGGCCATGCAGCAGCCGCCCCAGCAGACCCTGGGTGAAGAGGTCGAGGGCGGCGCGCAACGACGCATCGCCTTCTTGCTCGGCCAGGTACGCCGCAACCGTTCGTAGATCCGGCACGTCGGCATGGAAGGTTGCGGGGTCGCCGGTGATGCCGCGGCGAGCGTAGCAGGCCAGGATCGCCTCTTCCAGCTGCGCTTCGGCGCTGCCGCTCAGCGGCATCCCGCGCGCCAGCGACTCACTGGCCACCAGCTGCTTCACCAGCGACGCCCGTTTGGCGCGCAGATCGACCTGGATACGGCTGAGCCGCTCGACGACGCCGGCATCGCCCCAGGGCAAGGTCAGCGGGTTGAGCTGCACGTCGGCCTGGTCGGAGAGCACCAGGTAGGTGCCGCCCAGCACATCCTCGATCAGGCTACGATACTCCTGGTCCTTCGGGTCGAGCACGCAGATATCGCAGTTGCCGTGGGCAAAGCGCTGGAGCAGCGCAAACGACTGCTGATAGGTCTTGCCGCCGCCGGTTGCGGCGATCGTCGCCTGGTGCGGCGAATGCAGCGCAAAGCGATCCAGCAGCACTGGCGCGCCAACCGCCTGCCCGGCGCCCGAGCCCTCGGCGCGCACACCGTAGAGAATCGGTACGCCCTGGCCGCCCTGGAGCGCCGCCGATGATGAAGGCAACAGCCGCGTGAGCGTCGGCGTGTCGGTCTCAAACAGGTAGCGCAGCAGGTCGTAGCCCAGCGGCGCTGTTGTCAGGAGCCCTTCCCAGTGCTGGGCATCACAGGCCACGATCTGCAACTGGATATCGGTGCAGGCGGCGCGCAGCTGGCGGGTGCGTTCGTTCAACTCGCGCAAATCGGCGCCGGCAACCGTGAGGTAAAGGCCGACCAGGTGGAGCGTGCTGGTCTCGTCCGTTACCGCGCCGAGCACACGGCGGATATCCTTCATCGCCTGGGCTTCGTCGGCGCTGTCGTCGCCACCCTGGGAAAGCGACACGCCCATCTGGTGAGCCTTCTGCGCCAGACGCTCCTTAGCCGCCGCGCGGGTCAGCGGGTTGTTGACCAGCGTGACCTGCACGCCGGGCATGTGCATCAATGCGACCAGCACGCCGGGGCGCAGCTGGCGCGGCAGCTGGAGCACCGCGAACGAGCGCAGGTAACTCTGGCCGCTGCGCACATACTCCACCGGCCCACGATCCACGCTGGCAGGGGCAATCAGGTCGTCGTCGCTCGTGACCGAGCGCTCGCGCAGGCCGCCGACCAGGGCGATGAAGGGATCGCCCCGTTGGCGCTGCCGGCGCGTGACCACCGGCGCGTCCGGGTCCACCGTCTGTGCCGAGCGCATGCGCACCGCCGGCGGTCGTGGCGCGGGTGGCGCCCACGGCGGCGGTGGCAGATCAGGAACCTCCGCCGCCGGCGCTGGCGTATCGGATGCAATCTGGCGAGTCGTCATCGGGCTATTCCTCCTCCACGACCTGAATCAGGCGTGGCGCGGCCAGGTTGCGCTGCTGCTGACTCTCGCCGGCCACCGGGTCGAGCGCCACGCGCAGCAGCGCCCGAATTTCATCAGGGCGGAGCAGACGTGGCGGTGGCTCCATGCCCAACGCGGCGAACTGGCTGAGCAGTCGCCGGGCGCGGCTCAGCGCCTCCTCAACCGGATCGCCGGATAACCGCGTCGTCTGGCCGACAATCTCCGCCGGCAGGAGCTCGCCCCAGGTACCCGACGGCGGTAGTTCCGGCGCGATTGAGGGTACGGTCACGATCCAGCGCACCGCGCGCAGGTGCATCAGCGATGCCCAGGCATGGGTGAGCCAGTCGGTCAGTGCGCCCAGGATCGCATAGCTCTGAAAGTCCGGGGCACGCTGTTGAGCACTACCAAGTGTCTGGATCAGCGGCGTGATCGTCAGCGGCAGCGCGAAGGTCGCCAGGCTACAGCGGTCGGGGCAGGCCCGCAGCACATCGCTGTACATCCCGAGCAGGCGCGTGAGCGAGTCGGTATCGTAGAGGCGGAGATCCGGGGGAGTCAGTTCGATCAGGGCGACGGCGACGCGGTCGCTGCGCAGCAGATATCCATCGCCAATCGTGAGCGCGCCAAGGGAATCCTGCACTGAGCCGGTCTGTCGCAGACGAGCCACCGCAGCACCTCGTGCGGGACTCAGCGTCGTCCGCGCACGAGCGGTCCCAGGCGCGGCGTGCGGGCGGCCACCAGCACGGTGCGGGTGGCGATGAGGAGACGCGGACGCCGGGCGCGCCGCGCAAAGACATAGACCCAGACCAGCGGCGTGCGGCCGCGCGGTGTGAGTTCAACCAGCGCGGCGATGAGGCTGGCCGGGACCAGGACGATCCCGGCCAGCGTGATCCACGCGACTGGCGTCAGACTCGCGAGTGCGCCCCAGATCAGCACCGCCACCAGCAGCAGGGTGCCGGCACGGGCAGGTAGCCGGATGGCTCGCCCGGGGATGTGGCGGATGGTGACCGTTGGGCGAACACGCAGGCCGGTCGGAACCTCGTGGATCAGACTCATCGTCGCAGACCTCCGTTCCGCTTAGGGCGCCGCGCCGCCGGCGGCGCCGATGAAGAAGCCGATGATGGCAGCCGCGTTGAAGGCAACAACTGCCACCAGACCGACACCGAGGGCCTTGAACAGGGCCGCGAACCAGGAGAAGCGGTCAGGGTTCTGGGTCCAGTTCTCGTAGATGCTCCAGACCAGGATGATCGCGGCGATCGTGGCCACGGCCGTGGTCGCCCAGGTCAGCACTGGGAGCAGGAGCGCGTTCAGATCGGGCAATCCCGTCCACATAGTGGGTCAAACCTCCTTCCAGAATGCGATGCGTGTGTGATGGACGACGACCAGGGCTTGGCCGGCGCCAGGCCGGCCAGCTCCGCTGGCCCGCGCTGTCCCTGGGCGACGAAACCAAGCGAACCGACGTGAACCGGCGCGGGAATGCATGCGCTGCTGCTACATAGGCACCACCTCCTCCGCCGTGGACCAGGAACTCAGCGGATGCTGATGAACCCAGTCTAGGGCGAAGGAGGTAGCGGGGCATCGGTAGGAGGTGAGGAAGATCAGGGCAGGGCAGACGAGAGCGCCTTGAGCGACAGATGCAGTCTTGACCTTCCAGTGGCTGGAAGGTGTATGATCAGCCGCAGCGAAGGAGGTTTATCGATGCAGATTCGCGATCTAGCCCAACAGAGCGGTGTATCAGCCAGGACGATCCGTTACTACGAGTCGGTGGGATTACTCACGCCACCGGCGCGAGGCGACAACAACTATCGCGACTACACCCCCGATGCGCTTGACCGGCTGCGCTTTATCGCGAGCGCCCGTAGCCTCGGCTTTTCCCTGACCGATATCGGCGATCTGCTTGCCGCACGTGACCGGAGCGATGCACCGTGCGAGCGTGTCCTGGCAGCCCTTGACGCCCAGCTCTTGATGCTTGATCGCCGTATCGCCGATCTGTTGGCGCTGCGCGAGGATTTGCGCCACCTTCGGCGTGAGGGCGAGTGCCGTCCCCTGGATCAGGGCGCGAGCGGCCAATGCGTCTGCTATCTCGTGACCGCCTACCGTGACAGCGGAGCGGTCGCGATTCAATGTCGGGAGGATGCTGATGTCTGAACACTGCTGTAGCGTCGCGACACCGCAGGCGCAGGCGGCGCGCGCTCATCTCTGCCCCGGCTGTGACCGACGCGGACGCGCTGTTTCACTGGTAACGGTTCAGGCGCAGGTGGCGATCAGTTTGCAGGCTATCGCAGCGCCGCTCTACTGGTTCTGCGCAACACGGGATTGCCCGGTGGTCTACTTCGCCGCGGATGCACCAGCCATCACCCGCGACCAGATTCGCGAGCGCGTGTTCCAGAAAGAGCCGCTGGACGACGTGCTGGTCTGCTACTGTTTTCGCTATCCGGTCGGGCTGCTTCAGCAGAGCGATCCGGATCAGCGCGCCGCGATCCTGGCTGAGATTGTGGCTGGCACACAACACGGGCGATGTGCCTGCACGATACGCAACCCACAGGGCAGCTGCTGTCTCGGCAATGTGCGCGGGCTCCTGGCCGGGCGGGAACCGCGCGATCTGGTCAATACAGCGGAGGTGAGATGAACACCAGTGCCACGCCGATCCCGCTCGCCTGCAACCCGCATGCGCTCTCAGCAGCGGAATGGGCGGCCCACCAGGCGACCAGCGCCCGACTGTTTCGCGAGCTTCGCGTGTCGAGCGAAGAATTGCCTGACGGGTACGCCTTCCACTTTCCCACCGGCGCCTTCGCGCTCGTCGCCACCTTTGTTGAGGTCGAGCGGCGCTGCTGTCCATTCCTGACGTTTGGTGTCGACGTGCTGCCTGGGGCAACCGCCATCATCCTGCGTATCGCGGGAAGCCCGGAAGCACGCGCGATCATCGCCGCCGAATTGCCAATATCATAGTAAGCGGGATTCGCCGCTCTGATACTGGCAATGGGGTATTGATGGAGCTACTCCGCTCGCTTGCGTTCTTCCTGGCCGCCGGTCTCTGCGAGATCGGCGGCGGGTATCTCGTCTGGATCTGGCTACGTGATGGCCGCAGCCCCTGGTATGCCGTGCTCGGCGCGGTGCTGCTCGTCCTGTATGGGATTATCCCCACCTTCCAGCCCGCCCATTTCAGCCGGGTCTATGCGGCCTACGGCGGCGTCTTTGTGCTGCTCTCCATCCTGTGGGGCTGGCGGGTGGAGGGACCGCGCCCGATCGCTTCGACCTGATCGGCGCGACCCTGGTGCTACTGGGCGTGGCGGTGATGATGTACTGGCCAAGAGGAGGGTAGGACTTCCTTACAAGGAAAGAGAACTTGTACAGGCCAGCATGTAACAGCCACCGTACATTCGGCGTTCCGCAATGGAACCTGCGAATCGGTCTATGCCAGATGCCAGGTTCCGACAGGGAACGAGGCACCTGAAAAGTATTACACGGCTTCGATCTGACTTTCTACGGTCTAAGCCCCACACCCCGCCCACGGCAGCCAGCCAAACAGGAAGCACCACAGCCACGCGAGCCAGTCGAGGATGGCCGGGCCACCGAGCGCGCCGGGCACCTCGTTGGCGCGGTCGTCGTTGCCGGGGCTCCACCAAGTGCCGTCTGGGCGATCGGGGTCGGCCGGCTCCAGTAATGTTGCGGCGGGGTGGCCGGGCGGCGGCAGTTGCACCAGCGCCTCACTGAGGGTCGGGTCGCCGGGGCCGGAGGCGATAGGCACGGGCGTGCCATTCTCCAGCGCCAGGGTGTCGGGGTTAGCCTGGGGCAAGAACTGGAGCGGGTCGGCCCAGGTGGTGCTGCACCAGTAGGCTCCCGGCGGTGGCTGGCCCTCGGCGATGCCCGGCGCCTGGAGCGGCCAGCGGCACATATCCGTGGTCACGCCGATATCCAGGCCGAGGTGCAGGTGGACGCCGGCTGGCCCGGGCGGCACCAGCCGCCCGGTCTGGCCGAGCCAGCCGACCGTGCCGACGAACTGGCGGAGCCGGGTGCCGAACGGCTCGCTGGTGCCGGGCGGGAGCACCGGCGGCCCGCAGCCGCGGCTGTAGTTCACGCCGGGCGCATCTTCCCAGATCGGCGGGTCAGGCACGCAGGCGCCGGGCGGCAGATCGAGCCCATCACCGGGCGGGAGCGAGCCAGTCGTGCAGCCGACCACGACCCAGTCGATCTCGGGGAAGGCCGCGGCTAGCACATCGGTCGGCCAGACCTGTGCCATCGCGCTCTGCCAGGAGATGCCGTCGGGGTGATACTCGTAGTGCCACCACTCGAGCACGCTGCCCTGGGCCGGGATACGCTGCCAGCCGTAGGCTTCGAAGATCGCCGTGATGTCCACTGAGCCGACAAAGACCCGGAACATCGACCCGTCGCGCTGTAGGGTGAACGGCCCGCCGAGGTTGAGATCGATGGCGCGGCCGGCTTTGTGCCAGGAGCGGTCGGCAACGCCGGGCCGGTCGCTGCGGAAGCCCGGCGCGCGCAGCACATCGGCGAGGGTGGCGAGGACATCTTGCCCGGTGCGGGCGATGATCTCCTGGCGTACCTGGGCAAAGCTGGCGGCCGCCAGCGCATTCAGCCGCGGGTCGGGCGCGCGCACGCCCGGTAGGCGCACCAGCGCCTGAGGCGAGCAGTTGGGTGGTGTTGTCTGGGTGGGTGGGCTGGCTTGTGCCGGCGGCACGATCACCAGAGTCACCAACAGGATGATCAACGGCACTATCAAGCGAACGGCACGCGGCCGTGGTCCTCGTGGCATCGTTCATCTCCGGATCAGGGTAGCGTGGTTGGCGTCATTGTCGGCAGTGGTGTCGGCGTCGGCGGCGGTGGCCGCTGTGCCCGGAAGGTGATTGCCGCGTTTGAAGACGCCTCACCAGGCGCGATCTGCTGGTCAAAGCTGATCTCGACCGGGCCATCAGGGGTAAAGTCGGAGGGCCAGCCGACGCTGGCTCGGCACTCGCCCGGCGTCGCGTAGAGATAGCTGCGGGTCGCGCCGCTGCCATCAACCTGCACGAGCTCGCCAGGGCAAGAGACCGAGACCGAGCCGCTGTCGTCGTCCTGATAGTCGGGACAGTCGATGGTCTGGGTGCAGGTCTGCGTCCGCACCCAGACCTGGTAGGGCTGCAGGTGGCCGTAGCGGAGCAGAATCGCGCCAGACTCCTCCGGGTGCTGGAGGGTCATATCGACTACCACGCCGGCGCCGGCGTTCTGCGGCAGGGCGGCATAGGGCTGGTCCCAGCCGACGTAGACCACCGCGATGTCGCCCATCGGCGGCACGGCGCAGCCGTCGCAGAACATCGGCCCGGCCAGGTCGATCCCGTCGTGCAGCTCCCACTCACCCGGATTGTCGGGGTTGGGCCGCCAGCCAAACGGGCTGCTGATCGTCCAGCCCGTCGCCAGGTAGGCGGTCTGGCCGGCGGCCACCTGCGTCGGGGCGACCACCGGCCATGTGACGGTGCTCTTGTTCAAAATGGCAGAGGCGGCGATGATTGGCAGCAACAGCAACCCAATCACCACCGGCACGACGATCTTAAGGATGCGGATGATCAGTGGCGAGAGCGCAAGGAGGGTCTGCATCGTCACGTATCTCCGTCGATGATCTGCGGCGCCGATGCGGGCGGCAACGCAGCTCGACTGGCTGCAGCGCCGAACGACGGGCCATCCCACTCCTGGCGGTATTGTCCATCCACCACGCCGGCGTTACGCATATCGACGTAGATCGTCGGGGCGTTGCCGTTGCTCCCTGCCGCTGATGCACCGGCGGCAGTGCCTGCGGCCGTGCCGGCCGCTGCACCGCCGCCCATCATGCCGGCGAAGGCTGCCCGCTCGGACATACGCCATAGGCTGCGTGCGCCGGTAACCGCCTCCTGGGCTGCAAACCCGAGCATCCGCGGCGCTTTGAAGACCATCAGCATCGTGATCACGGCCAGGATCGGGCCAAGGATCGGCTGGGTATCGACGCCGAACCCGGTCATGAGCGCCCTCCCGAAGCCCAGGGTCAGGCCCCAGATCAGTGGGGTCGCCAGGAGTTCGACAAAGCGGAAGAACCAGACTCGCGCGTAGTTCCAGCCGCCGCCGGTCGCGATCGCCAGGCCGGCAAACGGGCTAACGATCAGCATCAAGTTGACCATGACAATGCGCACGAGGGCGTGAATCGCCAGCAGCGCGAGCGTCCCCCAGTAGAGAATCGTCACCAGCGCGATCGCCAGGCTGACGCCCTGGATGCTGCTCAGCGACGACCAGAAGTAGTTCTGCGGGTCGAGCGGGATCCAGTTTCCCAGCCCGCCGCCAAAGGCGACCGACAGCATCTGCTCAGTAATCAGGTTGGCCGCGCGAACGAACAGGGTGCAGAACCACCAGGCGCCCTGGATGCCAAGCAATCCGCCGAGGAACGAGATCAACAGATCGACTAGCCCGTCACGAAACATGCCGCTGGTCAACACAAAGAGCGCCCGGTACGTGCAGATGATCACCAGGATCGAGAGCGCAGCCTGGCGCATGATGTCGTGCAGCGCCTGCGGGCTGCCCAATCCTGCCGCACCGACCCACGAGACGGTGAGAGCCTCGGGGGTGGTGAACAGAAAGCCGAAGGCCGTATTTGATGCGCTCGTAATCTGGCCGTTCAGATCGACGATCTGACCATTGCCGAAGCGGGCAAGCACCTCAAAGACCGAGGTGATCGAGTAGATCATCCCGGTTGCGGCCCCGAGCACCGAGTCGAGCAGCCACTTGCCCGGGTTAAGACCGAGGCCGATCCATGCCAGCGGGTTGTTGGGGTCGGTCTGCGGGCCTTGCTGCTGCTGTGGCGCCGCATAGGGCAGCGCAGCGCGGGAGCGCGCCGCCAGCAGCAGCGGTGGCGGCAGCTCGGTGTAGCCGGGGAGCATGGCCGGGAGCACTGGCGCACCGGACGACGAGGAGTCTCTGGTGGCTCCAGCGCCACCGCCCTGCGGCCGCGGCTGCGTGATGTCGTTGAAGGGCGAGTCGGCGCGGGCGATCGGCGCCGCGAGGAAGAGCGCCAGTAGGATGCTGATCAGTGTGCTGATGAGCAACAGCAACCACCGGCGCGCATCGCCGGGCCAGAGGGAAAGAGAACGTACGGAGCTATTCATCAGGCTACTCCTGCGCATAGGGACGACGAATATGGCTTTGCGCAGCGTAGCAGGATGCCAGGGATCGGGCATCAGTCAAGCCGGATTATCTTAGGGTCGATATCAATCAGGGTACCCCAGTGCCCGCCTGAACATGCTATACTTGAGCAAGCAATTCGGTTGGTACAGCCGGTGAAGGAGAAAGGAGGATGCGCTATGACAACAACGTATGAGGCTGCGGTGACGCTCATTGAGCAGCTGTCGCCGGTTGACCAGGCGCGTCTAGTCGCGCTCCTGGCCGAGCGTCTCCAGCATTCGTTGCAACCCGAGCCATCACCGGCTCCTGCTGATGAGCCGGCATTCTGGCACACCCCGATCGAGGACGACACACAGCTATCGACCGAGGCGCCCGGTGGAGCAGCGACCCAGGCGATGGTGGCGCGCTGGTTTGGGGCGCCGCTCCCGGAGGAAGACGCGCTTGAGCTGGCGATGTCTGCGTCGATTGCTGAGTGGAACCTCGACGAATGAAATCCCTCGCGCAGCTGCCGGACGGATCTGCGGTCTTTATCGACGCAAACATCTTTGTCCTGGCTGGGAGCACTGGCCCGCTTGGGGAACAGTGTCTGGAGATCCTTGAACGCGTCCGGCAGAGGGCTGTCCAGGGGTTCACCGCTGCATTCGTCGTCGCAGAGGTCACCCACCGTGTAATGGTGAACGAGGCGCGTCAGCAGCTCCAGCGTTCAGCGCGCGAGACGGTGGAGTATCTCCAGCAGAACCCCGCCTTCGTTCGTAGCCTCGCGCGCCATCTCACCGTCGCCAGCGACATTGGCAAGGCCGGCGTTGATATTCTCCCGCTCGCCGTGAAAGATCTCCACGCCAGCAAGGCGTTCCGGCGCGACCATGGCCTACTGACCAACGATTCGCTGATCGTGGCGGTGATGCGCAATCACAAGTTGCGCCATCTGGCCAGCCATGATGGCGGGTTTGATCGCGTCCCCGGCCTCCAGCTATGGAATCCAGGGAGTGGATAGCCTTACAGCGGCATCTGGCTGGTCTCGACAATCAGCCATCTCCCCACTTTAGCCTCCCAACGCAACGTATAGGTCACCCGCACGGTGGCTTGCTCCGGCGCGACGGCGCCGGCCTCCTGGTTGCTCCAGGTCTCCTGGGTGACGGCGGTCGCTGTGTCGCCACTCACGGTGATCGCGCCGATCCCCCAGCGCACCAGGATCGAGCGATGCGGGGCATTGCGTCGCTGGCGCTCGGCCAGCTCTGACGCCCGGCGCGCGGCGAAGGGGCCTTCCGGCGCGAGGTAGGGTGTCAGCGGATCGATCCGCAGCAGGGCCGCAGCCTCGGTCTCGGCCGCGTTGTAGCCCATCAATGTCTCGCGAATCGCCGCCGAGGAGGCGGCAATGTCTGCGCTGTTCACGGCTGCGGTTGTGGCCGGGACGCTGCCCACCGGCGATGCATTGGTGGCTTCCGGCCGCCCCCAGACCATAAGGGCCACGACAACTGCCGCCATCAGCATTACAACGCCAAGCAGCATCCAGCGGCGGCTACCAGCACT
>CALJIC010000302.1 GCA_937974195.1 uncultured Roseiflexaceae bacterium | reverse complement strand
TCACCTATTCGCCTTCTTCCCCGTCTGCCCAAACGTCGCCGCTAAAACTGTCAGGATATCAGGGTGGCGCCTGCCCGCTTGTCGCGGGGCCAGGGCTAAAACCAGCTGAAGGGGATACCAGGGCAGCCGTAAACCTCCTATCATCCCGGCCACGCCTCCGGCCACGCCGACGGCCACGCCGAAGGCCACGCCTCCGGCCACGCCGAGGGCCACGCCGAGGACCACGCCGAGGACCACGCCGAGGACCACGCCGAAGGCCACGCCTCCGGCCACGCCGAAGGCCACGCCGAGGGCCACGACTCCGGCCACGCCTCCGGCCACGCCTCCGGCCACGCCTCCGGCCACGCCGAAGGCCACGCCTCCGGCCACGCCTCCGGCCACGCCGACGGCCACGTCCGACCACTGCACGGGGGTGCCTTGGATGACGCTAGTGCCCCACGCCACCAGTACGGGCAGCCCGATAAGCAGCCCAAGGGCGATACTTATTACATTGCGGTACGTCGGCACGGACCAGGAGCGTCGCAGCGCGGCCCGCCCACGCCATCGCAGGTACAGCTCGGGGTCAGCGGCGTAGAGGTGATATGTGAGCGCGCTTGGCCGAAAGAAGATCCAGTACAGCAGGAGCAGCCAGTGCCCGGGGTTCCAGGGCCGAAGTACCTTCGGTATGTTGGCCCCATAGGGGGGACGATCTTGGGCTCCATCATCACTCCCCCCACCCTACGTAGCGGTCATAGAGGCGCGCGGCGGCGCGCTGGAGCCGCGCGGGGTGCCCGCCGCTCTCCTGGAGCAGGCCCTCGATCTCGCGCTCCGTGAAGCTCACCCCCGTCCCCTCCAGCCGCGCCGCCAGGAAGCGCCGCGCGACCGGCTCGCTAAATGGCAGCACGTCGATCGGGAAGCAAATGTTGGCCAAGGGCGAGGTCTCGCCCCACCTGTCGGGGAAGAGCTGGTCGAGCGGGGCGCGGCTCGCGATTACCAGGGTGAGGGGGCCTGGCTGCCGTCGGCCAGGCCGCGCAGCTCCTCGCGCTCACCGCCCGAGAAGCACTCCTTGCGCATCTTCTCGATCTCGTCCAGGCAGAGGATGTAGCGTCGCCCCTCGAGCCGCTGGCTCAGCGCGAAGCCGCGGCAGCTTGGCACGTTCAGCCGGTCGCACAGCGCCTCGAAGAAGTCGTGCTCGTCGCGCACGAGCTGCATATCGAGCAAGAGCACCTGATTTCGCGGCAGGCCGAGGCGCTGTGGCCCCTCGTGGCAGAGCTTCGCCAGGATCGAGGATTTGCCAATCTGCGCCTCGCCGACAAGCGAGAGGTTGATGCCCCGCGCAAGCTCGAAGAAGATGCGCTCCAGCAAGTGCTCGCGGTCGAAGAACTCGTCGGGGTTGTCGATGCGGCCCACCCGGCCGAACGGGTTCGGGGCGGGCGCGGCGCGCTGCTGGGCGGACGGCGCGCTCGCCGGCGCCGGCGCGACGGGCGCATCGCTGCCGAAGAAGGCCTGCGAGCCTGCGTGAAAGTGATTGATGTAGATGGCGTTGGCGCGCACGGCGAGCCGGACCAGGTCGCGCCCGGCGAGGTCGCGCATCCTGATATCGCCGGTTTGGGCGCCGGTCCCGAAGCTCACCACGGCGCCGCCCGCCGGGATCTCGCGGCCGGCCAGGACCCGGGCCAGCCTCGCGAGGTCGGGATCGGCAGCGAGGGCCTGCTCCGCATCATCGCGTGCCAGGTGGCCTTTCGCGCTGTCGACGAGGAGCCCCGCGAGCAGCGAGAGCGGGCTGGCTAGCTCCGCGCCGAGGTCCGCGCCGAGGTCCTCGGCCAGCGCGGCGCGCAGGCCCGTCGCGCTGATGGCGCCCTCCCGCTGCGGCGGCGATGGCGCGACGGGCGCCGCGACGCCATAGCCGCCGAGGAAGAGGAGCGTGTAGGCCTCGTTTTCCGGCACGCCGATGAGGCTCATCAGCGCCCGCAATGTATCGGGCGGGATGCGATTTGTGCCATCCAAGTATTTGTAGAGCGTGGTGCGGTCGCAGCCGAGTTGCTGGGCGAGCCAGGCCTTCGTCCCCTGCGGCCGCTGGCCCTTCGTGCGCCCGAGGTAGGCGTCGACCGCGGCGTTCAGGCGCGCCAGGAACTCCTCGGCGCTCGGCGTGATGGGTCGGTTCATAGAGCCTCAGCAGTGTTGGCGGAGCCGCGACACCTCTGGCTTGCGCCGCTGCCGCGCGCGGGCGATGGCCTGCTCGCTGGCCTCGCGGAGCAGCGCCTCGACGCGGGCGCGCTCCTCGGCGGATAGCGCCCCCAAAGCCTCCTGAAGCGCGCCTTGGTCGCCGCTGGCGATGGCGGCCTGCACAGCGGGCGGGAGACCCTCTTCCCCCTCTCCTGCGCCAGTGGGAGATTGGGCCAGGGGGAGAGGGCCTGTCTCCTCGGCCGGCGCGTCGATCAATTCCAGCACCCGCTCGACCAGCAGGGTGTCCTGTTCGTCCAGCCCCTCCACCAGGGCATCGCGGTCGCGTTCGCCGGCCCAGATGCGCTCGACCGGCCCACGCAGCATCCAGCCGCCTTGCTCCATGCGGGCCAGCTCGGCTACCACCGCTTCACGCGGCCCCTCATCACCGCGGGCCACGGCAGCGATGCCACGCAGCAGCGGCTCAAACTGGCGTAGCACTTCGGCCATATCCGGCCCGCGCCCGATGATGCCAGCCTCCTGCAGCCGCTCGATGATGGCGCGGCGCTCATTCTCGGGTAAAGCCTCCAGAGCAGCCTGGAACGCAGTGTTATCGCGGGCTTCCAGCGCCTGGCGCACCGGCTCCGGGAGGTCGGGGAACTGAGGGGGTGCAGCTTGCCCTTGAGCTTGGGCGATCAGTCCGTCTATCTGTGGTAGGAGTTCTTGAATACCGCGCTCGGCAAAGAGCTGCCGGGCCTGCTCCAGATACGGCCGTGCCTCGGTGTTACGCCCCCGCTGGAGCAGCGCAACCCCATAGTTACCCAGATCGGCACCCTTGCTGTAGAAATCGCCGATTGACTCGCGAATTTCCAGGGCTTCCTGCAGCAGTGCCTGGGAGCGGGCTGGTTCGCTGTCAAGAAGCAATCGGCTTTGTGCCGCCAGCACATTGGCCTCGCCGAGTTTTGCGCCAATCTGGCTATAGAGAGCCAGGGCCTGCTGGTAGGAGCCGAGGGCGGCGTCACGGTCGCCTCGGAACTGCTGGACATCGCCGATGGCCCTCAGGCAGTTGGCCTCGCCGAGACGGTCGCCAATCTGGCGATAGAGGGAGAGGGCCTGCTGGTAGGAGCCGAGGGCGGCATCACTTTCCTTGTGGAACTGCAGGACATCGCCGATGGCCTTCAGGCAGTTGGCCTCGCCGAGACGGTCGCCAATCTGGCGGAAGAGGGAGAGGGCCTGCTGGTAGAAGTCGAAGGCCCTCCTGGCCTCCCCCAGGGCGAAGTACGCCAGCCCCAGGTTGCCGAGGAGGCTACCTTGCGCATCGCGCCGCCCACTCCGCTCTGCCGCACCCAATGCTGCCTCAAGCTGGGGGATGCGCTCATCCCGCTTGCTGTAGCGCAGGTCGCCGATATTCGCTGTCGCGTCGGCATCGGCGATGAGCAGCGCGTCGATCTCGTCGTCGCCGGTGTGGGCTTGGAGCCAATGGCGGGCGGCGTCGAGGTTGGCCCGCTCGCGGTCGAACAACGCCAGTCCGGCCCCGATGCTCTCGCCGCCGGACCGGTACTGCCGTTCGGCCTCCGCCGCGACCGTGATGTAGTGCCGGGCGTGGCGCAGCCGGGCGGCCCGTTCCTCGGCCTCGCCGCGCTCGCGCAGGCGGGCCAGCGCGAAGACGCGCACCAACTCGTGCAGGTCGTAGCGCTGCTGTTCAGCCACGAACTCCAGCAGGCTGCGGCGATGGAGGAGCGCCAATCGGTCGCGCAGGCTCTCCTGATCGGTTGTACCGAGCACCGCGCCGGCCGCGGCCAGGTCGAAGCTCGCCGCGAAGACGCCGAGTTGGCAGAGCGTCGCCTGGCTCTCTGTATCAAGCAGCTCGTAGCTCAGTGCGATCGACGCCTCAACGTCGTGATCCGGGTCGTCGGGGTCTTTCAGGGCGGCCAGTTTGCGTTTCTCGTCGGACAGGCGTGCGAGGTAGCGAGCGACGCTCATGGTCTCATCATTGGCCAGCACGCCCCCGGCGATGCGCAGGGCCAGCGGGAGCCGCCCGCAACCCGTCGCGATCTGCCTGGCCTCGTCGTCGCTCAAGCGCTCGCAGATGCTCCGCAGCAGCGCTACCGCCTCTTCCGCTCCCAGCCGCTCCAGGTCAACCCGCCGCATCCCTTCCAGGATGAAACGCTGGCGGCTGGTGATCAACAGGGCCGAGCCCGTCGGTGGCATCAGCGGTCGCACCTGGGCGGCATCTTTCGCATCATCGGCGAGGATCAGCACTCGCTTGCCAGTGAGCATGCTGCGGTAAGCCGCCACCAGGCTCCTCTCATCGTCGGGGAGTTGGGCGTCGGGCTTGAGGGCACGGATCACGTCGCGCAGGGCGTCGGCAGCGGGCAGGGCTGGCTCACGCGAGCCCTGGAGATTCAGGACGATCTGAGCGTCGGGGAAACGCTCGACAAGCTGGTTGGCCACCACCATCGCCAGCTCGGTCTTGCCGATGCCGCCCATCCCGGCTAAGCCTCCGAATCAAGGCGACGCTGGTATCGGCTTGGCTCAATGCAGTCGTGAGCTCGGCGATCTCTGCCTCGCGGCCCACGAAGTCGGCGACGGGGGCGCGGAGTTGGTATGGGTTCTCTGTTGGCGCGGGCTCGGCCTCCTCGCGCCAGAGCCGTCCGTCCTTGAGCCGAGTGTAGAGCACCGGCACCCACCAGTCGGGCCGGTCCGCCACGGCGAGGCGGGCCTTGTTCGCCGCCCGGTCGATCAGGCCATCGACGAGCAGCTCGCGGAAGAACGCCGCGGCGAAGCGCTCGTTGGTGGCGATGCTCAGCTTCCCCTGCATGGCCAGCACTGCCGGGACGCCGGCCTGCGCCAGTTGCGGGCCGAGGGCGGCCAGTGTGTCGGCGTGGCCGTCGCCGGCGCTCTCGCAGGAGGCGAGCACTACCAGGCGCGGCCGGCGCTCGCCCAGGCCGCGGAGCCAGTCGGCCAGCGCGCCGCCGCGCCGCCGGTCGGCGTTGCCCTGGTCGTCCACCAGCCAGAGCCAGGGCTGCTCGCGCTGGATGGCGCCGTGGGCGACGAGGTAGAGGATGTCGTAGTCCTGGTCGAGCGATTCGCGTAGGGCGTCCCAGGTGCCCGCGATCGCCGTCGTCTCGAGCTCGGCCAGCGCCGCCTGGGCGCGCCTGGTTTCGGCGTCGGCGTCAATGCGGGCCAGGCCGTGGTCCTCGTAGTCGCGGGGCGCGGCCACGGCGATCAGGGCGCGCAGGCGGCCCCTGGGCCGGAGCAGCACGGGGGCGTAGTCGTTGGCGCTGAGATAGCGCGAGAGCAGCAGGTCGCCATCCAGCCCCAGCGCCCGGCCGCTGGAGGGGTCGAGCAGCCGCTCCCAGCGCAGCGCGTGGAGCGCGGGCGGGAGGAGCAGCCGCACGCGGAGGCGCTGGCCGGGCCGCAGCACTGCGGCCCGGCACTCGCGGAAGGCGGTGCACGCCTCGGGCTCGGCGAAGAGCGCGTCGCGCAGCGCGGCCCCATAGTCCGCGGCGTCGAGCTCGAGCGCCCGCAGCATCGCCAGGTCGAGCTGGATCGGGAAGGGGCCCGCGCGGTTGTCCGGCTCGCTCAGGCGGAGGCTCACGCCCCACCCCTCCCCCAGCGGCGCGACGCTTAGCTCCAGGTCGGCGGTAGATGGCAGGCTCGGATCGGGCCGGCGTTGGCGATGCGGAGTCGTCATGGGGGCGCTCCAGCTGGCTCGGGCGGGTCGGTAGCTCGAATGATAGCACGCCGATCGTGCGGCGCCGCGGGCTTCTACTCAGAAAACGCCAACCATTTCAAAGGTTTCATCGGGGCGCGCCGCGATCGTCCCCGCCGCGCGCCCCCCGCGACGCCCCGCCGCAGCGAGGCGGCCAGGCGTAAGCGAGCGAACGCGGAACATATTCGAGCGTACGTGCATCGCGATCGGCCGAACGTGTATCGAGACTGGGCGAACGCACAGCTTCACAAGAAATGCCAGCCGCATTACACGATTAACGTGCAGATAAAGGAGGCTCCTTCGTGCCTGCATAGCGTAATGTGGGCGCCTCCCCTGGATCGGGCGCCCACATTGGGGCGCCCGTACGGGGGGCGCGCCCGCGGGGCGGCCCTGGGGCGGGCTGGCATACCTCCCATCGTCGCCGGGACGGTGGGACCGGCCAGGCCGCCCCGGGGGCCAGCACGACCTGAACGGCAGCGCCCACGTGGCATGACCGCAGGGCCGACAGCACAGCAGCGCTAGCGCTTTTGGGGCCCAGGGGCGAAGCCCCGGCGCGGGGAGCGTGAGGGGCCGCCGCCGGCCCCTCACACAGCAGAAAAAGGGGCAGAGGCGTCCACAGTAGGGCACCCGCACAGAGCGCGGCGGCGAGGCTCTCGGCGGTGGGGCGTGCGGCGGCGGGGCGTGCGATGGGGCGCCCACATTGGGGCGCCCGTACGGGGGGCGCGCCCGCGGGGCGGCCCTGGGGCGGGCTGGCATACCTCCCATCGTCGCCGGGACGGTGGGACCGGCCAGGCCGCCCCGGGGGCCAGCACGACCTGAACGGCAGCGCCCACGTGGCATGACCGCAGGGCCGACAGCACAGCAGCGCTAGCGCTTTTGGGGCCCAGGGGCGAAGCCCCGGCGCGGGGAGCGTGAGGGGCCGCCGCCGGCCCCTCACACAGCAGAAAAAGGGGCAGAGGCGTCCACAGTAGGGCACCCGCACAGAGCGCGGCGGCGAGGCTCTCGGCGGCGGGGCGTGCGGCACGCCCGCGAGGATAGCGGCGGACGCGCCCAGCGCGCCCCCGCCCCCCACACGTTCTGGTGCCCCGCCCCTGCTATGATGCCCCTGCCCCTCGGGACCCACAGCGTCATCGCCGGATTTGCCTAGAGGTCAGTAATGCGTCGCCACCCGATCCTAGCCCTGCTACTCGCCCTCGCCCTTGCCCTCTCCGCCTGCGCCGACGCCGACCCGCCCGCCGCCGAGCTGGACCCCCCGGCCGCGGCGGAGGGGTTTCTCGACGAGGAGGAGCTTACTGACGAGGAGGACCCCTTCGCCGATGAAGGGGAGTTTATCGACGACGAGGAGGAGCCCGCCGACAACACCTGGCTGGTGATGCTCTACGGCAACGCCGACGACGAGATCCTCGAGGAGGACATCTTCACCGACATCAACGAGGCCGAGCTCGTCGGCTCCTCCGACGAGGTCACGATCGTCGCCCAGCTCGACCGCTACGAGGGCGCCTTCGACGGCGACGACGACTGGACCGGCACGCGCCGCTACCTGATCACCCAGGACGACGACCTGGAGCACATCGGCTCCGAGCTGATCGAGGACCTCGGCGAGGTCAACATGGCCGACGGCGCCTCCCTCGTCGACTTCGTCACCTGGGCCGTGGAGAGCTACCCGGCCGCGCACCACGTGCTGATCATGTCGGACCACGGCATGGGCTGGCCCGGCGGCTGGAACGACCCCGACCCCGAGGGCCCCGGCCCCGACGGCCTGGCGCTCACCGCCGACGGCGACCTGCTGCTGCTGAACGAGATCAGCGCCGCCCTCGAGGAGGTCCGGGAGGCCACCGGGATCGAGCGGTTCGAGCTGGTCGGCTTCGACGCCTGCCTGATGGGCCACATCGAGGTGGTCGCCGCCATGGCGCCCCACGCCCGCTACGTCGTCGCCTCCCAGGAGGTCGAGCCCTCACTCGGCTGGGCCTACGCCAGCTTCCTCGGCCAGCTCGTGGAGAACCCGGCGATGGACGGCGCCGACCTGGCCAGGGCGATCGTCGAGAGCTACATCGACCAGGACCAGCGGATCGTGGACGACGAGGCCCGCAGCATCTTCGCCGAGGAGATGTTCGGCGAGGACGGCAGCGCCGAGGAGATCGCCGCCGCGATGGCCGTGGACATCACCCTCAGCGCCTACGACCTCTCCGCGCTGCCCGGGCTGCTCTCCGCCCTCGACGGCCTGGTGACGGCCCTCGCCGAGATCGACCAGGAGGACGTGGCCGAGGCCCGCACCTACGCCCAGAGCTTCGAGAACGTCTTCACCGAGGACGACCCCTCGCCCTACATCGACCTCGGCCACTTCGCCGAGCTGCTCGGCGAGCTGGGCGACGATGACGTCTCGGCGGCCGTCGACGAGCTGCTCGCCGCCCTCGGCGAGGTGGTGATCGCCGAGCGCCACGGCGACGAGCGCCCCGGGGCCACCGGCCTCTCGATCTACTTCCCCGGCTCCGACCTCTACCAGGACGAGGCCGCCGGCGCCGAGGCCTACGCCACGGTCGCCGACAGCTTCGCCCAGGCCTCGCTCTGGGAGAACTTCCTCAACCTCCACTACTTCGACACCGACCTGGCGGACGAGTCCGGACTCGTCGGCGAGGCGCGCGCCCCCGGCGCGAGCGAGATCGTCGTGGCGGACCTGGAGCTCTCGGACGACGAGATCAACCAGGCCGACACGACCACCATCTACACCGAGGTGACGGGCAAGCGCATCGGCTTCATCTACGCCTTCACGGGCTACTACAACCCCGAGGAGGACACCATCCTCATCGCCGACCTGGAGTACATCGACGCCGGCGAGTCGCGCCAGGTGGGCGGCGTCTACTACCCCAACTGGGGCGACGAGGGCGTGGTGGCGATCGAGTACGAGTGGGAGCCGGTCATCTACGGCATCGACGACGGCGACGGCGACGGCGTCAGCTTCGCCCTGCTGACCCCGCAGGACTACGGCGCGACCGACGACTACGCCACCTACACGGTGGACGGCATGTACACCTTCGCCAGCGGCGAGCGGCGCTACGCGCAGCTCTTCTTCAAGGGCGGCGAGCTGATCAAGGTGCTCGGCTTCAGCGGGCAGGGCCCGCGGGGCGCGCCGCGCGTGATCACGCCGCGGGCCGGGGACAGCTTCACCGTCTACAACGAGTACATCCGGCTCAACAGCGATAGCGACGCGGACGTGGAGTACTTCCGCGAGGAGGGCTCGACGCTCACCTTCGGGAACGGGCCCTGGACGGTGGAGTACCTGACGGCGCCGGCGGGGGACTACGTGCTAGGCATCCAGGCCGAGGACCTGGACGGCAACCTCTACGAGGCGTACACGACGGTGACGGTCAACGAGTAGTGCGCGCTGCGCGCTGATGAGGGGCCGTCTGGCGTTGTCGGGCGGCCCCTCGTCGCTGCGGGGAGGGCGGTTTGTGCGGAGGGTCCGGCGCCGCTGGTTTTGCGTGGGGCCGCCGCCTCGCCTCTGTCGGACAGCCCTTTGTGCGGAGGGTCCGGCGCCGCTGGTTTTGCGGGGGGCCGGCGGCGGCCCCCCGCGCCCCCGCGCCGGGGCTCCGCCCCTGGGCCCCGAAAGCGCTGGCTGTGCCGAGCCGACGGCCCGTTGTCATGCCGCGTGGGCGCTGCCGTTCAGGTCGTGTTGGCGGCCCAGGGCGGCCTGGCCGGCGCGTCGGAGCCCGGCGACGATGGGGAGTGTGCCAGCCCGGCCCAGGGCTGCCTCCTGGCGCGTCCCTTCCTCGCTCGCGCCCTCGTGCTGGCGTAGGCGGGAGCGTCGCGGCTGCGCCTTCGCCCCGCTCAAGCACCGTCAGCGTGGTTGGGGCCCTGAGGCGTGACCTCAACGCGAGGGATGTGGGAGTGTGGGGGCGGCGGGCGCCTTGAACAGCAGCTTCGTGTGGAGGGCAGAATGGTTTTGTACCGTGGTGGGCGGAACGGGCTGGCACCCTCCCCGGGCTGCCGGGGCCTGACGCGCCGGCCAGGCTCACCGGGCGCGCCAGTGCGCCTCGACGGCAGCGCCCACGCAGCATGACCGCACGGCCGCCGGCACAGCAGCGCCATCGCTTTCGGGGTCCAGGGGCGGAGCCCCTGGCGCGGGAGGGCGTGGGAGG
>CALJIC010000301.1 GCA_937974195.1 uncultured Roseiflexaceae bacterium | reverse complement strand
CCAAGTCTTAGCGCATCAGATCATCCGTGATCTGGGCCAGGAGCATGGTCTCCTCCCAGCCGTGCCCGTGGTCCTCGTAGCTCCACCAGGCCGACAGCACCGCCTGGGCCAGGTTCCACCCCAGGATGCGCTCGCGCTCGATGCCGAGCGCCTCGGACAGCTGGCTCACCCGCCGCTCGGTGATCCGGCGTATCTCCGCCTCTGTGGTAGGGAGCTGGTTGCGCAGCAGCGCCCCCACCTCGAAGGCCGGCTCGCCCACCACCCCCTTCGGGTCGATCGCCAGCCAGGGCTCGCGCTCGGCCGAGAGGATGTTGTCGTGGTGCAGGTCGCCGTGCAGCAGCATCGGCGCGCCGGCGGACGCGTGCAGCTCGGCGAAGAGCCGCTCGGCGCGCTCGACCAGCCGCGCGTCGAACGGGCCGGTCTCGCCGCCGAACTCGGCGCGCAGGCGCGCCAGCCCGTCGGCCCACTCCTCCGTGGTCGGGAAGGTGTGCTCGGCCGGCGCGGGCCGCCAGAGCGCCCGCATGACCTCCGCGGCGATCGCCGTGGCCGCCTCGTCGTCCTCGGGCGCGAGCTGCACGAGGCTCGTGCCGGGCAGCAGCCGCTCGATCAGCAGCGCCCCGCCCTCGGCGTCGCCGGCGAGCAGCCGCGCGATGCCGCGCCCGTCGAAGATCCGCAGCGCGGCGATCTGGTCGCGCGCCTCGCCGTCCGGCATGCCCAGCTTGAACACCGCGGGCGCGCCGTCGGCGGTGAGCGCCGGGGCGACGTAGTTGTACACGAGGTTGGGGAACGGGGGCAGGATCGTGATCGACCAGCGGCGCGCGTACGCGTCGAGCAGCGCGGGCAGATCACGCAGCCACGCCTCGCCTTCCGCGCCATACATCTCCCGCATGGTGCGCGCGAGGGACGGGGGGATGTGGATCGGTTGCATCAGCTGTATCTCCTCAGCAGAAACACGGTGTCACAGTGCGGAACGGGCTGGAGATACAGCCGGGGGAGCACGAGCCTGTGGTCAGCGGCCCTACAACATGACGACTCCTCCGGGCTAGCGGCGGACCAGTCGCGCTGATCCTACCCCGCCCGCCTACGGCTGTCAACCGCGCCGCCGCATCGGTTTGCGCCCGGCCAATTCTCATCCCTTCCTCATCCTTCAGGCGGCGGCTCTCATCTCCCCTTCATTTTTCTGTCGTAGCGTGGGGCTGTCGCCCGCTCCAGTGATACACACGACGCACTCGCTGGTCTTGCCCCACACTCCCTGAGGCGTTTGGGTGGGCTTCGCCTTCCCAGATCTCCGTCGAGCACCTGCGGCCCTCAACACTTCAGCGGAAGAGGACAGCCGGCACGACCGCGACGCTCCTCTCCGTGGCGGCGGGCGGCGCGACGGGGTCACTCGTGTAGTGGAGGAGGAAGCGCGTGAACCATCTGCAGCGGTATCTGGTGGAGGAGTTCCTCGAAGATTACCAGGAGGGGTACCTGACGCGGCGCCAGGCGCTCCGGCGCATCGCCGGCATCACCGGGATGGCGATGGCAGTGCAGCTGCTGGCCGCCTGCGGGCAGCCCGGCCAGCCGGCTGCCGAGCCGACGAGCGCCCCCGCGCCCACGGAGCCGCCCGCCGAGCCGGCCGCGATGGCGACCGAGGCGCCGGCGGCGACTGAGGCTCCTGCGGCGACCGAGGCGCCGGCCGCAACCGAGGCGCCGGCCGCAACCGAGGCGCCGGCGGCGAGCCCGACGGCCGCGAGCGCCGCCGGGCAGACGGGCATGAGCCCGAACAGCGTCGCCGAGGACGACCCGGAGATCGTCGTCGAGCGGGTCGAGTTCCCGGGGGCGGACGCGGCGCTGATGGGCTACCTGGCGCGACCGGCGGCCGAGGGCACCTACCCGATCGTGCTCGTCTGCCACGAGAACCGCGGGCTGACGCCGCACATCGAGGATGTCACCCGCCGCGTCGCCAAGGCCGGCTACGTCGGGCTGGCGGTCGACCTGCTCTCACGCGAGGGTGGCACGGCGCAGGTGGCCGACGCCGACAGCATCCCGGGCCTGCTCAGCGGCGCGCCGCCCGAGCGCCACGTGCAGGACTTCGCCGCCGGGCTGGAGTACGCCAAGTCGCTGCCCTACGCGCAGGCCGACCGCGCCGGCATGGTCGGGTTCTGCTTCGGCGGCGGGGTGACCTGGCTGGTGGCGGCCGGCGTGCCTGAGCTGCGCGCCGCGGTGCCATTCTACGGCCCGCCGCCGCCCGCCGAGCAGCTGGCGAACATCAACGCCGCGGTGCTGGCGATCTACGCCGGGAACGACCAGCGCATCAACCAGAGCATCCCGACGGTCGAGGCGGCTATGCAGGATCTGGGCAAGACCTACCAGAAGATCATCTACCCGGACGTGGACCACGCCTTCCACAACGACACCGGGCAGCGCTACAACGCCGAGGCGGCCCAGGCCGCCTGGGCCGAGACGCTGGCCTGGTTCGAGCAGCACCTGAAGATGTGAGCGGCGGTGGCGCGGGTTCGCCGCACCACCGCTCCGCCCCTACTCCAGCACGGCGCCGCTGCTGGCGTTGGTCACCAGCCGGGTGTAGCGCCCGAGCCAGCCGCGGCTGTACTTCGGCGCTGGCGGCCGCCACTCCTCCCGGCGCGCCGCCAGCTCCTCCGGCGAGAGCTCGACGTCCAGCCGCCGGGCGGCCAGGTCGATCCTGATGATGTCGCCGTCGCGCAGCAGGCCGATCGGGCCGCCCTCGGCCGCCTCCGGCGACACGTGGCCGATGCTCAGGCCGCGGGTGCCGCCGCTGAAGCGGCCGTCGGTGATCAGCGCCGTGCTGCTGCTCAGCGCCGGGATGCCCTTGACCATCGACGTCAGCGCCAGCATCTCGCGCATGCCCGGGCCGCCGCGCGGGCCCTCGTAGCGCACGACGATCACGTCGCCCGGGTTGATGCGGCCGTTCACCACCGCGTTGGTCGCGTCCTCCTCGCTGTCGAAGACGCGCGCCGGGCCGCGGAAGGACATCTCGTGCTGGTCCACGGCGCCGACCTTGACCACCGCGCCCTCGGGCGCCAGGCTGCCGAACAGCACGCTCAGCGCGCCGCGCGGCGAGTGCGGGTTGTCGATCGGCCGGATGCACTCGCGGTTGCGGTTCTCGACGCCCTCGAGGTTCTCGCCGAGCGTCTTGCCGGTCACCGTGAGCGCGTCGAGGTTCAGCGTCCCGGGCTTCTTCGCCAGCTCGGCGAGGATCGCCGACACCCCGCCGGCCTCGTTGACATCCTGGATGTGCCACTGGCGCGCGCCGTCCCAGGCCGGCGAGACCTTGGCGAGGTGCGGCACGCGGTCGGAGACCTCGTTGAAGCGGCTGACCGGGTAGTCCAGCCCGGCCTCGCGCGTCAGCGCCAGCACGTGTAGCACGGTGTTGGTCGAGCCGCCCATCGCGACGTCGAGCGCCATCGCGTTGTCGATCGCCTCGGGGGTGACGATATCGCGGAAGCGCAGGTTGCGGCGCAGCAGCTCCATGATCTGCGCGGCGGCCCGGCGCGCCAGCTCGTGCCGCTCGGGCGAGATGGCCGGGATCGTGCCGTTGCCCGGCAGGGCGATCCCCAGCGCCTCGCACAGGCAGTTCATCGAGTTGGCGGTAAACATCCCGCTGCAGCTCCCGCACGTCGGGCAGGCCACCTGCTCGAGCCGCAGCAGCTCCTCGTCGCTCATCTTGCCGGCGGCGTGCTTGCCGACCGCCTCGAACACGGTGATCAGGTCGCTGCGGTTGCCCGCGGCGTCCTGCCCGGCCATCATCGGCCCGCCGGAGACGAAGATCGTCGGGATGTTGACCCGCGCGGCGCCCATCAGCATCCCGGGCGTGATCTTGTCGCAGTTCGGGATGCAGATCATCGCGTCGAAGCAGTGCGCGGCGGCCACCGTCTCGACCGAGTCGGCGATCAGCTCGCGCGAGGGCAGCGAGTAGCGCATGCCCTCGTGGCCCATCACGATCCCGTCGTCCACGCCGATCGTGTTGAACTCGAACGGGATGCCGCCGGCGGCCCGCACCGCCTCCTTGACCACCCGCCCGAACTCCTGCAGGTGGACGTGGCCGGGGATGATGTCGATGTACGAGTTGCAGATCGCGATGAACGGCTTGTTGAAGTCGGACTCGTCGCGGATCTGGCCCGTCGCCCGCAGCAGGCTGCGGTGCGGCGCGCGCTCAGCGCCGCGTTTGATGGTGTTGGAACGCATGGGGCTCTCCTGGGGAGCACGGTGAACGATTTTGCCGACATTGTACCATCGCCGCGCGCCACCCGTAGCGCCGGCGCCCCCGCCGGGCCTCTCCCGCCCTAGCGGGCCTCTCGCCCGGCCTGCGAAAGCGCCGCGGCGAGCGCCTCGGCCGCGAGGCCGCGCGGGTCGGCGCTGTGCAGGTTCAGCGCCGCCACGACGGCGACGCCGCTGTCCGGCGCGTACCAGAGCGCCGTCCGGTAGCCGCCGAGCATGCCGGTGTGCCCGTACACGACGGCCGAGACGTCGCCGGAGCGCAGCCGCTCCTCCATCAGCCCCAGCCCGTAGCGCAGCGTCCGGCTCCAGCCGCCGCCCCCGGCCGGGGTGAAGCTCGCCATCTCGGCCATCATCTCCGCGCCCAGCAGCTCGCCGCCGAACAGCGCCCGCGCGAACCGCGCCAGGTCGTCGGCCGTCGAGGCCATGTTGCCCGCCGCCCACGCGAACGACATGTCCAGCTCCGTCAGGTCGCGCCGGCGCTGGTAGCCGTGGGCCAGCCCGTCCGGCCGCTCGCCGCCCTGCTCGAAGACCGTGCCCCGCAGGCCGAGCGGCTCGATGATCCTGAAGGAGATCTCGTGCGCCAGCGTGGTGCCGGTGGCCCGCTCGATGATCATGCCCAGCAGCACGTAGTTGGTGTTCGAGTAGTGCCAGCGGCCGCGCGCCCCGGGCCGGAAGACCGGTCCGCGCGCCACGGCGTAGGCGACCAGCTCGGCGGGCTGCCAGGTGCGCTGCGGGTCGGCGAGCACCTGGCGGATGAAGGCCGAGTCCATGTAGTCGTACAGGCCGCTGGTGTGGCTCAGCAGGTGGCGCACGCTGATCGCGTCCCCGCCCGGCACGAGCCCCGGCAGCCAGTGCTCCACCGTCTGGTCGAGCGAGAGCCACCCCTCCTGGACGAGCTGGAGCGCGACGACGGCGACGAAGGTCTTGGTGATGCTGGCGATGCGGAAGCGGTGCTGGGGCGTCATCGGCGCGCCGCTCAGCTCGGCCAGGCCGCGTGCGCTGACCCAGGTCGGCTGGCCCGGGAGGCTGACCGCGAGAATGGCCCCCGGCGCGCCGCCGGCGAGCGCGCGGTCCAGCGCCCGCCCGAGGTCGGCGTCGAGCGATGTGCCGGGGGCCGGCCCGGAGGGCAGAGCCTGTGCGCTCGCCGGCGGCGCCCAGAGCGCGCACAGCAGCGCGCAGGCAAGCAGAGCAGCACGCAGAGCAGGGAGTTGCCGCATTGAACACCTCGTCCGGTCGTGTTCGGAGACGCGGCTAGTCTACCGCGAGCCGGGCGTGTGTCAAGGCAGCGCGGCGGAAAGGACGCGCGAGCCGCTCCACAAGCGGGAGGCGCGCCCCTCCGCTGTGGTACAATCGTGCGGCCCACGGAGCCGCCCCGGCCGGCGTGGGCCTCCCTCCACGACCTCGGTGTTCAGCCGCCCTGCAGCGCGAAAGGACGACCATGACCCACGAGGGAACCACCACACCTTCCAGCCCGGCGGCGGTCAGCGTCGCCGACGTCCGCTTCGAGCACCTGCGCGAGCCCTTCGGCATCGGCACGCCGGAGCCGCGGCTCTCCTGGGAGATCGCGACCGAGATCGCCGGCTGGCGCCAGGCCGCCTACGCGATCGAGGCCCGCAGCCCGGACGGCAGCCTGCGCGGCGAGACCGGCCGGGTCGAGTCCGATCAGTCGGTGCTGCTCCCCTGGCCGTTCGCGCCCCTGCGCTCGCGCGAGCGCGTGCTGGTGCGCGTGCGCGTCTGGGGCAGCGACGGGCAGGAGTCGCCCTGGAGCGAGCCGCGCGCCGTCGAGGCCGGGCTGCTCAGCCCCGATGACTGGTCGGCGCGCTTCGTGACCCCCGACTGGGACGAGGACGCGCCGGGGCCGTGCCCGCTGCTGCGGCGCGAGTTCGACGTGCGCCCCGGCGTCGCCCAGGCGCGGCTGTACATCACCGCGCTCGGCGTCTACGAGGCCCAGCTCAACGGCGCGGCGGTCGGCGACCACGTGCTGGCCCCGGGCTGGACCAGCTACAGCCACCGGCTGCGCTACCAGACCTTCGACGTGACCGGTATGCTGCGCGAGGGGCGCAACGCCCTCGGCGCCATCCTGGGCGACGGCTGGTTCCGCGGGAGGCTCGGCTTCGGCAGCGGCCGGAGCAACATCTACGGCGACCGCCTGGCGCTGCTGGCCCAGCTCGAGATCACCTACGCCGACGGCACCGTCGAGCGCGTCGTCACCGACGAGTCCTGGCGCGCCGCGCCCGGCCCCATCCTGGCCAGCAGCCTCTACGACGGCGAGACCTACGACGCGCGCCTGGAGCGCGACGGCTGGGCCGCGCCGGGCTACGACGACCGGGAGTGGGCGGGGGTGCGCCCGCTCGAGCGCGACCTGGGGACGCTCGTGGCGCCGTCCGGGCCGCCGGTGCGCCGGATCGAGCTCGTCGCGCCGGTCGCGATCACCCGCTCGCCATCCGGCCGAACGCTCGTCGACTTCGGCCAGAACCTCGTCGGCCGGGTGCGGCTGACGGCGCAGGGGCCGGCCGGGCAGACGATCACCCTGCGTCACGCCGAGGTGCTGGAGCACGGCGAGCTGGGCACACGCCCGCTGCGCCACGCCGCCGCCACCGACCGCTACACGCTGCGCGGGGCGGGCGTGGAGACCTGGGAGCCGCGCTTCACTTTCCACGGCTTCCGCTACGTCGAGGTGGACGGCTGGCCGGGCGAGCTGCGCCCCGACGACCTGCGCGCCGTCGTGTGCCACTCCGACATGGAGCGCACCGGCTGGTTCGAGTGCTCGGAGCCGCTGGTCAACCGGCTGCACGAGAACGTCGTGTGGAGCATGCGCGGCAACTTCCTCGACATCCCGACCGACTGCCCGCAGCGCGACGAGCGGCTGGGGTGGACCGGCGACATCCAGGTGTTCGCGCCGACGGCGTGCTTCCTGTACGACGCCTCCGGCTTCCTGCAGTCCTGGCTCGCGGACCTGGCCGCCGAGCAGCGCGAGGCCGAGGGCGTGGTCCCGGTGGTGGTCCCGAACGTCCTGGGCAGGCCGTTCGCCGCCGCGGCCTGGGGCGACGCCGCCACCGTCGTGCCCTGGGTGCTCTACCAGCGCTACGGCGACGCGCGCATCCTCGAGGCGCAGTTCGAGAGCATGCGCTCCTGGGTGGACGCCGTGAGCCGGCTGGCGGGCGAGGGCCGGCTGTGGGACCAGGGCTTCCAGTTCGGCGACTGGCTCGACCCGGCGGCCCCGCCGGACCGGCCGGGCGACGCGCGGACCGACCGCCACCTGGTGGCCACCGCCTACTTCGCCCGCTCGGCCGAGCTGGTGGGCCTGGCCGCGGGCATCCTCGGGCGGGCCGAGGACGAGGCGCACTACCTGGCGCGCGCCGCCGAGATACGCGCGGCCTTCGCGCGTGAGTACGTGACGCCGAACGGGCGCATGCTGAGCGACGCGACCACCGCCTACGCGCTGGCGCTGCAGTTCGGGCTGCTGCCCGAGGCCGCCCAGCGCCAGCGGGCGGCGGAGCGGCTGGCCGAGCTTGTGCGCGCCGAGGGCTACCGCATCAGCACCGGCTTCGTCGGCACGCCGCTGGTGTGCGACGCCCTGTGCGCGGCGGGCTACGAGCGGGTCGCCTACCGCCTGCTGCTGCAGCGCGAGTGCCCCTCGTGGCTCTACCCGGTGACGATGGGCGCCACGACGATCTGGGAGCGCTGGGACAGCATGCTGCCGGACGGCTCGATCAACCCGGGCGAGATGACCTCGTTCAACCACTACGCGCTCGGCGCAGTGGCCGACTGGCTGCACCGCACGGTGGCGGGCCTGGCGCCCGCCGAGCCGGGCTACCGCCGCATCACAGTCCGGCCGCGGCCGGGCGGCGGGCTGACCTACGCGTCGGCCAGGCACCGCACGCCGTACGGCATGGCCGAGTGCAGCTGGCGGCTCCAGGCGGGGACGATCGAGATCACCCTGGTGGTCCCGCCGAACACGGTGGCGGAGGTGACGCTGCCCGGCAGCGACGCCGGCCCGGTCGAGGTCGGCTCGGGCACGCACCGCTGGTCGTACCCCTACCGGGACCCAGGCGCGCGGCCGCCGACGCTGGACAGCAGCATCGCCGAGATCATGGACGACGCCGAGGCCTGGGGGCGGGTGGTGGAGGCGCTGGAGCGCGCCGCGCCGGAGAGCCCGTTCCTGCTAGGGGCGTTGCAGAGCCAGAGCCGCGTGCCGCTGCGCCGCGCGCTCGGCCAGCTCTCGAACGCCGCCGAGGTGACCGCGGCGGTCGAGCGGGCGCTCGCGGGCGAGGGGGCGGCCGCGTGACAGATGGCGTGTAGCAGCGCCGGGGTCTTTCAGAGCAGTGCGCGGCGCCTCTGGCGCCGCGCACTGCTCCTGTAAAGGCAGCGGTATCTAGATAAAGAACCTGTAGAGAATTTCTCCTGCTCGGTTTGTTACAGCGTTCGGCACATCATCCTCGGTGAACAGTTGGACAAGCTGGGAGAGGAGCTCTCTCGCTTGTCTCTCCTGTGAGGGGATCTTTTCGTTGGGTATGTATCGTAGGAATGAAATCGTCTTCTCATCCGTGGCGAATTTTCGTTTGTATCGAACCAGGCCTTCTTGGTCCCAATCGCTGAGACCGAAGTCAAGACGCCGGTAGTTCTTGGCTTTTGCGTACTTTATCCCCTCCCATATCAGAAGATCATTGGGCCTGTACGCAAGGTCGTCCTGGAGTGAGGCGTTGAACTTGTAGTAAAGCTCGTTGTTCCATTCAAGGTACAAAACTCCAGCGATGATCTTGTCCTGGTGGACTGCAACCATGAGCAAGCCCTTTTGTTCTTCGATAAAGTGGCGCCAGATGTTTTCGAAGAAGCTATAGGGTTGCGCAAGCAGGCGGTACTTGCGCTTGCGAACATTGAGGTGTAACTCGAAAAACGCGCGTAGCTCTTCCTTGTGCTGAGCCACTCGCACAGTGACGCCATTACGTTGGGCCTTCTTGATCGAGCGGCGGCTGGAATCGTGTAAGTTACTCCATATGGTGTCGATATCAGATTCTAAGTTTAGACCATGCCATCTGGCTTTATTGATGAGGGTGAACCGATCATCCATTGAGGGGATGTTGTTGTGGAGGCAACGTATAAGGAAAGGGCGTTCTTCTGCGAGTAAAGGATCGACCAAGTGCCTCCACTGCTCATAGTCTCTCACCAGAGGATCGCAATAGTCCGAGAACGGCATACTCGCGATTCGCTTGCTGATGAAATCCGTGACCCGGCACACGGGTATGCCGGCGACTGGATTCCCTGCGTCATCGAGCAGCACGTAGCCCTGCATCTCCAGGCCATAGGTGTCTACCACCACACGAAGCCAATTGGGCGAGTTAAAGACACTGCTTGGATGTTGCTCAGCTAATCTCAGCCAGAGCGGGTTCGTGCAGGGATCGACGCAAATGACGCTCATAGCTCACCTTGAGTAGTAAGAGTTGCTTGATGGCGGGTCCAACGTTCCTTGAAAAACCTGTATATCCGATGGATGGCGCGAAAATGCCTTAGTGGCGAGCAAATATCGATATAATGAGGTGTTAGGTCATCCGCACGTGCACCTGTGGCAATCTCACTGCGATGTGTAGCATGCAGTGTGCAGTCAATCAAGCCAAATGAGGTAAGTTTCAGCGAATAGAAGTGGAGCATTGGCGCCGAGCACACTGTCAGACCCTGCGTGGTGATGCTACTGACGTACCTCAGCTGCAGATCTGGGCAGCCAGTTGGCAACTACCAAGACCTCACCGAATAGCAT
>CALJIC010000300.1 GCA_937974195.1 uncultured Roseiflexaceae bacterium | reverse complement strand
GCCCCTTCCGGCGGGGGAGAGCGCGAGAGGGGCTGGAGTCCCTCTCGCCTTCAAGAGCACGAGAAGGAGCCGCTGCTCTCTCGCCCTCAAGCACGCTCTGGCCGCACCGCGTAACTCCTGATATTTGAGGGACGCTGCATGCCGTTCTCGAAAATCCTTCGTCTCGGCCTGATCAACATGGCGGTGGCGCTCACCGCAGTTCCGATCGATGGCACGCTCAACCGGGTGATGATCAGCGAGCTGGGCATCCCGGCCACCCTGGTGGCACTGCTGATCGCGCTCCCCTACCTCAGCGCGCCGATCCAGGTGTGGATCGGCGGCTACTCGGACCGCCACCCGATCGGCGGCCTGCGGCGCACTCCCTACATCGTGGTCGGGCTGCTCCTGTGTTCCCTGGGCTCCGCTCTGTCGCCCTCCGCCGCGTTCGCGCTGGCCGAGAGCCCGGCGATCGGCCTGCCGCTGTGCCTGCTGGCCTTCGGCATGTGGGCCATCGGCTTCAACTTCGCGACGGTCTCCTACCTGTCGCTCGCCACCGAGCTGGCCGGCGAGGAGCACCGCGCCCGCACGGTCGGCGCGATGTGGTTCATCCTGATCCTGGGGGTGATCACCGCCGGCATCGGCATCTCGCGCATGCTGCGCGACTACACGCCCGAGAAGCTGCTCGCGGCGTTCTACGTCACCTGCGGGCTGGCGGTGCTGATCGGCGTCGGGGCGCTGCTGGGCCTCGAGCCGCGCAGCGGGCTGCCCGCGCCCAGCGCCCGGCGCTCGTTCGGGGAGCTGCTCGGGCTGGTCAGCCGCACGCCCCAGGCGCGCCTGTTCTTCATCTACCTGATCCTGCTGCTGATCGCCATCCTCGGGCAGGACGTGCTGCTGGAGCCGTTCGCCGCCGATGTCTTCGGCGCGCCGGTGGAGACCACCACCCGCTACACCTCGATCTGGGGCGCGGCGCTGCTGGTCGCGCTGCTGCTCACCGGCCCGCTGGCGCGGCGCGTCGGCAAGCTGCGCGCTGCGGCCCTCGGCGGCGCGCTGGTGGGGATCGGCCTGCTGCTGATCGCCCTGAGCGGGGCGCTCGGCGCGCCGGCGATCTTCATCCCCAGCCTAGTGCTGTTCGGCTTCGGCAGCGGGATCTCAACGGCCGCGAACCTGGCGCTGATGCTGGACATGACTCTGCCGGGGCAGGTCGGGGTGTTCGTTGGCGCGTGGGGCGTGGCCGACGCGCTGGCCCGCCTGGGGGGCACGCTGCTGAGCGGGGTGGTGCGCGATGTGGTGACGGCCGTGAGCGCCAGCAAGCCGGCCGGCTACGTCGTGGTGTTTCTGATCCAGGCCCTGGCGCTGGGCGCCTCGCTCGCGCTGCTGCCGCGCATCAGCGTCGCCCGCTTCCGCGACGAGGCGGCGCCTTCGGTCGGCGAGCTGGTGGGGATGGTGGGGGAGACGAAGGGGTAGCGGGCTCGCTACAGCTTCCTCGCGCTTACGATCTCCCTGAGGTGGACGCCGTCGTGCCAGAGGATGCCGGAGATCGCTCGCAGGCGCGAGATGCGCTCGCCCCATGGCGCGATCCCCTCCTCGGCTAGCTCGGCGTCGCTCGCGCCGAGCAGCTCCTCGATGCGCGCGTAGCTGGCCTCGATGCGCGCCAGCGTCTCCTCCAGGCCGAGGTGTGCCCGCTCCGCCTGGAAGATCGCGTTGCGCTCGTCCTCGTCCTCGGTCTGCGGCATCCACTCCAGCGGGCCGCCCCACTCCTCGAAGCTGCGCAGCGTGACCTCGTGCCAGGCGAGGATGTGCCGCAGCTGCTGCAGCGCGTTCCACTCCGGCGTCACGCTCAGCGCGGCCGCGCTGCCCTCGGTGAGCCCGGCGGTTGCCGCGCGCAGGTCCGCGCGCCGCCGCTCGAGCCGCCCCAGCAGAAACTCTCGCGTTTCGTCGGCCATGATGAGGAGCCCAGACGCCGCGCCGTGCGCGGCCGTGCCGCCCGCCTCCGGGGAGGTATGGCGGGCGCGCTGCTCCGCCGCTCTGCCGCGGCTGTGGCGGGGCAGAGCGGCGGAACGAGGAAGATCCCTACGCGGTCTCCGCCCGCACCGGCTCAGTCGGCATGGGCGTGTTGTGGGTCCGCCGCCAGTCCACCGCGGGCATGATCAGCTCCGGCCGCAGGTTGTGCTTGTACTGCATCACGATGCGGATCACGGACTCGAGCAGCGTCTCGCTCAGGTAGTGCGGCTGCAGCCCCAGGTCCAGCAGGCGCGTGTTGGCGGCGTTGTAGTAGTGCTCCTCCTTCTCGACGCGCGGGTTGGGCAGGTGCTCGATCTGCACGTCGATGCCGAACTCGAGCGCGGCCTCGCGCACCGCCTCCGCCAGCCCGGCCACGTTGAACTGCTCGGTGAACTGGTTGAAGACCCGGAACTCGCCGCGCTCGGCCGGGTTGTTGATCGCCAGCTCCACGCACGCCAGCGTGTCGCGCACATCCAGGAAGCCGCGCGTCTGCCCGCCCTTGCCGTACACCGTCAGCGGCACGCCGGCCACCGCCTGCACCAGGAAGCGATTCAGCGCTGTGCCGAACACCCCGTCGTAGTCGAACCGCGTGCACAGCCGCTCGTCCATCGCCGTCTCGGGCGTCTCCAAGCCGTACACCACCCCCTGGTTCAGATCCGTGGCGCGGATGCCCCAGATGCGGCAGCAGAACATGATGTTGTGGCTATCGTGGACTTTGCTGAGGTGGTAGAAGCTCCCCGGCTGCTTGGGGTAGGGCAGCGTGTCGGTGCGCCCCTTGTGGGTGATGGTGATGTACCCCTCCTCGATGTCGATGTTCGGGGTGCCGTACTCGCCCATGGTGCCGAGCTTCACGAGGTGGCAGTCCGGCACGTGCTCGGCGATCGCGTACAGCACGTTGAGCGTGCCGGTGACGTTGTTCACCTGTGTGAACACCGCGTGGCGCCGGTCGATCATCGAGTAGGGCGCGCTGCGCTGCTCGCCGAAGTGCACGATCGCCTCCGGGCGAAACTCGCGGATCACCGGCTCGAGAAACGTATAGTCGCACAGGTCGCCGATATAGGTGCCGATCACCTTCCCGGTCAGCTCACGCCAAACGGCCACTCGCTCCTGGAGCGATCGAATTGGAGTCAGGCTGTGCGTGCCAAGCTCATGGTCCCACATGCGGCGGAGGAAGTTGTCCACTACCGCCACGTCGTGGCCGCGCTGCGAGAGGTGCAGGGCGGTGGGCCATCCAAGGTAGCCGTCTCCGCCGAGGACGAGGATACGCATACGTCCGACTCTCCTTCAGTTTCTGTTATCGTGTGGGGTCCGGCGGCGCGAGTATACCACGCGCCGTAGCCAGCGGCAAACCGCAAGACCTGTTCCTCTGCCCGCGCCGCGCGCCGGGGCGCTGGGCGCTCTTTGAACGGCCGCGCCTACTCCGGGTCCGGCGCGAACTGGTCGTGCAGCTCCTGCAGCCGGTCGTCGGTGTGGCGCGCGTAGTACTGCTCGGTGATGCGGGTGTTGGCGTGCCCCAGCAGCGCCGAGACCTCGGAGAGCTGCGCGCCCTCGTTCAGCAGCCAGGTGGCGACGAAGTGGCGGAAGGTGTGCGGGGTCGTCTCGCGCAGCTGGCGCGCCTCGCGCGGGCGGCCGTCGGCCTCGATCTGGTCCGCCAGCGCGTAGGCGGCGTCGGTCACGATCTTCCAGGCCGTCACCCGGCTCAGGCGCTCGCCGGCGCCGCGCGGCCCGTGGGAGATGAACAGCGCCGCCGCGCGCGGGAAGGCCGCCCGGCGCAGCGCCAGGTAGCGGCCGAGGGCCCGCTGGGCGTGGGGCCGGATGAAGATCGCCCGCCGCCGGTTGCCCTTGCCGGTCACGAAGACCCGCGATGCGATCGCCCCGTCGTCGCCGCGCACGTCGGCCACATCGAGCGCCAGCAGCTCGGAGATCCGCGCGCCGGTGGAGAACAGCAGGTGCAGCAGCGCCGCGTTGCGCAGGGCGTTGAGGCGCTCGCGCTCGGCCCGGCTGCCCGGCTCCCCCGCCGGCGGCTCGGCGTCGTAGAACGTCACCAGCCGCCGCAGGTCGGGCACATCCGGCGCGCGGCCCGCCGGCGCGCGCGGCAGCGCGTCGCGCAGGTGCATCCGCAGCAGCGCCAGGTCGCACCCCAGCTCGCCGCGGTCGGCCAGGAACTTGACGATCGCCAGCGCCCCGTGGCTGTAGGTCTGCACCGTGCCGTCGGCCATGCCGGCCAGCGAGTCGATCCACAGCCCCAGGTCGCGCGGCTGCAGGTCGGCGGCGGTGCGCCGGCCCTGGCTGGTGGCCCACGCCGCGAACGAGCGCCACGCGTCGCGGTAGGACTCGATCGTGCTGGCCGCCAGCGGGCGCCGCCGCGCCCGTTGCGCCGCCGCCCACAGGTCGGCGGCCTCGGCGATCGGCGTTGGCTCTTGGTCCATCGTCTCCCCCGCGCGCATCCGTTCCGCGACCAGTATAGCACCGCGCCAAACTTTACCGAAACTTTACACGAACTTTATCGTGCACTGAAAAACGGCTGCTAGAGTCGCGACCTACGATACCCATTTCAGATTGACTCGCCGGCGATCGGCGCCAGCGGCCTCCCCATGTGGCAGGCCTTGGCGTGATGCTCTGCGTCCACCGCGCCGTGGGCGCGCCGCTGCATGGGCGGCCGCACAGGCGCACGATCGCAGGGCGCGCAGCGCCGCACGGCGCGTTGAGGAAAGGAGGTTGAGGTCGAACGTCACGCTCAGGCAGTCACCTTGTCTCGATGCTGTACTACGTCCGGATTGTGGATCGCATACACGCAAGGAGGCGCGCATGTCCACACAGGAGGATACCACCCGCAAGCAGCGGCTCGAGGCATACTGGCGAGCGAACATCCGGCTGATCACCACGCTGCTGATCATCTGGTTCGTGGTCGCCTACATCCCCCCGCTCATCCTGCCGCAGCTGAACAGCATCGTCATCGGCGGCTTCCCGCTCGGCTACTACATGGGCAGCCAAGGGTCCCTGATCGTCTTCGTCGTCCTGATCTTCTACTACGCCTGGCGGATGAACCGGCTCGACGCCGAGTACGGTATGCGTGACCGCGACAAGTAGCGAGGAGCGAGCACAATGGCTGTCTCGACAACTGCGGTTCAGGCCGCGTGGCGCAGTAGGCTGGCGCGCTACTACGGCATCTTCACGATCTGCTTCATCATCTTCTGCTTCATCCTCGGCGGCCTCGAGCTGTTCGCCGGCCTGCCGACCGCCGTCATCGGCTGGACCTTCCTGCTGCTGACGATGGGGCTGTACGCCACGGTCGGCATCTTGAGCCGCACCAAGATCCTCGACGAGTACTACGTCGCCGGGCGCAACGTCCCGGCGATCTTCAACGGCATGGCCACCGGCGCGGACTGGATGAGCGCCGCGTCGTTCATCTCCATGGCCGGCACGCTCTACGCGCTCGGCTATGACGGCCTGGCCTATATCATGGGCTGGACGGGCGGCTACGTGCTGCTGGCGCTGCTCTTCGCGCCGTACATCCGCAAGTTCGGCCAGTACACGATCCCCGACTTCGTCGGCGCGCGCTTCGGCGGCACCCGCGCCCGCGTCGTCGCGGCCGTGGCGGCGATCATCGTCAGCTTCACCTACGTGACGGCGCAGGTCACCGGCGTCGGCCTGATCATGAGCCGCTTCGTCGGCGTCCCCTACCAGTGGGGCGTGGTCATCGGCCTCTCGGGCGTGCTGGTCTGCTCGTTCCTCGGCGGCATGAAGGCGGTGACCTGGACGCAGGTCGCGCAGTACATCATCCTGATCATCGCCTACCTCATCCCGGTCACCTTCCTGGCGATCAAGCTCACCGGCATCCCGATCCCGCAGCTCGCCTACGGCCAGGCGCTGCAGAACATCACCGCGCTCGAGGAGGCCCAGGGCATCACCAAGGCCTACGTCACGCCGTACAACGAGGCGCTCACCAACGCCAACGCCATCACCGCCGCCCGCGGCATCGGCCTCACGCCGCCCGCCCCGATCACCAACACCGACTGGCTCGGCACCCCGTGGGACTTCCTGGCGCTGACGCTGTGCCTGATGCTCGGCACCGCCGGCCTGCCGCACATCCTCATCCGCTTCTACACCGTGCCGAGCGTGCGCGAGAGCCGGATGAGCGTCGGCTGGGCGCTGTTCTTCATCTTCCTGCTCTACTTCACCGCGCCGGCCTACGCCGCCTTCGCGCGCTGGAACATCCTCCAGAACGTCGTCGGCAGCCAGGTGGTGGTGGACCAGGGCGTCGCCAGCTTCATCGACCGGGCCACCGGGCAGCCGGCGAACTGGGTGCCGCAGTACGTCCGCACCGGGCTGTTCAACATCAATGACTACTCGGTGCTCGAAGGGCTCTCCGGCGACAGCCTGCCCGCCTGGGCCAAGGACCGCATCCAGGCCGGCACGCTGGTCTGGAACGACGCCAACGGGGACGGGGTGGTGCAGCTCGGGCCGTTCGCCCCGGTGGACGACACGACCGGCAGCGCCGGCGAGCTGAGCGGCTCGTCCGTCACCGCCGCCTCGGTCGACGGCATCCTGCAGTTCGCCGAGCTGAACATTAACAACGACCTGATCGTGCTCTCGACCCCGGAGGTCGCCAACCTGCCGTACACCGTCGCGGCGATCATCGCCGCCGGCGGCCTCGCGGCGGCGCTCTCCACGGCCGACGGGCTGCTGGTGGTGATCGCCTCGGCGATCGCGCACGACATCTACTTCCGCACGCTCAACCCGAGCGCCACGCCGCAGCGGCGCATGTTCCTCGGCAAGAGCATGATCGTGGTGGCGGCGGCGCTCGCGGCGCTGGCGGCCATGCCCAACCTGGCGCTGATCGCCCGCATGGTCGCCTGGGCCTTCTCGCTCGCCGCGGCGTCGTTCTTCCCGATCATCCTGCTCGGCATCTTCTGGAAGCGCGCCAACGGCGCGGGCGCGATCGCCGGCATCATCGGCGGCCTGGCCGTGACGATCGGCTACCTGACGATGGTCTACATCAACCCGAACCTGGCCATCCTGGGTATCTCGGACGCGTCGGCCGGTATCTTCGGCATCCCGGTCAACTTCCTGCTGGTCTACATCGTCAGCAAGATGACCGCCGAGCCGAGCAAGGAGATCCAGGAGCTGGTGGACCACCTGCGCCACCCGCAGGAGGACGACGAGCTGATGACCAACCTGGCCAGCGGGTAGGCTACGGCCAGCAGCTGAGGCGCGGCTCCGCTGAAACACACAGCCGGGGTGCGAGCGAAGCT
>CALJIC010000299.1 GCA_937974195.1 uncultured Roseiflexaceae bacterium | reverse complement strand
TGTCACCTTGTCACCCTGTCAGAGTACACGAGGGATACCGGTGCCTGAACGATCCGCATCGATTAGCCGCAAGACCGGCGAGACCGAGATACACCTAACGCTTAACCTGGACGGCGCCGGGGCCGCTGAGGTGGACACCGGCATCGGCTTCCTGGACCATATGCTGGCGCTGTTCGCCAAGCACGGCCTGTTCGACATCACCGTGCGCGCGCGCGGCGACCTGCAGGTGGACGAGCACCACACGGCCGAGGATGTCTGCATCTGCCTCGGGATGGCCCTGGACCAGGCGCTCGGCGAGCGCAGGGGCATCGTGCGGACGGCGCACAGCTACGTGCCGATGGATGAGGCGCTCGGGTTTGTCGCAGTGGACCTGGGCGGGCGGCCCTACTGCGTGTTCGATGCCGCCTTCGCGACCCCGCGCGTCGGGCAGCTCGGCACGGACCTGGTCGCGCACCTGTTCGAGAGCATCGCCGCGCACGGGCGGCTGAACCTGCACGCGCGCGTGCTCTATGGCCGCAACGACCACCACAAGATCGAGGCGCTGTTCAAGGCGCTGGGGCGCGCGCTGGACGCGGCGACGCGGGTGGACGAGCGGCTGGGCGGGTCTGTCCCCAGCACCAAAGGCACGCTCTAGGCCACATCAGGATACGAAGCACACGACGGCGCGATCGGCCCTCCAATCCCACCTCCGTGCCCTCCGCTGGGGCGCAGCGTCTGCGCCCGTCTTTTTTCGTGTCCTCTGCGCCCTCCGTGGATAGGGAAAGGAGCTCGACCGTGAAGCTGGACGCGACCCTGGCGGTGGAGGCCGGCGGGCTGCGGCAGGCCGGTGCGGTCGCGCGCGCCGCTGAGGCGGTCGGCTTCGGCGCGCTGTGGACGCCCGAGACTCGACATAATCCCTTCTTCCCGCTGCTGCTGGCCGCCGAGCACACCGAGCGCATCCAGCTCGGCACCGCGGTGGCGATCGCCTTTGCGCGCAGCCCGCTGGTGACCGCGCACGCGGCGTGGGACCTGCAGGCTCTCTCGGGCGGGCGCTTCATCCTGGGGCTCGGCACCCAAGTGAAGGCGCACATCGAGCGGCGCTACGGGATGGCCTGGGGGCCGCCGGTGCCGCGCCTGCGCGACTACATCGGGGCGCTGCGGGCCATCTGGGCCGCGTGGCAGAGCGGCGAGAGGCTCGACTACCGCGGCCGCTACTACCGCCACACGCTGATGTCGCCCTTCTTCAACCCCGGCCCGATCGCCGACCCGCAGATCCCGATCTACATCGCCGGCGTCAACGCGGGCCTGGCGCGGCTGGCGGGCGAGCTGTGCGACGGCTTCCACGTCCACCCGTTCCACAGCGTGAAGTACCTCAACGAGCTGGTCCGGCCGCAGATCGCGGCGGGCGCGGCGAAGGCCGGGCGGTCGCCGCAGGACGTGACGCTCGCGAGCAGCGTGTTCATCATCACCGGCGCGGATGAGGCGGCGATCGAGGGCATGCGCCGATTCGTCCGCGAGCAGATCGCCTTCTACGCCTCGACGCCCACCTACCGGGCGGTGCTGGCCTGTCACGGCTGGGAGGAGGTCGGCGAGCAGCTCTCGCGCCTGGCCGCCGCGAGGCGCTGGGAGGAGATGAGCCAGCTCGTCAGCGACGAGATGCTGGCCCAGTTTGCCGTCGAGGCGCCGCTCGATCAGCTGGGGCAGGCGCTGAAGGAGCGCTACGCCGGCGTGCTCGACCGGGTGAGCGCGTATGTGCCGTACACGCCCGGCGCGCTCGACGACGTGTGGCGCAGCGTCGCCCAGGAGCTCGCCGGTCTCCCGGGCTAGGCTGGCAGAGGTTGCGCTGGCGGGACGAGGCTACGTCTCCGCGCGCGTCGCGGCTGGCGTGGTGAGGATGCTCAGCAGCAGCCCGGTGATCCCGGCCAGGAAGCTCACTCCGCCCCACATGTGGATCGACCAGCGCAGGCCCCCGGTCAGGTGTAGGTTCAGGAAGTACAGCAGGTAGAGCAGCACCGGCAGCGAGAAGGCGAAGATGTGCTGGGCGGTGGGGCGGGCCGAGCCCGGGCGCAGGAGCGCGAGCATGAGATCGGCCGCCACGCCGGCGCCCACAGCCGCCGGCAGGAGCTCGTAGCGGTCCTCCATCAGCGCGATCAGCGCGGTGGTGAGCGCGAGCGTGAGCGTCAGCGCCCCGGGCGGCAGCGCGATCCGCCGGATGGCGAACAGCACCGGCCCGACCAGCAGCGCGCTCTGGAGCAGCACCGATGTCGCCCCGAGCGCGTTGCTGACGTCGCCGTAGCGGCTCGAGCGCGCGATCAGGTGCACGAACGGGTGCGCGAACTGCGTCATGAAGGCCAGCAGCGCGATCGTGTACGCCAGCGAGATCGCCGCCGGCCCGGTGGCGAGCCACCGCTCGTGAAGCCGCGCCGCCGGCGCGCCTGTGGCCGGAGGCGATGCGGCAGCGCGACGGATCGCCGCGCGCAGCGGCCCGACGAGGATGAGCGCCATGCTGGTCGCCAGCGTCAGGTGGCTGGGGCTGATCAGCGCCTCGATGCTCTCCTCGATGCCGAAGAGCGTGTGCCAGGTGAGGTCGCCGACGCCGCCGAGCGCGAAGAGCGGCACGCCGAGCAGCGCGAGCTCGTGGCCGTCCGGCAGGGCGCGGTACCAGGGCCGGCCGCGCAGCACGCCGGCGAGCACCGCCCCCAGCGTCAGCAGCGCGACGGCGGCGTACCCTGAGTAGAAGACCGCGTGCCAGGGGGTGAAGAACGTGTCGTCCACCAGCCCGTGGTTGTGCGCCCAGCCGTCGAGGTACAGGCCGCCCAGAAACCAGGCGCTCAGCACGGCCATCGCCCAGTCGAAGGCCAGCCCTGTCGAGCGGGCCGCAGCCGCGCTTGGCGCGCTGGAACGGCCGGCCACCTGAGTGTGCTCAGCAAGCATCGGACATTCCCCTCGTTCTGACGAGTTTGCCTCTTCGCCCGCCATTCCCCGGGCGGAGCGGCGGGAGAAAGCTCGGAGCGTCCGCGGTGCGCCGCAGAGACCCGCGGGGGATGCGGCAGCGCCGCGCCGCTAGCTCGTGCCATTATACGCGATGTGTGCGCAGCGGCGCGCTCCGGGCGGGCAGCGTTGGCGGCCCTTCGCGCCACCCCTGCGGGATGTATGCCAGTTGCCCGGCTCGCCTCCCTATGCTAGAATGGCGCGCCGCCCCATGCTGAGCCGCAAAACCTAAGAACTGAGACGTAATTTGCTGAACGAGAGGGAAGACCAATGGGGGCTCTCGAGTGGTCAGCGCCGATCAGTGGCGCCCTTGCGCTGGTAGTCGCCTGGTTCACGGCCGTGGCGATCAACCGCAGCGATGCTGGCAACGAGCGAATGCAGCAGATCGCCCGTGCGATCCAGCAGGGAGCGATGGCGTTCCTCGGGCGTGAGTACCGCGTGCTGGTCATCTTTGTAGCCGTCGTTGCGCTGGTGATCGTGCTCGTGGGGCTGCTGACGCCGGCCTTACACCCGCTCACCGCTGTGGCGTTTCTGCTCGGCGCGCTGGCCTCGGTGCTGGCAGGCTTCTTCGGGATGCGCGTCGCGACGCGGGCGAATGTGCGAACCGCGCAGGCGGCCCGGCAGGGCATGCCAGCTGCGCTGCGGGTCGCCTTCTCGGGCGGCTCGGTGATGGGGCTCTCGGTGGTCGGCCTGGGGCTGCTGGGAGTTGGCGCCCTGTACCTGATCCTCGGCTCCGAGGGCGTGCGGCTGGGCATCATCAACGGCTTCGCGCTCGGCGCCTCGTCGATCGCGCTGTTCGCCCGTGTGGGCGGCGGGATCTACACCAAGGCGGCCGACGTGGGCGCCGATCTGGTGGGCAAGGTCGAGGCCGGCATCCCCGAGGACGACCCGCGCAACCCGGCGG
>CALJIC010000298.1 GCA_937974195.1 uncultured Roseiflexaceae bacterium | reverse complement strand
CCGCGCATGTGCTACGATCGGCGCGGACAAGCACGCTGAACGGGTCTGGAGCAAGGGCAGGGGGGCAAGCAGATGTACTTCGTCCACGCGCCTGTGATCTGGGAGCGCTTCCCGGCGCTGGTGCCGGGGCTGCTGCTGGTGGAGGGGGTCGACGCGCAGGCCGGCGTCGACGCGCACATCGAGCCGCTGCTGGCGCGCGCGAAAGAGCGCCTGGCGGCGGTTTCGGCCGAGTCCGAGCTGGCGGAGGTGCAGGCCTGGCGGCGGGCCTACGCGCAGATGGGGATGAAGCCGACGCAGTACCGCTCGGCGGCTGAGGCGCTGCTGCGGCGCTTCCGCAGGGAGGACGCCCTGCCGCGGCTGCACCCGCTGGTGGACCTGTGCAACGCCGCCTCGCTCGCGTTCGCGCTGCCTGTCGCTGTGTTCGACCTGGCGGGCGTGGCGGAGTACATCGAGGTGCGGCCGGCGCGCGGCGACGAGGAGTACCTGGCGTTCAGCGGCGAGGTGGAGCGCCCGGAGCCGGGCGAGGTGATCTTCGCCGACGCGGCGGGCCAGGTCCACGCCCGGCGCTGGACGTTCCGCCAGAGCCGGCGCTCGGCGGTGAGCGACGCGACGCGCCGGGCGCTGATCGTCAGCGAGGGGCTGCACGCCGGGGCGGCCGCGGACGTTGCGGCGCTGATCGACACCCTGGAGGCAGCGATCACGTCCGTCTGGGGGCCGCCCGCCGGCCGGGCAACGCTCAGCGCCGAGTCGCCGCGCTGGGACCTGCCGGATGCCTCTGGCGCGGCCAGGTAGCTTCTGAGACACAGAACGAGGTGTGGAGGCCGCAGGGCACTCCACACCTCGTAGAGCCCCGATCGCCTCTAGCGGTCGAGGCGCACCGCCGCGCCCTGCTCCGCGCTGCGGTAGATCGCGTCGACGATCTCCGTCACCTGGAGCGCCTGCTCGGCGCGCACGATCGGCTGGCGCCCCTCGAGGATGGCGTTCACGAAGTCGGCGGCCTGCACGTCGCCGGCCTTGTCGTTCTCGCCCGGTATCCAGTCCGGCTTCCAGGTGGTCAGCATCCCGTGCTTGGCCTTGTTCACGCTGAGCGGGAAGACCTCCAACCCCGCCTCGGTGCCCGAGAGCGAGATCGTCTCGCGCGACTCGGGGATGTTGAGCGCCCAGGAGCACTCCAGCAGCATCGACGCGCCGTTGTCGAAGCGCACGAAGGCGGCCACCTGGTCCTCGACAGAGAACTCCTGGTAGTTCCACTGCCCCCAGACGTTGACGTTGGGCGCCTTGCCGAGATGCTGCGAGAGGCTGGCGCACACCTCGACCGGCCGGGGGTTATCCATCAGCCACAGCGCGGTGTCGAGCAGGTGGACGCCGTAGTCGATCATCGCGCCGCCGCCCTGGATATCCTTGTGGATGAAGGTGCCCCAGGAGGGGATGCCGCGGCGGCGCAGCGCCTGGACGCGGACCATGTACACCCGCCCCAGCTCCCCCGAGTCCACCACGCGCCTGGCGGCGCGGACGTTGGCCATGTGGCGGTAGTGGAAGGCGATGCTCAGGATCTTGCCGGAGCGGTTGGCGGCGTCGATCATGGCGCGCGCCTCGGCCGGGTCGGTCGCCATCGGCTTCTCACACAGCACGTGCAGGCCGCGCTCGAGCGCGGCGATCGAGGCCGGGGCGTGGAACTTGTTCGGCGTGCAGACCACCACGGCGTCGAGCTCTTCCTTCTCGAGCATCTCCTGGTAGTCCGTGTAGACCCGCGGGATGTCGAACGTGCGCGCCGCGGCGCCCACCGACGTGGCCGAGACGTCGGCGGCGGAGACGAGCTCGACATTCGGGTTGCGCTTCAGGCAGGGCAGGTGGCGGTTGTGGGCGATGGAGCCGGTTCCGATGACACCGAAACGTAGGAGTGACATGGTGGTTGCGATGCTCCTGTGTTGGGGTCTTTCCGGGGAGGGCGCCCCGGGATCGTGTTCCTCCAGAGTGGTTCGGAATGGGCCAGGCCCCTCCGAACCACTCTTTCTACCGCCGCTCCGCCGCGATAAGTGACGGCAGAGCGGGGAGGTTCGAGAAGTGCTGCGGCTCTCTGAGGAGCGCAGCCCCCGACACTACGCCTCCAGGCTGTCGAGGCGCACCGCCGCGCCGCTCGCGGCGGACTTGTTGGCGGCCTCCATGAGCCGGGTCAGGTCGAGCGCGGCCTGGATGTTCTCCGTCCCGGTGGTGCCGCGCTGGATGTGCTCGACCCACTGGGCGAACGCGCTCGGCCGGTCGGGGGGGATGGGCTGCTCGGTCCAGTCGCCGTCGGCGGTCTTCAGCAGCAGCTTCGGCTCCGGCGTGCCGAAGAGCAGGCTGCCGCCGGTGCCGTGCAGCTCGATCGTGAACGGCGAGGCGGGGTTCACGAAGCCGGCCTCGACGATCCCCAGCGCGCCGCTCGGGTAGCCGAGCGTGACGACGGCGTTGTCCTCCACCGCGCGCCCCGTGACGTAGCCGAAGCGCGCGCTGACGGTCTCGGGGAGGCCGGCGAACAGGCGCGCCAGGTACATCGGGTGGCAGCCGAGGTCGATCAGCGCGCCGCCGCCGCACTGCTCGAGGTCGTAGAAGTGCGGCGGCAGCCAGCCGTCCGGGTTGCGCTCGGTGCGCAGCGCGCCGTTGTGCGACAGCCGGGTGCGCACGAGGGTCAGGTCGCCGAGCTTCCCGGCGGCGATCAGGGCGCCGATCGCCTCGGTGTAGCCGGCGTAGAGGCGCGGGAGCGAGACGATCAGCTTCACGCCGGCGCGCTCGACGGCGGCGACGATCTGGTTGGCCTCGGCGAGGGTCGGCGCGAGCACCTTCTCGGTGAAGATGTGCTTGCCGGCCTCGGCGGCGGCGACCATGACATCGCGGTGCATGTTCGTCGGCGTGTCGACGATCACGGCGTCGATGTCGGGGCGCGCGAGCACGGCGGACAGGTCCTCGAAGAACGGGACGCCAAGCTGCTCGGCGGCCTTGCGGCCGCGCTCGGGCAGCTCGTCCCACACGGCGGCGATGGTGACCTCGGGGTGCTCCTGAGCCTGGCGCGTGTAGTCCCACGCGTGGACGTGCCAGTAGCTCAGCATGGCGATGCGGATCATAGGGGCTGGGGTGCCTTTCTTCGTCAAGAAAAGGGGCGTATCGCAATACGCCCCTTCTTACACACGTGCACACATCGCAGTATCATACCGCACTTTGGGCGGGCTGTGGCTGCGGTTCTGCTACACCTCTCCGCGCAGCATCGCGAGCAGCCGGCCGAGCACCGCCTCGCCGTCGGCGCGCAGGGCGTTGTGCTGGTGCTCGTTCGTCACCCAGACCCGGCAGCCGGCGATCGTCGCGGCGGTCTCCTCGGAGAAGGCGCGCTCGACGTACATGTCGTCGTAGTACACGGCCGCGGCGACGGGGACGGTGTTGGCGCGCAGCCGCGCCACATCGTAGAGCGGCGGCCACCCGTCGTACTCCGCCAGGAGCTCGGCGGCCGCGCGCATCGGCTGGAGCGCCGGGTCCAGCTCGAACATCCAGGGGTAGATCATCTCGCCGGTGAAGAGCAGCGGGCGGCCGGGGGCCGGCTCGAACTCCGGGTACTCGGCGCGCACGCGCTCGGCGGCCCAGCGCGACGCGGCGCCCTGGCAGTAGATGCTCTCGTGCAGGATGGCGTAGATCGGCCGCCCGGCGAACGAGAGCGCCTCGAGCGCGCCGCGCAGGAAGGTCTCGCTGAGCTCGGCGCCGTCCGGCCCCTCGACGAACGCCTCTTCGAGCAGGTAGTGGACCGACTCGAAGCCGTCGCTCGCGCCGAACGCCATACCGAGCTGCTGGAAGCGGCGCGGCGTCAGCGGGCTGCCGTCCGGCAGGCGCACGTCGTGCTCGGCGAGGTAGGCGGCCACCGCGCCGGCGCGCTCCTGGTCGCCGGGGTAGCGCTCGAAGTAGCGGCGGTTCTGCGCGAGCACGCGCCGGTAGGTCGCGCGGTAGACCTCCTCGGCGCTGGCGGTGAGCGGGGGCAGGCCGCCGGTGATCATCACCTCGCGCAGCCCGGCCGGCGCGATCGACAGGTAGGTGACGGCGCAGAAGCCGCCGTAGCTCTGGCCGAGGGTGCTCCACGGCACGTCCGGGCCGGCGAGCTCGGCGCGGATGAGCTCGGCGTCGCGCACGATCGAGTCGGCGCGGAAGTGCTTCAGGTAGTCGGCCTGGGCGGCGGCGTCCCCGCGGCGGGCGAGGGTGCGGTGCGTGACCGGCGTGCTGCGCCCCGTGCCGCGCTGGTCGAGCAGCAGCACGCGGTAGTCGGCGGTGGCGCGCCTGATCCAGCCGCTGCGGCCGGTGGGGCGCGGCGACTTGCCGCCCGGGCCGCCCTGGAAGAAGACCAGCCAGGGCAGGTGCGAGCTGTCGGCGCCGGCGGCTGTCACCTCGCGGGCGAAGACGGTGATCTGCTCGCCGTCGGGCCGCGCGTGGTCCAGCGGGACGGTGAACTCGTGGTCTACCAGCGTCAGGCCGGGGATGCGGTGGACGATCGGGGCCATGGTGCGCCAACCTCCGCGGAGCGCGTGAACGTGGCGCAGAGGGTAGCACCAGGGCGGCGGGATGTCAAACGGGATCCACGGAGGGAGATCCACGGAGGGCACGGAGGGCACGGAGGGGCCATGGAGGGGCGCAGCGTGCTGCGCCCCAACGGGATCCACGGAAGGCACGGAGAGCACAGAGGGGCTATGGAGGGGCGCGGCGATCCACCGGGTGGGCGCGCCTCACACCCCCGCGCCGGGCACGTCGAAGCCGGCCTGGCGGTAGGCGCGCAGCGTCAGGAGGGCGCCGGTCGTGACGACGCTGCGGTACTCGCACTCGACCGCCGGGCTGATCGGCGGCCACCCGATCGGCCAGCCGCCGTCCTCCCGCTGGGCGGCCTGAAGCAGGCGCAGCTGCTCCTGCAGCACCTCGTCGCTGAAGAGCGGGCGCAGCGGGCTGTCCGGCGTCGGCGCCCAGTCGAGCGGGCGGTGGACGTAGCCCTCGGCCGCCGGGTCCGTCTCCACGACGCCAGCGGCCGCGATGCGCTCGCGGATGCGCTGCAGCTCCCGCCCGGCGCGCTCGCGGTCCGGCGCGTGCGCGAGGAAGGTGACGATCGCCATCAGGTCGTGGAACTCGGTGGTGTCGCTGGCCTCGATCGTCCGCCAGCAGTAGTCGCTGGCGCGCTCGAGCCACGGGGTGCGGACGCCGTGCTTGTGGAGCAGCCCGGCGATCGCCGCCGTCGGGTTGATCGCGGCCGGCGGGTCATCGGGGGCGCGCCACCAGGGCGCGTGCGGGTAGGCGTTGGCCGTGGGCAGGCTGAACGGGACGCCGCCCTCGGGCCGGGTGATCGCCGGCAGGAACTCGCAGACGCGCGCGACCATCGGGTCGTCGAAGGCGTCCACGGCGTCGAGGATTCGCAGCGCGACCTCGACGTCGATCGGCTGGCTGTGCGGCGTGCGCTTGTCCGGCTCGAGGGCGTTGCCGAAGCCGCCGTCGTCGTTCTGGTAGGCGCGCAGCGCGGCGAGCACTGGCCCCTTCGGGCCGCCGGCGAAGTGGTAGGCGAACAGGTGGCGGTCGATCAGGCGGGCGTTGGCCCAGATGAACTGCTGCGCGCGCTCGAGCTGGCTGGTCATAGGCACCTCTTCCGAATGCTGTCCACACCCTGAGCATACCAGCCGAACGGTGACAGCTGCCTGTCACCATTCGCGGTAGCGCTCGGCGAGCTCGCGGCCGATGGCGGCCAGGCGGCGGCGCAGCTCGGGCGGCGAGTGGACGGTGACGTCGGCGCCGAGGCCGGCGAACAGGCGCGCGAACCACTCCAGCTCGGAGGGCGGGCAGCGGAAGCGGAGCGTGCCGCTGCCGTCCTCCGCGTAGACGATCTGCGCGCCGATGTGCGGCTCGGACTCGATCGCCGCCGCGCCGCGCGGCGTGAGAGACACGCTGACCTCGGGGTGGGACTCGTGGCCGTAGGGCGTGGGCGCGGGGACGGGGACCTCGGACAGCCAGGCGGGCGCGGGCGCGAGCGACAGGATGCGGTCGACGCGGTAGAGGCGCTCCTCCTCGCGCTCGTAGCTGTAGGCGCGGCAGTACCAGAGGCCGCCCTGGCTGAGCACCTGGCGCGGCAGCAGGTGCTGCACCGAGCGGCGCTCGGCCGAGCGATACTCCACGCGCACCCACGCGCCGCGGCTCGTGGCCTCGACGAGGTCGGCGAGGAACGGCGCGCGCGCCGGGCGGCTGGGGATCTCGACGGCGACGCTCGCCAGCAGCTGCTCGATGTCCGGGCGCTCGTGGGCCGGCAGGAGCGTCTCCAGCTTGGCGGCCAGCGAGGCGCGCTCGCGGGCGAAGGGCGCATCGGACAGCTGGGCGATCGTGCGCAGCCCGAGCAGCAGCAGGAACGCCTCGCCGGGGCTGAGCGGCAGCGGCGGGAGGCGGTAGCCGTCCGGGAGGGAGTAGCCGCCGCCGGCCCCTTCGCGGGCGATCACCGGCACGCCCATCTCGCACAGCGCCTGGATGTCGCGCAGCACCGTGCGGCGCGAGACCTCGAAGTGGCGGGCGATCTCGCCGGCGGTGCGCGGGCGCTCCTGGAGCAGGAGCAGCGTGGCGGTCATGCGCTCGAGTCGGTTCATGGCGCTGTCTGTGAGGGCGGCAGCGGCAGGCAGATCGAGAAGGTGCTGCCCCGGCCCTCGGAGCTCTCCACCGCGACCGTGCCGCCGTGGAGGGACACGATCTCCTTGACGACGTACAGGCCGAGGCCCATGCCGCCGATCGTCTGCGACTCGGCGTTTCCGGCCCGGAAGAAGCGCTGGAACAGGTTCGGGAGCGCGTCGGCCGGGATGCCGATCCCCTCGTCTGCGACGCTCACGCGCGCCAGCCCGTCGCGCTGCTCGACCGTGACCCGCACGGCTCCGCCGGCCGGGCTGTACTTCAGGGCGTTGCTCACCAGGTTCTGCAGCACCTGCTCGAGCCGCAGCGCGTCGCCCACGATCATCAGCGGGGCCGCGCGCGTCTCGAACAGCAGGGTGTGGCGCTCGGCCGTCGGCTGGATCTCCTCGACCACCCGCCGGGCGAGGTCGCTGAGGTCGAGCGGCGCGACGTCGAGCTGGAGCCCGCCCTGCTCGAGCCGGGCGATGTCGAGCAGGGAGTTGATCATCGTGCTGAGGCGCTGGGCTTGGGCGGCGATCACCGCGGTGGAGCGCCGGTCGCGCTCGCTGAGGTGCCCCTCGCGGGCGGCGCGGCGCTCCAGGAGCTGCGCCTGGCCCAGCAGCGAGGTGATCGGCGTGCGCAGCTCGTGCGCGGCCACGGAGAAGAGCATGTCGCGCAGGCGCACGGCCTCCTGGGCGGTCTGGTAGAGGCGGGCGTTGTCGATCGCGAGCGCCGCGCGCCGGGCCAGCTCCTCGGCCAGCTCGAGGTCGGCCTGCTGGTAGGCCGGGCCGGAGATGCGGCCGAGCGACAGCGCGCCGAGCGTGCGGTCGCGCAGCTTGAGCGGGACGATGATCATGCTGCGGAAGATGCCGATCTGGCGCAGGAGCCGCAGGTGCTCCCGGTTGCGGGCGTACCGCTCGACGAGGGATGGCTCGAGCTCGCTGAGCAGCTGGGGCCTCCCGCTGCGCCAGGTGTCGGCCAGGGGACCCAGCAGGTCGGGGATGGGCGGGAACCGGCGCGTCTGCTCGAAGAACAGCGCCTCGCGCGACGGATCGGCATGGGCGACCGCGATCCGCTGGAGCTGCTCGTCCTCGTCCAGCAGGTCGACGACGCAGATCTCGGCGATCGCCGGGACCGCGTGCCTGGCGAGCCGCTGCAGCCGCGTCCGGAAGTCGAGGGTCTCGAACAGCAGGAAGTCCGCTTCGGCGAGGAAGGCCAGCCGCCGGCTGGCGGCCTCGGCCTGAGCGCGGGCCTCCTCGGCGGCGGCGGCGGCCTGCTGGGCGCGCGCTCGCTCCTGCTGCTCGGCGCGGTACAGGCGGCTGTTGTCGATCGCCAGCGCGACGCGCCGGGCCAGCACCTCGGCGATCGCGACATCCTCAGGTGTGTAGCGGCGCCCGCCGCGCCTGGTGGCGAGCGTCATCGACCCGATCAGGTGCTGGCGCACGCTCAGCGGCACGCACAGGTAGGACTCGACGCGCAGCTCGTCCAGCGCGGGGACGCGCGAGGCGTCGGGGCAGAACTCGGTCTCGTTGCTGCGCAGCACCCGCGCGACTCCCGCGGCGCCCTTCGGGTCGAGCGGCGCTGTGCGGCTCAGCTCCTTGAGCCGCTGCTCCTCGGCCTGATCGATATGAGCGAGGGCGACCAGCCGGACGGTGCGCTGCTCATCGAGGACGTTGACGGCGCACCAGTCGGCGAGAGTCGGCACCACCAGGCGCACCGTACGCCGGATCATCGTCGTCTCGTCCAGGGATGACGCGAGCACGCCGCCCGCGACGGCGAGCAGCTCGAGCGCCGCCTCGGTGTGTCTGCGGGCGCCGGCGCGGCCCTCGCTGTCCCGGAGCGGCTCGCCGGCGCCCGCCTCGCGCAGGGAATCGAGCACGGCGCGCAGCTCATCGAACAGAGCGCGCGCGTCGGGCTGGGCCGCTTCGGGCAGCGCGCCAGCGGCCTGCTGGAGCGCGCCGAGCCGTGCGGCGAGCGCATCCAAGCGCGAGGTCATGTCAGGTAGTGCCAAGGGCCCTCGTGGAATCCTCGGGCGGCCGGCCGTCCAGGGCGGAAGGTGTGCGCCGGATCGTGAAGTGACGGTGAGTGGTGTGAGTGAGCGACATACTACCACAGCGGGGAGCGTTCCACAACCTTGGAGGGGAATATCGCGGAACATCATGGTATACTAAAAAAACGTTATCGATGATCTTGTCGCTTCACGGCATTTCTCCCCTGCGCGCCGCCGCTCCCGTGCCTGCGGCATCACTGCACCCCTCTGCAAACGAAGGGATCATGAGAAGAGCTCTCTCGTTATCGATCGCTGATAACCAGAGCTTTCAGCCGGTTCTCTACACTGCACTCCTGCACCTTGCGGCGCGAACTGTGGGGCTGATAATCAGTATCATCGGTGCGGCGGCGCTCCTCGGCTGGTCGCTCGATCTCGCGCAGCCGCAGCGCGTCGCGCTTGGGCTTCTGGCTCTGCCGCCCAGCACCGCCGCAGGGATTCTGCTCGCCGGTCTGGCGCTTTCGCTGGCCGGGGTCAGCCGGCTCGGGTGGCTGCGCGCGCTGCTGGCGGCGGCCGTCTGCGCGCTCGGCGGGCTGATGCTCATAGATGTTCTGCTGGCCCGCACGGTCTTCCTCGACGCGCTGCTCGTTCCGGAGCAGGCGCGCGCTGAGCTCAGCAGCCCGCTGCCGAATGTGGCGCTCGCGCTGGCGCTGCTCGGCCTGTCACACCTGCTCCTGCTCAGCTCGATCGCCTGGCTCACCGCCGTCGGGCAGGCTGTCGCCGCGTTTGTGGCGCTGAACGGCCTGTACGCGCTCCTCGACACGACGGCGGCCGGCCTCTTCTCCCTCGCCGAGGCAGGCCCTGCTGTGGTGTGGCCGGAGCTGACTCTGATCGCGCTCGGCGTCGGCACCTGTCTCGCCGAGCCGGCGCGCGGCGCGATGAAAGTGCTGACCGGCGGCGGGCCGGGCGGGACCGCGTTCGTCCGGCTGCTGCCGCTTATCGCGCTTGTGCCGCTCGTGCCGGGCGGGCTCCTGCTCCAGGCGTACGCGGCCGGGTGGCGCGTCGCGGGCCTGCTGCCCGCCAGCCTGGCGCTGCTCAACCTCGCGCTGTTCTGGCTGCTCGCCGCGGCGATGGACCGCTACGCCGCGGGCAGGACGCGGGCCATGGCCGAGACCCGCGAGCACGCGATGCGGGCCGAGGTCCTTCTGCGGGCCGCGCGGCGGCTCAACGCCCAGCTGGATGTCAAGACCGTGCTGGAGGCGGTCTGCGACACCGCCCGCGTGGCGTTCGCTGTCCCGTTCGTCACGATCACGCTCGCCGACCCGCAGGGGCGGCGGCTGCTGCCCGGCGCCAGCGCCGGGCTGTCGCCGGTAGCGCAGGCGGCGCTCGGCTCGGTGCCCCGCGCCGAATTCGATGCGCTGGTGGCGGCACACGGCAGCCCGCTGGTCCTCCAGGATCTGCGGCGGCTGCCCGCGGTGCCTAACCGGCGCGCGCTGGAGCTGATCGACGCGCGCACGCTGGTGACGGCGGAGCTGCGCTGGCGGGATACGCTGATCGGCACGCTGACGATCGGAAGCTGCGGCACGGTGCGGCAGTTCTCGCGGCAGGAGATCGAGCTGCTGTGCGGCCTGGCCGACCTGGCGGCGCAGGCGATCGCCAACGCGCGCCTGCACGCCCGCACCGAGGCCCAGGCGCTCGCGAACGCCCACCTCGTGGCCGCCACCGACCGGCGGCTGCGCAAGGTCCACGCGCTGCACGAGATCGACAGCGCGATCCTCACCAGCCGCAGCCGGGACCGGACGCTGGCCACGGTGCTGGAGCAGGCCTGCGCCGAGCTGGACACGCCGGCCGCCCTCGTCTGGCTTGCCGAGCCCGGCACGAGCCGGATGCGCGCCGGCCCGTCGACCGGCACCTACACGAACTGGGACGGGGTGACGCTCGATCTGCGGAACACCCCGCTGCTGTCTCAGGCGGCGTCCACCCGGCAGGCGACCTGGCGGGTCGGCGCGCCGGAGACGCTCGGCGGGCCGCACCTGGTGGCCGAGGACGCCGCGTTCGTGGCGGCGGCGCCGCTGATGGCAAACAGCACGCTGCTGGGGGTGCTGGAGGTGTTCGACCGCACGCCGCGCGAGCCGGACGCCGAGTGGCTCCAGTTCCTGATGACGCTGGCGGGCCAGGCGGCGATCGCGGTGGACTACCTGCGGGCGCTGGAGGACCTGGCGCACGCCAACGAGGCGCTGGTCGCCGCCTACGACTCGACGCTGGCGGGCTGGGCGCGCATGCTGGACCTGCGCGACCACGACACGGCGGGCCACTGCGAGCGCGTCACCGCGCTGACGGTGCGATTGGGGGAGATCTGGGGGCTGCCGGAGTGGGAGCTGACGCAGATCCGGCGCGGCGCGCTGCTGCACGACATCGGCAAGATCGGGGTGCCGGACGCGATCCTGCGCAAGCCCGGCCCGCTCACGCCGGAGGAGCGCGCGGTGATGGAGCAGCACCCGACGTACGCCTACGAGTGGCTCTCGTCGATCGACTTTCTGCGCCCGGCGCTCGATATCCCCTACGGCCACCACGAGCGCTGGGATGGCACGGGCTACCCGCGCGGGCTGCGCGGCGAGCAGATCCCGCTGGCGGCGCGGCTGTTCGCCGTGGTCGACGTGTGGGACGCGCTGACGTCGGACAGGCCCTACCGCGCCGCGTGGTCGCCCGAGCAGGCGCTGGCGTACCTGGAGGAGCACGCGGGCACGCACTTCGACCCGCAGGTCGTCGCGGCGTTCCGCGGGCTGATCGTGACGGGGGCGGAGCGGGAGCTGATGATCGGCCAGCAGGAGCCTTCGCCACAGCAAGCCCCGTCGGGAAGTGTGGAGAGCAAGGCCCCTGCGCGCACCTCCTTTTCGCCGCACTACGGCAAGGCGCCATCGTGAAGCGGCGGGGAGAAGAGATCTCCCCACGATCTCTACCCCCGGCACCCCGCCGAGGCGCATCCCCACCTCGTAACATCTGCTACTATGCGGCCCGCCGGGTCGGCGCGGGCGCCGGGATGCCGATCACATAGAGGACCACCGGCACCTCATCGGCACGGCCCGGCGGCGAGAGGCGCAGCCTCTCCACAGCGCCGCCGGAGCGCGGCTGGACTGACGGCGATAGACCGCGGAGCACATCGCTCCGCAGAAGGAATACGTGTGGAGCCAGAACGCTGGCGGCGCGAGAACCTCGCCGCCATCCGCCGGCGGCTCGAGTGGCTGCGCGGCGAGCCGGACGGCACGCTGCACGACGAGCGCACGAGCCTCCATCACATCCGGGTGATCAAGCACGCCGGGCAGGTGCAGCTCTACTTCGTCGAGCCGGACGGCCAGCTCGCCGGCCCGATGTCGCGCATCGAGCTCGACCGGCCGCTGCATCTGGTGGCGGGCTACACCCAGGCGGCTGTCCTCGGGCTGCTGTGGAACCCGGCGCCGCAGCGCGTGTGCGTGCTGGGCTTCGCCGGGGGCCGGCTGCCGCTCGTGCTGCACCACCACCTCGCGCAGACGCGGATCGACAGCGTCGACCTCGACCCGGCGGTCGGGCCGATCGCGGAGCGCTTCTTCGGCGTGGCGTTCGACGACCGGCAGCGGCTGTTCGCGGGCGACGCGCGGGCGTTTCTGGAGGCGGCGGACGCGACCTACGATGTGGTGGTGATGGACGCGTTCCGCGATGGGAGCGACAACCTCGACCACCTGGCGACGCTGGAGTTCTACGAGCTGTGCCGCAGCCGCCTGGCGCCGCCCGGCGTGCTGTGCGTCAATCTGCTGCACTCCGACCCGCGCTTCGGCGCCAAGCTGGCGACCTTCGCCGCCAGCTTCCGCTACGTGTACCTCGTCGAGCAGCGCCGCTCGCTCATCCTGCTGGGCAGCGAGCGCGGCCGGCTGCCGCCGGGGGCGGTTGTGGGGCGGGCGGCTGAGCTTCAGCGGCGCTACGGCTTCGACTTCCCGCTGGCCGAGCAGGCGGCCAGGCTCAGGCAGTACCGGCGCGATGTGCTGGGGCACGGAGGGCCGGTGGAGCTGCTGCGCGACGGGGCGGTCAATCGTCCACCGCGAGCGTGAGGCTCACCGGGCAGTGGTCCGAGCCCATCACCTCGCAGTGGATGTCGGCGTCGACGATGCGGTCGCGCAGGTCGGGCGAGGTGAAGATATAGTCGAGCCGCCAGCCGATGTTGCGCTGGCGCGCGCCGCCCCACGCCGCCCACCAGCTGTACTTCACCTCGTTGGGGTGCAGCAGGCGGAAAGTGTCGATCAGGCCGGCCTCGAAGAAGGCGGCCATCGCGGCGCGCTCCTCGGGCATGAAGCCCGAGGTCTTCTGATTCTCCTTCGGGCGGGCGATGTCGATCTCGGCGAAGGCGGTGTTGACGTCGCCCACCACCACCAGCGGCTCGCCGGCCGCGATCATGCCGCGCACCACCTGGACGAAGCGGTCGTAGAAGGCGAGCTTGTGCGCCACCCACTCCGGGCCGCGCCCGCCGTTCGGGAAGTAGATGTTGAACAGCGTGAACCACGGGAAGCGGCTGACGAGCACGCGCCCGTCCGCGTCGAAGCGCGGGTCGCCGAGGCCGCGGCTGGTGGAGAGCGGAGGGATGCGCGAGTAGGTCGCCACGCCGCTGTAGCCCTTGATCTCGGCGGCGCACCAGGCGGCGTGGTAGCCGGGCGGCTGCCGCAGCGCCTCGGAGAGCTGCTCGGGAGCGGCCTTGGTCTCCTGCAGGGCGACGATGTCGGCGCCGCACCCCTCGAGCCAGGTGAGGAAGCCCTTGCGCTCGGCGGCGCGGATGCCGTTGACGTTCCAGGAGATGATGGTCAGGTGTCGCATATGCTCAGAACTTTTCTCAGCCGCTCTGCAGCGACTTCGTCGCCGCAGAGCGGCTGAGAGAACAGGACTT
>CALJIC010000297.1 GCA_937974195.1 uncultured Roseiflexaceae bacterium | reverse complement strand
GGCCGGTGGTGGTCTTGCCGCAGCCGGACTCGCCCACCAGCCCGAGCGTCTCGCCGCGCTTGACGGTGAAGCTGACCCCGTCGACCGCCTTCACATAGGCGACCGTGCGCCGCAGCACCCCGCCTTTGATCGGGAAGTGCTTGACGAGGTTATTGACTTCGAGCAGCGTGTCCTTCTGGGCGCGCTGAAGTGCGGGAACAGCCATAAGAGTGTCCTCAAGTTCCTAACTGCTAGTCAACGTTTCTGAGCGGCGCTCTGCAGGCCCGCGTCGCCGCCTTCGCCGGCAGCGCTGGCGCCCGCGGCCCATCTCTGGCGGCAGGGTGCCGAAACTGCCACGCGCTGGCGGGCCAGCTCCCTGCGGCGCTGCTACTTCTTCCCGATCGCCTCCGCCTCGTGCAGCCAGCAGCGCGACTGGCGCCCGCCCTCGAGCGTGAACAGCGGCACGTCCTCGTCGCAGCGGTCGAACCGGAAGGCGCAGCGATCCTTGAAGCGGCAGCCGGGCGGCGGGTCCACCAGGCTCGGCACCGTGCCGGGGATGGTGGCCAGCTCGTCCTCCAGCTCCCCGAGCACCGGGATGGAGGCCAGCAGCCCCTGGGTGTAGGGGTGCTTCGGGTCAGTGAACAGCTGGCGCACATCGGCGTACTCGACGATCTGGCCGGCGTACATCACCGCCACCGTGTCGCACATCTCGGCGACCACGCCCATGTCGTGGGTGATCAGGATGATCGCCGTGTTGACCTTCTCGCGCAGACCGCGCATCAGGTCCAGGATCTGGGCCTGGATGGTCACGTCCAGCGCGGTGGTCGGCTCATCGGCGATCAGCAGCTCCGGGTTGCACGCCAGCGCCATCGCGATCATCACACGCTGGCACTGCCCGCCCGAGAGCTCGTGCGGGTACTGATTGGCGCGCCGCGCCGGGTCCGGCAGGCCCACCAGGGCCAGCAGCTCGATGGTGCGCTTCCGCGCCTCGGCCAGGTTGAGCCCCTGGTGGATCTGCAGCGCCTCGACGATCTGGTCGCCGACTTTGAAGACCGGGTTGAGGCAGGTGGTGGGCTGCTGGAAGATCATCGAGATGCGGTTGCCGCGGATGCTGCGCATCTCTTCCTCTCCCAGCTCGAGCAGCTCGGTGCCATCGAAGCGGATGCTGCCCTCGATGATCCGCCCTGGGTAGGCGATCAGCCGCATGATCGAGAGTGACGTGACGCTCTTGCCCGAACCGCTCTCGCCGACGACGCCGAGCGTCTCGCCGCGGTTAAGGGTGAGGTCGATGCCGTCCACCGCTTGGACGACACCACTCTCGGTAAAGAAGTAGGTCTTGAGGCCGCGCACCTCGAGCAGCGTATCGCCCGATGGGCGGGTGCGCTCTGGAGCTGTAGCGGGTGCGGATACTTCAGATGTGGTCACGGATTTTCCTATACCATAGTCACTGGCATCACGCCGACGCCTTGGCCGCCTTCTGCTGGCCGGCCTTGTCCTTCTTCTTCTCGCGGGCGCCCGCGCCGCCGAACACCGCCCGCGGGTCGAGCGCGTCGCGCAGGCCGTCGCCGATAAAGTTCACCGCCAGCGCGCAGATCACCAGCGGGATCCCGGGCACGAGCGGCATCCAGGGGTGGTTGAACATATAGCTCTCGGCGATCGACAGAATATTCCCCCAAGTCGGGGTCGGCTCCTGCACGCCGTAGCCGAGGAAGCTCAGCACCGACTCGAGCACGAGGATGCCGTTGATCCCAAGCGTGTAGTCCACGATCAGCGGCGGCAGCGAGTTGGGCAGCACGTGGCGGACGATGATGCGCAGGTTCGAGGCGCCCAGCGCGCGCGAGGACTCGATGTAGGCCAGCTCGCGCACCGAGAGCACCATGCCGCGCATGAGGCGCGCCGTGCCGGTCCACAGCAGGAGACCGAGGCTGAGCACCAGCAGCGCCAGCTTGACCGCCTCGCTCTGCGGCACGCCGGTCAGCCAGCGCATGATCCCGGTGAACCAGCCCGGGATGGGCAGTAGCTCCGGCTGCTGCAGCAGGATCGAGTTGAGCACCAGCAGCACTGGCAGCAGCGGGAAGGTTGAGATAAACTCGAGCGTGCGCGTGATCGCGATGTCCACCCAGCCGCCGAAGTAGCCGGCCAGCAGCCCGAAGGCCATTCCGATCAGCGAGGAGAGGGTCGCAACCGCCACGGCGAGGATGATCGAGATCCGAGCGGCGTACACCACGCGCGTGAACAGGTCGCGCCCGATGTGATCGGTGCCGAGGATGTGCAGCCCGCCGTCCTCGTTACGCTGCATCGGCGCCAGGAATGCCCGGTCCAGCTCTGGCCGGTCGCGTGGGTAGAAGGTAATATAGGGCGCCAGCAGCGAGGCGATCAGAAACAGGATCAACACAAACAGGCTGAACATCGCCATGCGGTGGCGCCGGAAGCGGCGCAGCACCACCGACCACTGGCCTTCGGGCCGCTGGCTGGCCAGCGACTCGACCGATAGCGCTGGCGTTGTCGTCGTCATATCGTCTTCTCCGTCGTGCCTAGGTGAGTTTGATGCGCGGATCGACGACCGTGTACAGGATGTCCGAGAGCAGGTAGCCGATCAGCGTCAGCACGATCGTCACGAACAGCACGGCCATCGCCACCGGGTAGTCGAAGCGCCCCAGGGCGTCCAGCAGCAGGCGGCCCATGCCAGGCCAGTTGAAGATCGTCTCGGTGACGATCGCGCCGGCGAACAGGCCGGGCAGCACACCGGCGAGCAGCGTGACGAACGGGATCAGGGCGTTGCGCAGCGAGTGCTTGAGGATCACCAGGCGCTCACGCACGCCCTTGGCCCGCGCGGTGCGCACGTAGTCCTGGCGCAGCACCTCGAGCATGCTGGCGCGCACGAAGCGGCTCCACACCGCCACATTGACGAACGTCAGCACGGCACAGGGCATGATGAAGTGCAGCACGTAGTCGAGCGTCGACTCGGCCTCGACCCGGCCGATCAGCGGCACGACGTAGTCGCGCGCGGAGCTGGCGTTGCCCGGCGGCAGGTAGGGCAGCCCGGCCTGTTTGGCGAGGATGGCGAAGATCAGGATCGCCATGATCCCGATGAAGAAGGTCGGCAGCGAGGCGCCGAGAAACGCCACCGTCGTCATCACGTAGTCGAAGCGCGAGTACTGGTGCACGGCCGAGTAGACCCCCATGGCCACGCCGATCAGGATGGAGAGCAGCGTCGAGACGCCCATGAGCACCAGGGTGTAGGGCAGGCGGCTCTCGATCAGCTGGCTGATCGGGCGGTCACGCAGCATGACCTGGGAGAGGCCGAAGTCGCCGAAGAGGATGCCGTTGCTCGTGCGGCGCCCCTCGAGGTCCGCCAGGTAGAGCGGCACCGCGCACCCCTCCTCGACGATCTCGACGCGTCCGTCGGGGTAGCGCAGCCGCACCTGGCCCGGCGTCCGGCAGCCGACCTCGAGGTCGGCGAAGAACTGCTGCCCGCCGATCTCGATCGGGCCGCGCGGCTGGCCGATCAGCCAGCGGGTGAAGCGGTACGGGACGTACAGGTCCACCTCAAAGCGCGCCCGGATGCGCTGGATATCTTCCTCTGTGATGCGGTCCGCGCCGACGTTCTGCTGCTCGCGTATGAACGAGAGCGGGCCGCCCGGGGCGAGGTTCAGAATGCCGTAGGTTGCGATCGCAGAAAGCAGGACAACAACAATCATCTGGAAGAGGCGCCGGATTAAAAAAGACGTCATCGTACCGCTCCACAGAGGTGTAGAGGCTATTCGGGAACGCCACCTGCGGCGCTGTCCCCATCTCAAGAGGGTGGATGCGGAGGGCTCTGCCCTCCGCCCGTCCCGATCCTTCCAAAGTAGTATGCTGGTGCCGGTGGTGCTTGCCGGTGAAGCCGGCCAGCACCACCGGCACCAGCTACAGCCGCCGGAGGTTGCTTAGGGCACGAACAGGTTGAAGTCCACGTGCTCCCAGGTCGGGCTGGCGGTGGTATGCACCTGGATGGTGCCCGCCTCAGCCTCCCTCAGCACGGTCTCCAGCTCAGGCCCGGCGCCGAGGGTCGTCTTGTCGACCAGGTCGACATCGCCCGTCAGCAGCTGCGCGACGGCCTGGTTGGTGTCGGCGATGAACTGGATGGTGATCTGCTTGATCGCCGGCTCACCCGCGTAGAAGTTCGGGTTGGCCGCGAGCACCAGGCGCTGGCCCTTCTCCCAGGACTCGACCACGTAGGGGCCGGCGCTCAGCGGATCCTCGGCGATCTCCGGGAGCGTCGCCCACTCGGAGGCCGGGACATCGGCCAGCCTGCGGCCATCGCTCAGCACCTGATGCGAGGGGTAGGCCGAGATCGTGTAGATCGAGTACTCCGGCCACAGCGCACCGGGCAGGTAGGTGATGGTGTGCTTCAGGTCACCCTCGTACTCGATGCTCTGGCGCGACCGGCAGAGCGTGAAGCTGGTGGCGCCCGACTCGGGGTCGCAGTCGATCTTCACGCCCAGCTCGAAGTCGGCCTGCTTCAGCGGCTCGCCGTCCTCCCAGGTGATGCCGTCGTTGTACTCGAAGGTCACCTTCAGCTGCTGCATCTTGATCGGCTCGCCGGAGAAGGTCACGACCTCGCCAGCGGAGTTGCGCACCTCGACGCCCTCGGCCAGCTCGGCCGGCTCGCCGTCGGTGGTCCAGACCAGATCGCCGGCGTTGACCTCGACCTCGGTCAGCGTCGCGCCGCCGTTCTCGAGCGTCGGCACGGACTTCAGGTCAAGCGCCTGGTAGTCGTAGTTGTAGGTCGTCGCCGGGATGATGCCGATCAGCTGGTTGACCATAGCGGTCACCGCGGCGCTCTCGACCAGGTTCCAGAGCGAGGCCGGCTCCTGGGTGAAGCCCATCACCATCTGGTCGGAGCCGTCGGCCATCGCCCACTCGCGGGCGTTGGCGGTCACGTACTCCGTGGGGTCGGAGCGGAAGTTCTGCAGGTTGAGGGTGGCCGCCTCAGCCTCGAGCCGCTGGAAGAGCGGCAGGCTCACCATGTCCTTGGTGAACTCCTGCTGGAAGACCGCGTAGTGCCGCTTGCGCTCCTCGCGGTCCAGCGAGTTGTCGCCGGCGAGAATCGCCCGGCTGGCGGTCTCGTTGCACCAGCCCATGCTGTTCTGGCCCTCCCAGTTGTTCGAGGGCAGCGGGATCTGGTTGCAGGCGTAGAGGGTGTAGGCGGTCGGGTCCGCCTCGCCGACCCAGGCGAAGGCGCCAAGCTCGAAGTCGCGGCGGGCCAGGCCGGTGGTGTCACCGAACCACCACGAGGCCGGCGCGTGCTTGCGGATGATCTGGATGCCGCAGTTGTCGAGCAGCTGCTGCTCGAACACGGTGGCCCAGGTGACGCGGAAGCCGGCGTTGGTGGTGGTGAACTCCAGCTCGAGCGGCTCGCCGTTGGCGTTGACGCGCACGCCGGAATCAGACATCGTCCAGCCGGCCTCGTCCAGCAGGGCGTTGCCCTTCTCCGGATCGAAGTCGTACACCGTCAGCTGATCGCGCGGCGCCAGCGCCCAGTGGCCCTGGGGCAGGTTGGCGTCCATCATCAGCTTGGCCTGCTCCTCCTCGGGGAGGAACCCGTAGACCGACTTGATCAGCTCGGGGCGGTTGGTGCAGTAGGCGATCGCCTGGCGCACACGCACGTCGCTGAGGATCGGGTGCGGCGTGGTGAACGCCCCACCGCTGGACGTGCCCTCGGTCGACTCCTCGGCGGGCGCCTCGGAGACCACCGTCTGCTCGACGACCACGGTCTCCCGGATGACCTGGGGCTCGGCGGTCACAACCACCGTCTCCCGAACCGGGGCCTGTGGCGCCGCAGTGCCGCCACAGGCGGCGAGCACGGGGACGATCAGCGCAAAGAGCAGGGGGAGAGCAACCCTGCCGCGCAAGTTCACGTGCTTCATCTGAAGCAAGCTCCTTTCGCAAGAATCTGCAGAAACACTGCGCAGTGTCCTATGCGGCAGGTTCGCTATCGCACGCATAGGACCATGATCCACTACTGTGCGATAGGCTCACCTCCTATTGGCTGTGGCGCCGGCAGTACACAGCCAGCCCATCGGCGCGACTGCTTACGTTAAGTCAGGTACGGGCCGGATAGTACCATGCGCTCCGGCGGCCTGTCAAATTTGTTAAACTTGTAAATCGCACTGGGATGCGCTGCAGAACCTCCTGGGAATCTATCAATCGGCGCTGGGGAGCAGGCAACAGCAGGCGCGCCACACCGCCGGCTACGCCACTGCCTGCTGCACCTCGGGCGGGGTGAGGCGGTCGAAGAAACGCGCCAGATCACGGCGCAGCTCGCCATCGAGCGTATCGCGCAGCTTCCACAGCACCCGCTGCACCACCTGTGCGTCGAAGGCGATCTGTGCGTTGCGGCGCGCGTCGGAGGGGACGAAGAGGCCGCGCCCGGTTTCGTCGAAGCTGGCGGCCACATAGATGGTGAGCTCCTGGAGCTCGCGGCTGCCGATCACGACCCCGCCGCGCCACAGCAGCCGCTGCAGCTCGCCAGAGCAGCGCAGGCGCTGCAGCGCATCCGGCCCGAGCACCTTCGCGAGCCGCTGCCTGGCCACGTCGACATCGCGGATGGCGCTGCGCAGCCAGAGCCGCTGGTACCCGACCGGCAGCGGGGCGTGGAGCCGGGCCGCCGGCGCCTCGCTGCGCTCCACCGCCTGGAGCTGAATCAGCGCCGCGTGACGCAGCACCTGCCGGTCCAGGCGGCCGACCTCCTCGACGGTGTCCAGCGTGGCGGTGATGTACACGTTCGGCGGCACCACCGGGCAGTCCTCCAGCGCCAGGCCCGGCAGCATCAGCCGCTTCTGCCCGGCGTCGTCGACGCGCAGCAGGGATGTGAAGTAGTACGAGACCTCGTCCGGCTGCAGGCTCGTGAAGCAGACCAGGTAGGGCCGCCCGACGCCGGCCGGGCTGGCGGCATCCTGGAGCAGATCGAGAAAGCGCAGCGATGCAAACCGCGCCCGCAGGTCACGGTAGTAGCCGTGCTCGCCCGTGGCGCTGGGCCAGGGCGCGCCGGCGGGGATGAGCGCGTACTGCGAGCTGTCGCGCCCGAGCAGCGCCTCGGCGAAGAGCGCGGCAAAATCGGCGGTGATGGAGCCGTCCCGGCCGGCGAGCACGACGAACGGGTTGGTCTTGAGCGAGATGTAGTAGCTGACGAGGAGCGATCGCGGGACGATGAGGCCGGCGGCCTCGAAGACCTGCGCGATATGTGCGAGGAGTTCGTGCTCGCTCAGGAGCGGGCTTGTGACATCACGGCACACGAGGCGCGATACCTGGCGATCCCGGTGGGGAACCAGGCTCAGCTTCCCGCGACCGTCCCTGGTGCGCCCGCCGACAGCAGCGTCGGCGGTATGCTGGAAGCGCTGCATAGCTCTCTCTTGTTATGACCTGGCGGTAGGCCTCTCAGTACACGGCGTATACGATGGCGGGGCGGTGAGAGGCTTCGCCTCCCGAAATCCTGTTTCCTCTTCGCTGCTCCGCGGCTGCTCGGCAGCCACAGAGCAGCGGGGGAAGGGGTCTTGGAGAGCCAGCGGCTCTCCACGCCTCAGCGGGCGGCACGACCTCCGCGTGCCTTCACGGGGCGTGCGGGCTGGGCCAGCGCACGCCCTCCACTAGCGTCAGTCGAAGACGACGGTTGTATCTTCCAGCAGCGAGCCACGTGTGATGCGCCGCTGCTCCGCCGTCTTGTTCCGGATCTCTACGGTGCCGCGCAGGGTCACGCCCGGCTCGAACACCACATCGCCCTGGACGCTTAGGCGCGCGCAGTCCACCAGCGAGGGCGGGGCCTCGAAACGCGCCTCGAAGTCGTCCACCACCCGATAGTAGCGCGGGTCGAGGTCGACGACGATCGGCGGCAGCCGGCGCGCCGGATTGGGGCGCAGCCGGAAGTCATCGCCCATCACGTACAGGTCCGAGCGCAGCACAAGCAGGTCTGAGCAGAGCTTGACCGGCATAAAGCGCTCGCGGGTGACGTGGAGCACCTGCGCGCCGTCAAACACCTCGATCGCCGCGCCCATCGCCGTCTCCAGCTGGTACACCGCGGGAGAGGTGACGTCCTTCGGGTCGATGGTCTTGGCGTTGCGGATCATCGGCAGCTTGAGCACGTTGTTGTGCTCGTCTAGTACCGCCGCCAGGCTGGGCAGGTGAACCCAGAGGTTGTTGGTGTTGAAGTAGCGGTGGCGCTCGATGTTCTGGAAGTGCGGCAGGTCGGCCTCCGGAGTCTGGGCCACCTCGCGCAGGATCAGGCGGCCGTCGGCGCGGCGCGCGACGTGGCCGCCCTTCTTGTCCGCCGGGGTGCGGCGGGCCACTTCCATGAGAAATGGGATGTTGTGGCGCTCCATGTAGCCGAGGATCGCCGGGTCGAGCGTCGCGCCGAGGTTGTCCGCGTTCGAGATGAACAGGTACTCGAAGCCCTGCTCCAGGAGCTTGTCCAGCACCCCGGAGATTCGCAGGACGAGGTACACCTCGCCGTGGCCCGGCGGGTACCACTCCAGGTCCGGGTCGGCCGGCCAGCACGCCGGCGCGAGCGTCTCCTGCAGCACCTTCGGGACTTTGTTCTGCAGCACGCTGAGGGGCAGATTGCCGCGCAGCTCCGGGTAGCGCGCCAGCATCGCCAGCGTGTCCTCCTCCGTGTTGAAGCTGTTGAGGAACAGCAGGGGGATGTGCGCGTCAAACTCACGACGCTGCGCTAGGTTCTGGCGCGCGATGATATCCAGGAACGACAGGCCATCGCGGGCGATCAGCAGCGACTTGGCGCGCTCCAAGCCCATGCTGGTACCGAGGCCGCCGTTGAGCTTGAGCACTGCGGTGCGGCCGACGAGCTTGGCGCCCGCATCGGCGTACTGCCTCAGGCCGTCCAGCGACGGCACCTGCTCCACCGGGACGATCGTGTCTTCCGGAATAAACCCCGTGCTCCCGGAGGCGAGAGTCTCATAGTAGTGGCGGAAATTGTCGATGACAATGTCGGCAATCCCCTCCGCGCGCATGCGCTCGGCAAAGGGCGTGAAATCTGCTAATTTTCGAGAAATCATTCAACATCCTAACTGCTGTACCACACGCGCGGCGCCCGGTCAGCAGCGACCACCACCGGCAGGCGGACGGCCGACGCCTCCGCGCGCCGGTAGCCTCAAAATATATACGCGTGAAGCGCCGTCCATGGTACGCGCCGGTGCCGCGCGCCTGGCCGCAGGCCCCGTCAACAGCCGCGAGCGAAGCCGGGTTGCACAGTGCCGCTGCTTCTGCTCGGCGGCAACGTGGCCCGCGCCCAACACCCATCGGATTATAGCATGCGGCTCCTTACCAGAGTGGCTCCACATCCGCATTGGAGCCGACCGGTATAATTGTATAATTGTCCTAGTTCAATGCACACACTTGTCTCTGGACAGAGAGCGCGATACTCCATAGACTGCACGTGCTGTGCCATGGTTGTTTCGTTGGGCCAGCCATTCCAGACCCACCAGCCGGCAGGCGCGATGATGGGTGTGGAAGGCGTCGCCTCCGCCGGATCTTCGTCATTCCGCCGCTCGACGGCGAGCAAGGAACCCGTGGAGCGACGGGTCATCGGGGACCTGCAAGCCACCGAGATCTCGGCCCTGGTGGTGCTGCACAGCACAAGGACAAGGCGAGACAATGCAGATCACAGTGGATAGAAACAGCCCGCAGCCGATCTACGAGCAGATCGCGCGGGAGATCCAGCGGCGCATCAGGAACGGGGCGCTGCCGCCGGGCACCCGGCTGCCGACGGTGCGGGAGCTTTCGCGGCAGCTTGGGATCACCAGGCTGACGGTCCACAGCGCGTACAGCGAGCTCCAGGCCGGTGGCTGGGTCGAGGCGACTGTCGGGCGGGGGACGTTCGTTGCGCCACGGGCCGACCCGGCGCAGGCGGCGGCCGAGCTCGGCCAGGAGATGTCGGCGCGCGGGGTGCTGAGCGACATGCTGCGGATGGCGCAGCTCCCCGGCATGCGCACGCTGGCGATGGCCGACGCGGCGCCCGAGTTCCAGCCGCTGCGCGAGTTCGAGCGGGCGCTCAGCGAGGCGCTGGAGAGCGGCGAGCCTGGGGTGCTGAGCTATACGCCAGCCCAGGGCGACCCGATGCTGCGCACGGTGCTCGGCCAGCTGCTCAAGGAGCGCGGGCTGCGCCCCAGCCCCGACGAGCTGCTGATCACCTCGGGCGTGACCCAGGGGCTGACCCTGATCGGGCAGACGCTGGCGCGCCCAGGGGACGCCGTGCTCGTCGAGCAGCCGACCTACCTCGGCGCGCTGAACTCGCTCGGGCACCTGGGGCTGCGTCTGATCGGCGTGCCGCTCGACGACCAGGGGCTGCAGGTCGAGGCGCTCGAGCCGCTGATCCTGGCGCACCGGCCGCGCTTCCTCTACACCGTGCCGACGTTCCACAACCCGAGCGGCGCGACGATGAGCCCGGAGCGCCGCGCCGCCCTGCTGGAGATCGCGGCGCGCCACCGGCTGCCTGTGGTGGAGGACGATATCTACGGGCTGCTGGCGTACGAAGGGCAGGCGCCGGCGCCGCTGCGGGCGAGCGACCCGGACGGGCTGGTGCTGTACCTGAGCAGCTTCTCCAAATCGCTGTTCCCGGGGGCGCGGATCGGCTACATCGTGGCGACGCCCCAGCTCATCGGGCGGCTGGCGATGGCCAAGCAGGCCAGCGACCTGTGCTCCTCGCCGCTGCTGCAGCGGGCGCTGGCGATCTTCATCCAGCGGGGCTGGATGGCCGCCCACCTGCGGCGGGTCATCCCGCGCTACCGCGAGCGGCGCGACGCGCTGCTGACCGCGATGGCGCGCCACTTCCCGGCCGGCGTGCGCTGGACGACGCCGGCGGGCGGGTTCTGCTCGTGGGTCACCCTGCCCCCAGGCGTGGCGCCGACCGACCTGTACATGGCGGCGATCGAGCGCGGGGTGGCCTTCGCGCCCGGCGATGTGTTCTTCGTCGGGCCGCCGCAGCGGCCGCACATGCGCCTGGCGTTCTCCACGCAGCCGCCGGAGGTGATCGGCGAGGCGGTGGAGGTGCTGGGCGAGCTGCTCAGCGTCCAGCTCGCGCGCCGGGTGCTGACGCGCGAGGTCCCGACCGACTACGTTCCCTTGGTGTGACAGGTCTGATGCGGTGGCTCCGCCCCCGCGCCCCCGCTGGGGCGTTGGAGAGGCAAAGCCTCGGTCTCCCGAAAAGATCCGTGGAGGGCCTGCGGCCCTCCACATCTCCCGGCGGGAGGCTGCCGTGGAGGGCCTGCGGCCTCCGCTTCTTCCCGGAAGGGGGCGGCCCTCCACATCTCCCGGCGGGAGGCTGCCGTGGAGGGCCTGCGGCCTCCGCTTCTTCACCAGAAGGGGCGAGCGGCTGGTGACCGCGTCGCTCCTGTTCGTGTATAGAAAGATAGTGATACCAATGCGCTCTCACCGCACCGGCTACTTCCTGAGCATCGCGGCCGCCCTGGCCTGGGCGTCGACCGCGCCGGGCCTGAAGTATCTGATCGACACCTACGGCATCCCAAGCCTGACGCTCGCCTTCTGGCGCGACGCGTTCGTGGCGCTGGCCTGCCTGGCCGGGGTTCTGCTGGTACGCCCGCGCCTGCTGCGCGTGCGGGCGGGCGAGATGCGCGGCCTAGCGCTCGCCGGCGTCGTCTCGATCGGCATCTACCACGCGCTGTGGATCTGGTCGGTCGCGCTGAACGGGGCGGCGGTTGCGGTGGTGCTGATCTACCTCTTCCCGACCTTCGTGACAGTCGGGGCGTGGCTGCTGTTCCGCGAGCCGATCGGGCGGGCGCACGTGGCGGCGCTGGCGCTGGCGCTGATCGGCTGCGCGCTCGTGGTGCGCGCGTACGACCCGGAGGTGCTGCGCCTGAGCTGGCTGGGCGCGCTGGTGGGCGTGCTGACGGCGCTGACGCACTCGGTGTACGTGCTGTTCAGCCAGCGCTCGGTGGCGACCGGCAGCCCGTGGACGACGCTGACCTACACGATGCTCTTCGGCACGCTGACGCTGCTGGCGCTGACGCTCGTGACCGGGCCGCAGCAGCTGGCGGCGGTGGACGGCGGGGCCGCCCCCTGGCTGCTCATCGCGGCGCTGGCGATCGGGCCGACGCTCGGCGGCTACGCGCTGTTCACGGCGGCGCTCCGGCACATCCCGGGCCGCACGGCAGGGCTGCTGGCGGTGACCGAGGCGCCGGCCGCGACGCTGCTGGCGGTGCTGCTGCTCGGCGAGCAACTCGAGTGGCCGCAGGTGGTGGGGATGGGGCTGATCCTCGGCGCGATCCTGCTGCCGCGGGCGATCACGGCGCTGCAGGTGCGCACGCTGAACGCCCGCGCGACCACCGGCTGAGGGAGGCCGCGCTAGGGCGCGGCCCGGCCCTAGCGCATGGCGATGTCCAGGATATCGCGCAGCATCGCCGCCGCGGTCGGCTGGGGGCCGCGCTCCGCGGACGTCGCGCTGGTGCGCCCGCCGATGTCCGTGTAGTAGACGATGCCCATCTCGTCGCCGCTCATGCGCGCGAGCGGGTGGTCGAGCGGCAGGGGCGTCGGCCGGACGCTGAGCCGGTAGCCGCCATCGGCCCGCTCGGCGAGGCACAGCAGCACGATGCGCGTGCCGCGGGCGCTCGCTTCGCGGAGCGCCTCCGCCGTCAGCCCGGTGATGCCCTCGATCGCGATGTCCGCCAGGGTCGTCGGGCGGCGGAGCACGGCGTTGGCGAGGATCACCAGCTTGTTGGCGGCGTCCCAGCCCTCAACGTCGAGGCTCGGGTCAGTCTCGGCCAGGCCGCGGCGCTGCATCTCGGCGAGGGCATCGGCGTAGCTGATGCCAGCCTCCATCATGCGCAGGATGCCCTGCGTCGTGCCGTTCAGCACCGCCTCGACGCGCTCGATGCGCGCGCCGGCCAGGTCGCGGCGGCCGATGTTGACGGTGGGGAGGTAGCCGCCGACGCAGGCGCTGAAGCGGAGCGCTGGCCAGTCCTTCGGGTCGCCGCGCTCCTCGGAGGGCTCGCCCATGTCGCTGAGCTCGGCCAGCTCGGTGTAGGCGAGGGCGAGCGGGCCCTTGTTGGCGAGCACCGCGTGCATCCCGCGGCGCAGCGCCACGCGCACGGTGTCGAGGCCGGGCTGCCCGTCGGTGAGGTTGACCGGGGTCGCCTCGAGCAGGATGTCGGCCTCGACCTGCCGCGCCAGCTCCGGCCCGAAGGTGCCCGGCCGGCCGACGCCCGCGAGGGTGACGACACTCGCCCCGGCCCGCTTGGCGGCGAGCAGGCTGGAGACATCGAGGCCGGCGGGGTCGAACGCGCAGCCGCCGCTGTCCACGGCGCCGATCACGCGCAGCTCGACTCCGTAGCGGCTGGCGAGCAGGCCGGCCTGGGAGGGGAGCAGCTCGAGGAAGCTGCGCCCGACGTTCCCGAGGCCGCACAGCAGCAGGCGGAAGGTTCGCATGGTGTGAGCTATCCCCCTGGCCCTCCCGGCGCCGCGGGAGGAGCAAATGACAACTCTGCTCTCAGAGACAGGAGTTAGCACCCCGTGGAGGGGCTTGGGGAGGCGAAGCCTCCCCAGAAATTCCCCTAAAGAGGATCTCGGAGGGCCACAGGCCCACCGCACCTCTCCGCGGGAGGTGCCGCAGCACCGCGTAAGTCCTGTCAGAGAGCTGAGACGAACGAGGACACGCATTATAGCACGGGGGTGCTCTGGAGGCGGCGCGCGGCCGCGCGTGCTAGAATGCGCTAGCGCGGCGCGGCGGCGGGCCGCGGGGCAGCGCACGCCCACCTCAGCACCACAGGGGTTGGAGTCGCCGGCGGGGCGCCGGCCGGCACGGCAGAGCGCAGCGCGGGAACGCGCCCCGGCCGCCGCCGGCGCGGTTTTTCATGAGAGAGTGAGGCTATGGAGCAGCGCAGCAGCTCGCGGCTGTACTACGGCTGGATCGTCGTCGCGGTGACGGCGCTGGTGCTGATCGTGTCGGCGGGGGTGCGCTCGGCGCCGGGGGTGTTCCTGGTGCCGATGCTGCCGGACTTCGGCGACAACCGGACCGCGATCTCGTTCGCGGCGTCGCTGGGGATCTTCCTGTTCGGGCTGGCGGGGCCGCTCTCGGGCTGGCTGATGGACCGCCGCGGGCCGCGGGTGACCATGATGCTCGGCATGGGGCTGGTGGGCGCGAGCATGCTGCTGAGCGCGCGCATGCAGAGCCTGTGGGAGCTGAACCTGTTCTGGGGGCTGCTGAGCGGGCTGGGCACCGGCATGGCCTCGGCGGTGCTGGGGGCGGCGGTGGCCTCGCGCTGGTTCGTGCAGCGGCGCGGCCTGGTGACCGGCGTCTTCGGCGCCTCGACCTCGGCGGGGCAGCTGATCTTCGTGCTGCTGCTGGCGGCGCTGGCGGAGAGCATGGGCTGGCGCACGAGCACGCTGCTGCTGGGCGGCGTGGCGCTGGCGATCCTGCTGCCGACGCTGCTGCTGATGCGCGATGACCCGGCGGACATCGGGCTGCGGCCGTACGGCGCGCCGGCGGACGGGGCGGCCACCAGGGCCGCGGCGGAGACGGGCGTGATGGGGCGCGCGCTGCGCTCGTGGACCTTCTGGCTGCTGTGCGCCACCTTCTTCGTGTGCGGGGCGACCTCGAACGGGCTGATCGGCGTGCACTTCATCCCGCACGCGGTGGACCACGGCATCGGGCAGATGGCGGCGGCCGGGACGCTGTCGATCATGGGCATGTTCAACTTCGTCGGGACGATCGGCTCGGGCTGGCTGACCGACCGCTACGACCCGCGCAGGCTGCTGGCGGTGTACTACGGCTTCCGCGGGCTCTCGCTGCTGCTGCTGCCGTTCACGACCCACGAGTACGGGCTGCTCGTGTTCGCGGTGCTGTTCGGGCTGGACTACATCGCGACCGTGCCGCCGACGACCGCGCTGGTGGCGGACACCTTCGGCAGGCGCAACGTCGGCACGGTGTTCGGCTGGGTGTTCTGCGCCCACCAGGCGGGCGCGGCGCTGGCGGCCTGGCTGGGCGGGGTGGCGCGCGCGGCGCTGGGGAGCTACGCGCCGGCGTTCATCGCGGCGGGCGTGATCGCGGTGGCGGCGGCGGGCCTGTCGCTCATGATCGCGCGCGGCCGGGCGGGCGCGGCGCCTGCGGCGACCGCGGCGGCGGCGCAGTGACGGAGGGCGCGATGGACATCGGGCTGGAGGCGTTCGAGGCGGCGCGGGCGCGGATCGCGGGGCACGTGCGCCGGACGCCGGTGCTGCCCGCGCCGCTGGTGCACACCGACGCGCCGCCGGCGCTGCGGCTGAAGCTGGAGAACCTCCAGGTGAGCGGCTCGTTCAAGGCGCGCGGGGTGTTCAACCACCTGCTGCAGCTGGACGAGGAGCAGCGGCGGCGCGGGGTGGTGGCGGCCTCGGGCGGCAACCACGGCGTGGCGCTGGCCTACGGCGCCCACCGGCTCGGCATCCCGGCGGTGGTCTACCTGCCGGAGCGCGCCAGCGCGGACCGGGTGGCGCGCATCGCGGCCTGGGGCGCCGAGGTGATCCGCCACGGGGCCGCGTGGGACGACGCGCACGCGCAGGCGGTGCGGCACGCGGCCGAGGCGGGGATGGCCTACATCCACCCCTTCGAGGCGGAGCGCACGATCGAGGGGCAGGGCACGCTGGGGCTCGAGCTGCTGGACGACCTGCCGGAGCTGGACTGCGCGGTGATCGCGATCGGCGGCGGCGGGCTGATCTCCGGGATGGCCGCGGCGCTCAAGCAGCGCCGGCCGGACGTGCGCGTGATCGGGGTGGAGCCGGCCGGCGCGCCGTCGATGCTGCGCAGCCTGGAGGCGGGCCGGGTCACGCCGCTGCCGGAGGTGCGGACGATCGCCGACACGCTGGCGCCGCGGGCGGTGAGCGAGCGGACGCTGGCGCTCACGCGGCGCTACGTGGACGAGGTGGTGCTGGTGGACGACGCGCAGATGGTCGCGGCCATGCGCTGGCTGTGGGTCGAGTGCAACCAGCTGGTCGAGCCGGCCGGCGCGGCGTCGGTGGCGGCGATCCTGAGCGGGGCAGCCGATGTGAGCGGCGCGCGCTGCCCCGTGGCGGTGGTGTGCGGCGGCAACGCAGCGGCGGAGGCGGTGTTCGCGGGGTATCTTGGTGACGGGGTGAGTGGGTGACGGGGTGACGCGGTGACAAGGTGACGGGAACCACAGGCGAGCGGTGGTTCGGCACGGGTCCCCGGCGTCAAAGTGTCACCCGGTCACCTTGTCACCCTGTCACCGGGTCACGAGATGACGGGGTGAGTGGGTGACGGGTTACGAAAGGGGCGAAGCTTGGCAGACGCACAGACGGTCCGCGAGCAGCTGGATGCGCTGGCGGCCTTCCCCGCGCAGCTGCGGGCGCTGGTCGCCGGCCTGAGCGACGAGGCGCTGCGCTTCCGGCCGGCGCCGGGCGAGTGGTCGATCGTCGAGAACATCGGCCACCTGATCGACATCGACACGCTGCAGGGCAGGCGCGTGGGGCAGATCATCGCGCGGGACAACCCGCCGATCGAGCCGTTCGACGTGGACGAGGCGGTGCGGCGCAACGGCTACCAGGACAAGCAGGCCTCGGCGCTGCTGAACACCTTCGCCGAGCGGCGGGCGGCGCTGGTGGAGGAGTGGCGCTACATCCGGCCGGCCAACCTCGAGCGGGCGGGGATCCACCCGGTGCGCGGCCCGGTGACGATCGCGACGATCATCGGGATGGTGGTGCGCAACGACGAGGCGCACCGCGCGCAGATTATGGCGACGCTGGAGGCGTACCGGCGGGCGCAGGGCCAATCG
>CALJIC010000296.1 GCA_937974195.1 uncultured Roseiflexaceae bacterium | reverse complement strand
TGGCGCGAGCTGATGCGCGAGCGGGACCTGGTGCTGAACGAGCAGATCCGCCGTGGCGCACTCGAAGTAGCCCGGGGCCTGGAGCAAAAGCCCTACCAGGCGCTGGTGATCGACGAGGCCCAAGATCTCTCACCAGTTGCGCTGCGTTTCCTCCTGGCTTTGGTCGAGTCGCCCGAGCACATCTACCTGACCGCTGACGCCTCACAGTCCCTCTACCAGCGCGGCTTTAGCTGGAAGCAGATCCACGAGGATCTCAACGCAGCGGGCCGGACGCTCCTGCTGAAGCGGAACTACCGCAACACCGCCCAAATCGTTGCCGCCTGTGCGACAATTTTGGCAGGGACCGAGGCGGGCGACCTCGAAAGCATCGCCCAGGAGCCATCGGCCCACCAGGGTGAGCCGCCTATCATCCGTCTGGTTACCGATGCTGCTGATGAGGCGCAGGCCATCCACGACTTCTTCACCCAGGCCGCCCGGCGCTACCGGCTGCCGATCCACGGCGGGGCTGTCCTCTGCCTCGGCCAGACTGCCGGGAAGGCCATCGCGCAGCGGCTGAGCGCCCTGGGGATGCCAGCGGTCTTTCAGTCGGGGAAGGAGATTGACATCACCACCCAGAAGGTGAAGGTGTTAACCCTCCACTCAGCCAAAGGGCTTGAGTTTCCCTTTGTCGCCATCGTGGGACTCGATGATGGCCGCCTGCCGCGCCGCATCGAGGGGATGCCTCCAGAGGAAGAGGCCGCCATGCACGATGAGCAGCGCCGGCTCTTCTACGTCGGCTGCTCTCGGGCGATGCGCGCCCTGCTCGTCTGCGGCTCCCAGGAGGCGCCCTCGCCATTCCTCACTAACCTCCAGCCGCCTGTGTGGCAGCGGAGTGAGGGATAGCGTCTCGTCGCACCAAACTCCTGAGCCGTTTCCTTACCTCGCCAATCAGGATACGCTTCGCTATGCATCGCATCAAACTCGCTACGATCCTCGCCGGAGGACCTACGAGTATCGCCGAGATTAGCTCACGCCTCGCTCGCCGTGAGGTGCAACTCGACGCCACTGGCGTTGGAACGCTCAGCGAGGCAGAGCTTACCTTCCTGTTCACCGATATTCCCGCAAGCTGGGACTTTGTCGAGCTCGGAGAGGTATTCGACCTGTCGACGCTCTCTGCGGAGTTCGCGGCACAGCTTACCGGCTGGGTAAACCACCGGCACGGGCGCTTAGACCCAACGCGAGAGGAGGTCGCTGTGGAACCTACATCCGGTGAGACGGCGCAGCCGGCTCTCGTGCCCGAGCCCTCCAACCCGGCGCCCTATCCGGCTGCCCATGTCCGCGGGCGGCTGGAAGATCTGGTTGTCCGCCAGCTGCTCGGCCCTTGGGACGGGCCGGAGGAGATCGTCGACGAGCTCTCGGTGCGTGGGCGCTACCTGGTCGGCATGCTCGCCCCGCGCGGCAGCAGCGGGATCCCGGAGGAGTACGACGATAACGACCCGGGCGGGAGCGATGGCGAAGACGGCATCACCGAGGCGCCACCGCCGAAGGCCGCCACAGCGATGCTCCCAACGTCGATCGGGCTCACCTTCGCCGTCTCCGCGGAGGCCACCGCGCTCCAGGTTACCGCTCGCTGGGGCCGCTACGAGCGCGTCGAGGCGCAGGACGAACGTTACCGCAAGGAGGACGGCTCCTACCGCCGTGTCTGGCGGCGCGTGCCGATGGAGGGGACACTGCCGTCCATTCCCCTGAAGGCGGGGAAGCTGCCGCCGACGCCCCCGTGCCCCGAGGCGCCCGATGTGACCATCCAGGGCATCATTCGCAAGCGTGCGAGCGAGTGGATCGTCACGCTCTTCCTCGTGAATGGCCAGGAGGAGCCGAAGCTCCGCAAAGATAGCGCTTGGGTCTTCCAGCCCGAGCTGATCGTCGCCGCGCCCGATGGGAAGTGCATCTTCCAGCGCCGCTCCCTGCCCACCGACCAGCACGACCCCGAGGAGCAGCAAATGGCGATGCTCTACCGTAACCACGTGGAGTTCGCCGTTGGCCACGGCGTTGCGGTAGATGCGCAGCCTCACCCCGAGCGCGCCGACTGCGCGGTGAAAATCTGGACTACCGTCATCCCGACCTACGAGGTGCCGCAGACCACGCCGCCGACGCCGGAGGATTTCCCCGCCCTCGCCAACCTCACCATCGACATGCAGGTCCTGGCCAACGTGCCTGACGGTCAGTTCCATGCCCATTTGGGGGCGTTGGCAGATGGCTATGAGGCCTGGATCAAAAGCCAGGAGCAGCGACTTGTCAGCCCCACGCCGGATCTGGCGCCCTATCTTACCGCGGCACAGAATGCCCTCGCGAATTGCCGCCAGGCCCTCGAGCGCATCCGCGCCGGTATCGCGCTGCTGGACAGTAACCTGCAGGCGGCGGCTGCCTTCCGCTTTGCGAACCGGGCGATGGCGCTCCAGCGTGTGCGCACCCTCTACGCGCAGTCCGTGCGGCGGGGCGAGAAGCGGACGCCCGAGGAGTTCGATGTGCCGAAGGAGCACTCCTGGCGCGCCTTCCAGCTTGGCTTCCTTCTGCTGAACTTGCCTGGCCTCACCGATCTCAGCCACCCGGATCGGGCACTTCCCGCCGACGATCCCGATGTCAACCCGGCCACAGCCGTAGCCGATCTGCTCTGGTTCCCCACCGGCGGCGGGAAGACCGAGGCATATCTGGGGCTCACCGCCTATACTCTCGCCATCCGCCGGCTCCAGGGTGTCGTTGGCGACCGCAACGGCATGGCCGGCGTTGCCGTGTTGATGCGCTACACCCTGCGGCTCCTGACGCTCCAGCAGTTCCAGCGCGCTGCAGCCTTGATCTGCGCCTGCGAGGTCATCCGGCGTGAGGACCCTGCTCGCTGGGGCGACGAACCCTTCCGCATCGGCCTCTGGGTCGGCCAACGCTCGACGCCGAATTGGGTCAAGGATGCCGAGGAGGCGATCCGGCAGTTCAAGAAGGGTGGGAACGCAAGCGGCGGCACGCCCTACCAACTCAAGCACTGCCCCTGGTGCGGCACTGAGATCGAACCGGGGCGCGACCTGGCGGCCGAACTGCCGGAGCAAGGCCGTGGCCGCGTGCTGACCTACTGTGGCAGCCTGATGAGCGGGTGCCCCTTCAACTACAAGCAGTCGCCCGGCGAAGGGCTGCCGGTGATGGTGGTCGACGAGGAGATCTACCACCGGCTGCCGTCGCTCCTCATCGCCACGGTCGATAAGTTTGCCCAGATGCCCTGGAACGGGCGCACGGCGGCGCTGTTCGGCCGCGTGAGCGGCTACTGTGAGCGCCACGGCTATTTGACGCCCGACATGGAGCACAATGTCCAGAGCCACCCGGCGATCAAGGCGATGCAGGTGCCACCGGCGCGGGTGCTGACTGAGGGAGTGCTCCAGCTGCGGCCGCCGGACCTGATCATCCAGGACGAGTTGCACCTGATCAGCGGCCCGCTGGGCACACTGGTAGGGCTCTACGAGACGGCGGTTGACCAGCTGGCCACATGGCGGCTCGGCGATAAGCACATCCGCCCGAAGGTGATCGCCTCGACGGCGACTATCCGCAGGGCCGCCCAGCAGGTGCGCGGCCTTTTCCTGCGGCAGGTCAACATCTTCCCGCCGCAGGGGCTGGACGCTGGGCACAACTTCTTCTCCGTGCAGCGGCCACCCAGCGATGAGTATCCGGGGCGGCGCTATATCGGCATCTGTGCACCGGGCGTTCGCCACAAGACGGCGATCATCCAGAGCTATGTGGCCTTCCTCGCGGCCGCGCAGCAGCTCTATGAAGAGCTCGGCAAGGAAGCCCCCAAGGACATCGACCCGTACATGACCTTAGTGGGCTACTTCAACGCTCTGCGGGAACTGGCGGCGATGCGCCGGGCCACTGACGACACTGTCAGCACCCGCCTGAAGAAGATGAACCAACGCGGGCTCGTGCGCCGCTTCCTCGAGCCGTGGAACATCCAGGAGCTGACCTCGCGCCTGAGCGCCTCCGATATCCCGGAGATGCTCGACCGGCTGGAGACACCCTTCGACCCCAATCGGAAGCCCGAGAAGGGCAGCAAGCGCGCGGCGAAACACCCGATCGACGTGTTGCTGGCCACAAACATGATCTCCGTCGGCGTTGACGTCGGCCGGCTAGGATTGATGGTGGTCGGCGGACAGCCCAAGGCGACGGCCGAGTACATCCAGGCGACCAGCCGCGTGGGCCGTAGCAAGCCCGGCCTCGTCGCCACGGTCTACAACTGGGCGCGGCCACGGGATCTCAGCCATTACGAGCGCTTCAAGCACTATCACGCCACCTTCTACCAGTATGTGGAGGCCCTATCAGTTACCCCGTTCTCGCCGCGCGCGATCGACCGTGGGCTGAGCGCGGTGCTGGTGGCCCTGACGCGGCTCGCCGAGCACGAGTACAACCCGAACCATGGGGCGAGCAAGATGTCGCCTGCCGCCCAGGTCGTCGAGGAAGCGCTGGACGCGATTGTGGCGTGGGCCAGCTTCGTCGCCGACAGCCAGCGCGCCGAACTGGTGAAGGACGGGCTGAAGGCCCGCCTAGACCACTGGGCCAACCGCGTGACAGCAACGGTCGGCGCAAAGCTCGGCTACCGCGGCCTGGAAGACGGCACCACAGTGGGCCTTCTCGAGATGCCCGGCAACGACGACTGGGACCTCTTCACCTGCCTGAACTCATTGCGCGACGTCGAGCCCACCGTCAACCTGGTGCTCGACGATGGCGGCCTCGATGGCGCGCACCAGCCCTGGAGCTACCCGGAGGCGGCGAAAGCGGCGCCAGTCGAAGCGGAGGAATAACCCGATGCCAAAATATCCCCACCCCCGTCTCGGCGAGGTGCGCCCTAGCCAGGTCGTCTTCAGCTACGGGGTCGGCTCGCTGATCGACCTGCCGCACCTCTCGGTGCTGGTGATGGGCCTTGAGGACTGGACGGTTGACGGCGGAGTGGCCCGAGTGATCGACGAGGAGCGGCTGCTGCGCACCGTCCGCTGGCAGCTCGGCTCGCAGGTGCAGAAACTCCTGTCGCCGCCGGCGCCACAATCCACCGCCGGCTCGCCGGACCCCTTCAGCGAGCTGATGCGCATCGGCATCCCGGTGGCCCTCTTCCCGCGCTGGATGCTCTGCCCGCGCTGCCAGCGGCTGGCGCCCCTGAGCAGCGGGCTCTTCGAGCGCAAGGACGACCCGTTCCACCCAGAGCGCACTCAATACATCCACGTCAACTGCGACAAGGACAAGAAGCCGGTGGCCGTCCCCGCCCGCTTTCTAGTGGCCTGCGAGAACGGGCATCTGGACGACTTCCCTTGGGTGGAGTTTGCGCACCGGGGGCCGACCACCTGCTCGTCGCTGCTACGGCTGATCGAGTATGGGCCGAGCGGCGAGGCTCGCGACCTGGAGATCCGCTGCGACGCCTGCGACTCCAAGCCGCGCCGCCTCTCGGAGGCCTTCGGCGAGGAGGGCAGGGCGCGCATGCCCCACTGCCGCGGCCGGCGGCCCCATTTGCGGGATTTCGCGGAGCAGCCGTGCGATCAGCAGGTGAAGACGATCCTCCTTGGTGCCTCCAACCTCTGGTTCGCCGATACGGTGACGGCCCTGGCCATCCCCACCGAGTCAGCGAAGCTCGCACAGCTCGTCGAGGAGAAGTGGGCGAAGCTCCAGATGATCCAGGAGGAAGCGCAGATCGCCCTCGTCCGTTCCTGGTCCCCGGCCGACTTTGCCCCATTTATCGGCTACAGCGACAGCGAAATCTGGAAGGAGATCCAGCGCAAGCGGGCCAACGACCAGAACGGCACTCAGGACGACCCCGCGGATCTGAAGCAGCTAGAGTGGGAGAAGTTCTCTCAGCCGGAGAGCCACACGCCTAGCAGAGACTTCCGATTGCGCGAGGTTGCGACGCCCGACGGGTTTGGAGACCTGCTGAAGCGGGTCGTCCTTGTGGAGCGGCTGCGGGAGGTGCGGGCGCTGATCGGTTTCACGCGGATCGACGCGCCGGGCGAACTGGGAAGTGGACCGGACGCCGGGGAGAGCCGCCGGGCGCCACTCTCGCGTAAGCCGCCGACGTGGGTGCCAGCGGCCGAGGTGCGGGGCGAGGGCATCTTCGTTCAGTTCGATGAGACGGCGATCCAGGATTGGCTGACAGGCGCGCAGGTGAAGGAGCGTGAAAAGCAGTTCCTTCTCTCGCATATGCGCTGGCGACAAGCGCGGAACCTCAAGCCGCACGAGGCCGGCTTCCCCGGGATGCGCTATGTGCTCCTTCATAGCTTCGCCCACGCCCTGATGCGCCAGTTCGTGTTGGAGTGCGGGTACACCGCCGCGAGTCTACGAGAGCGGATCTACGCACGGTCGGCAACCGAAGGCAGCCCATCGTCCGAGCCGATGGCCGGCGTGCTGATCTACACGGCGGCCCCAGACAGCGAGGGTACCCTCGGCGGGCTCGTAAGCCTCGGAGAGCCGAACCAGCTCCGCCGGCACCTCCTGGCGGCACTGCGCGACGCAGTGCAGTGCGCCTCCGACCCGCTCTGTGCCGAGCATGCCCCGAGCGAGCGGGGGACGACGGTGCACGCGGCGGCCTGCCACGCGTGCCTGTTTGCACCGGAGACCTCGTGCGAGCGGGGGAATAAATATCTCGACCGCTCGGCCCTGGTCACAACGATCGAGGAGGATAAGCTTGCCTACTTCTCGGCCGTGGCCGATTAGCTGAGCGGCGGCGATGGAGCGATAAGCGATGGCAGATTCTCAGCAGTAGATCATCGCCTCAGCGGCACGGCTCGCCGAGCGGCTACCGGTGGGGACGCTGCAGAGCCTCGCCGTAGCGATTGCGGGCGGAGCCGGAGGTGAGTGGGAAGCCCTGCGCTATCGTACGCTCCAGGTCGTGCCGCAGCCGGAGGCGCGTGCATTGGTCAGCGACTTCCTCCAGATGTGGAGCACTCGCGCTCCCGACATGACGCCGAGAGAGGTCGCACTCATCCTCCGCACCGCCGCTGTGACCACGCGAACGATACGGGAAGCCCAATCTATTGAGCTTGTCTGGACCGGGCCACTCGCTGGCCGAGTTTCGATGCGCCGCACCGACCAGGCGCTACTCCAGGTGATCAACAGCGCGAAGCGAACCCTGCTGATCGTCAGCTTCGCCGTCTACAAGATCCCGGCGATCGCTGCGGCTCTGGTGCGGGCCGCGGGGCGCGGGGTGAGCATTCGCATCTGTGTCGAGGCACCCGAGCCCAGCGGCCAGAAGATGGCCTACGACACGATCAAGGCTCTGGGCGCCGAGGTGGCCCAGAGCGCGACAATCTACGTCTGGCCGAGCGACAAGCGACCGGTAGATGGCAACGGCAACACCGGCGTGCTGCATGCGAAGTGTGCGATCGCTGATGACCGGCTCCTCTTCATCTCGAGCGCCAACCTCACCGACCACGCCCTCAACCTGAACATCGAGTTGGGCACGCTGATCTATGGTGGCGCTGAGCCTGGCCTCGTTGCAGCTCAGTTTGAGCGTATGATCGCCGAGGGCACACTTCAGAAGGCACAGTAAGTAGAGTAACCCTCGCATCTATGGTCACTTCCCCCTGCGCCTTCACCCTACTCTTAGTTATGAGCCCAGCTATGAGCGATCCAGCCACCCAGCTCGCCACCCTCCGCGCCCTCCGTGCAACCATTACTGATCCAGCCCAGGGCGCTGTCCTTGATAGCCTGATCGCTTCGCTCGAGGCACAGCTCGGGCTCACCGAGGCATCCGCCGACCGCATCAGCGTCGGTGACGTCACCAACAGCAACGCCGTCGCTGTCGGGCGCGGGGCGCGGGCCACGGTCTATATCGACGGGCGCCAGGGCAAGCGCAACGATGAGCTCCTCGCCGACTATCTCGCCCGCCTGGCCCACCGCTGCCGCAGCGTGCCGCTGCAAGGGATCTACGAGCAGCGCAGTACCACCGACAACCTCACCATTGCACTCGACCAGGTCTATATGCAGCTGGCGACGACGGGCAGCGCACCCCGAGAACGGCTTTCCCGCTCGGATCTCGCCGAGTTTGATGCAACTCAGTTTCTTGCGCAGCACACGGGCGACCACCTGTTGCCCCAGGAGCAGCGCGCACTGGTGGAGCCGGTGTTCCCTGACGGCTTCGATGACACAGTAGATGAAGCGGACGGTGATTGGACCCCGATCGATCGCTCTACTGGCGCTGGTCACCGTGCCGGCAAAAAGGCTTTCCTCTTTGTCGGCGGCCCAAACCGCATCGATGCCACTTCCGAGGAGCGCATCGCACGCTACGCAAAG
>CALJIC010000295.1 GCA_937974195.1 uncultured Roseiflexaceae bacterium | reverse complement strand
GAGCCTGCGCGAGGCCAACCCGATGCTCGGCTTCCGCGGCTGCCGCCTCGGCATCGAGTACCCCGAGATCACCGAGATGCAGGCCCGCGCGATCTTCCAGGCCGCTGCCAACGTCCAGAAGCAGGGCATCTCCGTCCACCCGGAGATCATGATCCCGCTCGTCGGCGATGTCAGCGAGCTCAGGATGCAGGCCGAGATCGTCAACCGCGTGGCGCAGGAGGTCCAGGAGGCCACCGGCCAGAAGATCGACTACCTGATCGGCACCATGATCGAGCTGCCGCGCGCGGCCCTCACCGCCGATAAGATCGCCGAGGTCGCGCAGTTCTTCTCCTTCGGCACGAACGACCTCACCCAGACGACCTTCGGCATGAGCCGCGATGACGCCGGGCGCTTCCTGCCGAAGTACGTCGAGCAGAAGCTGCTGAAGGAGGACCCGTTCCAGGTGCTCGACCAGGAGGGCGTCGGCCAGCTCGTCCAGATCGGCACCGAGCGCGGCCGCTCCACCCGCGCGGACCTGAAGGTGGGTATCTGCGGCGAGCACGGCGGCGAGCCGAGCAGCGTCAAGTTCTGCCACCGCAGCGGTCTGAACTACGTCTCGTGCAGCCCGTACCGCGTGGTGATTGCCCGCCTCGCCGCCGCCCAGGCGGTGCTCGAGGAGGAGAAGAAGTAGCCGTTCTGTCGGCCTAGGGGCCGGGACACCTCCGGCCCCTAGCTGCGCCTCCCAAACTGAAGGCGCCGTGGTGCATCGGCAATGCCGCCGCACCACGGCGCTTTTTCTATCCCCCTCAACCTCCGGTACCACTCGCCCCCTGAGCCGGTACTACACCGATTTCGGACACATGGGCGGCTGATTTCCTGCGGCTTCTCCTTTACACTTGATTTTAACAATCGAACGGAGATGGAAGCCTTCTGTGCCCATACGTCTTAGCCTTACGTCGCTTGTACTCCTCATCTGCCTCGTGTTCCCGGCGCTCGCGGTCTCGGCCGACGAGGGCAGCCTCGGGGCACGGCAGGCGCATCCCACCTACTACCTGCCCTGGGTGACCGCCGGCGGTGAGAGCATCGACCTGGCTATCGCCGGCATCGAGATCACGCAGTCCACCCAGACCACCTCGAACAGCGTGCCGCTCGTCGCCGGCCGCCCGACCGTCGTCCGGGTATACGCCACCAGCGACACCGGCCAGCCGATCGACGGGGTCACGGTCTCGGTCTCGGCGACGCGCGACGGCCTGCCGCTGCCGGGCTCGCCGCTCAGGGCCGGCCCCAAGAGCGTGGCCAAGTCCGCCGAGCGGAGCGACTACCAGGCCAGCTTCAACGTGCTGCTGCCGCCGGACTGGCTCCACGGCGACGTGTCGCTCGTGGTCACGCTCGACGCCGACAACCGGTTCGTCGAGAGAACCAAGACGAACAACACTGCCACAGCGAAGCTGACCTTCTACCGCGTGCCGCCGCTGAATATCGTGATCGTGCCGGTGCAGTACACCCACACCCCGAGCGGCCGGGTCTACCCGCCGCCGTCGCGCGACACGATCAGCAGCTGGATCATGCGCACCTACCCCGTCAGCGACATCCGGGTCTCGTTCCACGCCCCGCTGGCCTTCAGCGGCGACCTCAGCCAGAGCGCGGTCTGGGAGGATCTGCTCGAGCAGGTGACGAGCGTCAAGTACGCCGAGGACGCGCCCTCGACGCACATCTACTACGCGCTGGTCCCCACCGAGAACGGCGGCGACCGCTGGTTCTACGGCGGGATGGCCGGCATCGGCTGGGTCGGCCTGCGCGCCGCCGTCAGCCTGGACTTCGGCCCCGGTCAGGAGGAGAAGACCGGGCGCATCGCCGCCCACGAGATCGGCCACAACCTGCGGCGCTACCACGCGCCCTGCGGCACCAGCGGCGACGCGCGCCAGCCCTTCCCCTACCCCGGCGCGTCGCTCGGCGACCAGACGATCGGCCTCGATATCATGACCGGCCGGGTGTGGACCGCCGGCGCGCCCGACTACGTCCGCGACGTGATGAGCTACTGCACGCCGCAGTGGCTGTCGGACTACACCTACTCGGCGCTCTACCAGGAGATGCGCACGGCCGAGGGCGATGTCGGCGCGCCCGCCGGCGGCCTGCTGGTGCGCGGGGCGGTTGCCCCGGACGGGACGGTCGCGCTCCGCCCGGTGTACGCGGTCAGCGACGCGGCGCCCACGCCGGCGAAGGGCGGGGCGTACGTCGTCGAGCTGCTCGGCTCCGACGGGGCCGTGCTCGCGCGCCACCCGGTCGATCTGGTGCAGGCCGAGGCGCCCCACGCCTTCGACGTCTCCCCTGAGTCAGCGCCGAGCCACGAGCCCGATGGCACGTGGCACATCCAGGCGGTCGTGCCGCTGCCGCCCCAGCCGGTCGCCGCGCTGCGCGTCGTCTCGGCGAGCGGCGCGGGCAAGTCGGCGACCGCGGCGCTGGCCGTGGCGAGCGTCTCACCGGCCGCCTCTTCCACGGCCGCGACGGTCGTCTCCGAGAAAGCGGCCGGCGGCCGGCCGGAGCTGGCTGTCCGCTGGGAGCCGGCGGATGTGCCCGCGCTGGTGCGCTACTCCGCCGACGGCCGCAGCTGGACGACGCTCGGCGTGGACGTCGTGGGCGGCGAGCTGCGCGTGGACCCGAGCGTTCTGCCGGGCGGCGGCGCGGGGCGCTTCGAGGTGCTGCCCGCCGGCGGCGCGCCGGTGCAGGTGGCGCTGCAGAAGGCGATGGCCGCCGCCGACGCGCCGCCCGAGGTCTGGATCACCGCTCCCGACCGCGCCCGCGCCGGCGAGCCGATGCTGCTCTACGGCCGCGCGACGGACCGCGAGGATGGCGCGATCACGGCGCTCACCTGGACGGTGGACGGCGAGTACGCCGGGGACAAACAGACGCTCCAGATCGGCGCGCTGCCGCCAGGCACCTACCAGATCGCCCTCGTCGCCACCGACAGCGCCGGGCAGAGCGCCCGCGCGACCCACACACTCATCGTCGCTCCGTAGGGACGCGCCTGCCTGACGTTTGTTCCGCCGCTCTGTGGTCACCGTGTTGCCGCAGGGCGGCGGAAACGATTCTGGGGAGGCGAAGCATCCCCCGACTCTACTACCGCACACGTATGCCTCGGCTGCGCGCTGGCCGCGCCCCGCCCTTGCCGCAGCACCGCGCGCGTGATACAATCAGCACCAGAACGTAGGCGGCGCTGCCGGCGCAGATGCCGCTCTCCGGCGGAGCGGCGCTCCCCTGCGCTAGCTTATTTTCCCGTCTGTGCGGGCGGGGCGGCACCCGACGCCGTCCCGCCCTTGAGTATCCGCGGCATGTACGTTCTCGGCACCGCAGGCCACGTCGACCACGGCAAGTCGACGCTCGTCAAGACTCTCACCGGCATCGACCCCGACCGCTGGGAGGAGGAGCGGCGCCGCGAGATGACGATCGACCTGGGCTTCGCCTGGCTCACGCTGCCGAGCGGGCGCAGCGTCAGCATCGTCGACGTGCCCGGGCACGAGCGCTTCATCAAGAACATGCTGGCCGGCGTCGGCGGGATCGACGCCGCGCTGCTGGTGGTCGCGGCCGACGAGGCGGTGATGCCGCAGACCGTCGAGCACCTCGCGATCCTCGACCTGCTGGAGGTCCGCCGCGGGCTGGTGGTGCTCACCAAGGCCGACCTGGTGGACGCCGAGTGGCTCGCGCTGGTGGGCGAGGAGGTGCGCGAGCGGCTGCGCGGAACCTGCCTGGAGGGCGCCCCGCAGGTGGCGGTCTCCTGCCGCACCGGCGCCGGACTGGACGAGCTGCGCGCCGCGATCGACGCGCTGCTGGACGCCACGCCGAGCCGCACCTCGGCCCACGGCGCTCCGCGCATGTCGATCGACCGGGCCTTCACCATCGGCGGGTTCGGCACAGTGGTGACCGGCACGCTCGAAGACGGGCCGCTCCACATCGGCGACGAGGTCGAGGTCCTGCCGCGTGGGCTGCGCGGCCGCGTCCGCGGGCTGCAGACGCACCAGCGCAAGGTGGAGCTGGCGCTCCCCGGCACGCGCGTGGCGGTGAACCTGGCCGGCATCTCGCACCACGACCTGGGGCGCGGCGATGTGCTGGCGCTCCCCGGACGCCTCCGCCCGACCGACCTCGTTGATGTCCGGCTGCGCCTGGTGAGCTCGGCGCGCCCGCTGCGCCACGGCGCCCGGCTGGATCTGTTCGTCGGCGCGGCCGAGACGCCCTGCCGGGTGGCGCTCCTGGAGGCCGACGAGCTGCGGCCCGGTGAGGCGGGCTGGGCGCAGCTGCGCCTCGAGCGGCCGATCGCCGTCGCCCGCGGCGACCGCTACATCGTTCGCCTTCCGTCGCCGAGCGAGACGGTGGGCGGCGGCCGGGTGGTGGACGCGCACCCGCCGCGCCACCGGCGCTTCCGCCGCGATGTGATCGCCGGCCTGGAGGCGCTCGCCCGCGGCACACCGGCCGACCTGCTGCTGCGCGCGCTCGCCGATGGGCTGCCGCACCCGTGGTCCGAGGTGCTCGCGGCGAGCGGGCTGCCGGAGCACACGGTGGCTGAGGCGCTCGCCGAGCTCGTCGCAGCCGGAGCGATCGTTGACCTGGCGGCTGCGCCCGACGAGGCGGCCCAGCGGCGCGGCGACATGGCGCAGGGTGAGCCCGTCGAAGGCCCGACCGCCGGGGAAGCGCGCCGCCACGCCGCCGCACCGTCGCGCCGCTACCTGATCACGGCGGAGGGCTGGGGGCAGCTGACTGAGCGGATGACCGCCGCGCTGGCCGGCTACCACCGCCGCTACCCGCTGCGGCGCTGGATGCCGCGCGAGGAGCTGCGCAGCCGCCTGAAGCTCGGCGGCGATGTCTGCGACGCCTGCCTGGACGCGGCGCAGGCGCGCGGCCTGATCGTCACTGGCGAGAGCGGGGTGCGGCTCAGCGGCCACGCGCCCACCCTCACCCCCGAGCAGGAGCGCCAGGCGAAGCGCTGGCTCGCGGAGCTGGCGGCCTCGCGCTACAGCCCGCCGGCGCCCGACCTGGACGCGGAGGTGCTCGGGCTGCTGCTGGAGGAGGGGAAGGTCACGCGGGTCGCGCCCGACATCGTCTTTCTCAGCGAGGCGTACGCCGAGATGGTCGCCTGGGTGTGCGCGCAGCTCGACGCCGGCGAGGGCGTCACCGTCGCCGCGTTCCGCGACCGCTTCGGCAGCAGCCGCCGCTACGCCCTCGCGCTGCTGGAGCACCTCGACGAGCGCCGGGTGACGAGGCGCAACGGCGATGTGCGCGTCCGGTACTGAGCGATCCGTCTAACACCTTCGTCGTAATCACCAACGTCGGCAAGGAGCTGGTATGGCCGGACAGAGACCGCGGCTGGAATACCCGGAGCTCATGCGCTCGCTCGGGCACTTCATTCAGCAGCAGCACCTGAGCGAGGTCAGCATCCTTGAGTTCGACCGGGGCTGGATCGTTTCCGGGCTGACCTATGAGCCGACCGCGCACGGCTTCATTCGTGTCCCGGCAGACTTCGTGCTCTCACACGAGGAGCTGCGCAAGCTGACCGAGGAGCTGCGAGGGCGGCGCAAGCCGGAGCAGCCGGCGAAACGGGGGTGGTTCGGATGAAACTGTTCCATGGCATGAGCCGCACCGACTACCAGGATGTGCTGCGGGCGGTGGGCTACTTCATCGACGAGCACGGCTACACCGACGTGCGGATCATCGAGATCGAGGACGGGCTGGTGCTCCAGGGGCGCGTGCCGGATCGCCGCGAGATCGGGGCGGCCAGCTACGAGACCTACCTGATCACCGACGAGGACCTGAAGGAGATGGTGCGCGACGCGTTCCGCCGCCGCGGCCAGCAGCCGCCGGGCTTTGCGGAGTAGCGGCGGATGCCTGCCGCGCCTGGCTACACGGGGTGTGGTGGCCGGCGTCGCTGGCGAAGCCGGCGGCGCTGGCGGGCACACAACACCTCTGCTGAAAGGAAGAGACATTGCCGAATAAATCGAGCGCTGATCTGCGGCGCCTGGGGACGATCCTGCTGATCGGGATCGTCGCCGGCGCCGGCGTACGCTACATCGCCTCGCGCGCGGCGGCGCCCGGCCGCCCGTCGAAGCTGATCGACTGGGAGCAGGCGCGCCGCTTCGCGCTGCGGGTCTCGCAGTGGGAGCAGGCGCCGGTCGTGGACCGCGCCGGCCGCCGCGAGCAGTACATCCGGCTGGTGGAGCGCAGCGAGCCGCTGATCGCCGAGTACATCGGCGCGCCGCTGCCGGCGCCGATCAACCGCGTGTTCGTGTACGACCGGCGCGAGTGGCTGGAGGCCAACTTCGCCTCGTTCGCCGTGGTGTTCCAGCCGCTGGAGGAGCTGTACGCCGATGTGAGCGCCCGCCAGAGCGTGTTCGGCAGCGCGCTCGGCCAGCTCAACGGGCAGGTGATCGGCGCGCAGATGGGGATCCTGCTCGGCTTCCTGGCGCGGCGCGTCCTCGGCCAGTACGACCTGAGCCTCCTCTCGCCGGACCCGGCGCTGCGCGGCGCGCTCTACTTCGTCGAGCCGAACATCGCCCGCGTCCAGCAGCAGCTCGGGCTGGCCGATGAGGACTTCCGGCTGTGGATCGCGCTGCACGAGGCGACGCACGTGTTCGAGTTCGAGGCCTTCCCCTGGGTGCGCGCCTACTTCAACGACCTGCTGCGCCAGTTCCTCGGCCAGATGTCGGCCCAGATGTCGGCGCTCGGCGTGACGCTGCCGCGGCTGATCGAGCGCCTGGTGCGCCCGAACAGCTACGACGGCAAGCACTGGATCGAGCTGATGCTCACCCCTGAGCAGCAGCAGGTGTTCGACAAGATGCAGGCGCTGATGTCGCTGGTGGAGGGCTACTCCAACCACGTGATGAACGCGATCGGCGGCCGGCTGCTGCCGAGCTTCGACCTGATCGAGCAGCGCGTCAAGGCCCGCCAGCAGAACCGGTCGCTGTTCGAGGAGCTGTTCAACCGCATCACCGGCATGAACCTCAAGCTGGCGCAGTACCAGCAGGGCGAGGCGTTCGTCAACGCGGTGGTGGCCGCGCGCGGCGTGGCGTTCGTCAACCGGGTCTGGGAGCGGCCGGAGAATCTGCCGACGATGGCGGAGATCCGCAACCCGCAGCTCTGGATCGCGCGCATGGAGGCGTAGCGGCCGCCGATCCGCGGCTCTGAGGTGGCCTCGCCTTCTCTCCGGCGAGGCTCACGCCCGCAAGAACGCACACCAGGCCGGTTCGGGAGTGCACCACGAGCGGGGCGCAGCGCAGCGCCCCAAAGGAGGGAACACTGATGCGTATCGCCGTCGTCGGGTCAGGGCCAGCGGGGATGACCGCCGCCTACCGGCTGCAGCAGGCCGGCCACTCGGTCGAGGTGCTCGAGGCGCGCGAGGTGATCGGGGGGCGCACGCACGCCGAGCGGCTCGGCCCCGGCCACCACTGCGACACAGGCGCCGGCTGGCTGACCACGTTCTACACCCGCACCCTGGCCCTTCTCGACGAGCTCGGGCTGCGCGGCCTGCTGATCCGCCCGCGCAACGTGCGCGGCGCCGCGGACCTGCTCGCCAACGGCCAGCTGTACCGCGCCGATGTGCCCGGCGAGCGCGCGGCGTTCAAGCTGCTCTCGCCCGAGGAGCGCCAGGCGCTCCAGATGTACCTGGAGCGGGTGTACGCCGAGCAGCCCGACGGGCTGACGATCGACCTCGGGGCGGACGACCGCGACGCCGAGAGCGAGCTGGCGTCGCTCGGCCACCGGGTGGTGGACTACGTCTTCCGGCCGTGGTTCGAAGGGCCGTTCTTCACGCCGCTGCGGCTGATGTCGGCCGCCAAGCTGCGCTCCTGGCTGAAGGCCTACGTCGGCGCGACCTTCTACCAGGTGGACGGCGGCATGGACATGCCCTGGCTGCGGCTGGCGGAGCAGCTCGAGGTCCGTACCGGCGAGCCGGTGAACGCCGCGCGCATCTCGGCCGGCGGTGTCGAGCTGGAGGTGCCCTCGGGGGCGCGGCGCTACGACGGCGCGGTGCTCGCATGCCCGGCGGTGATCTCGGCGCGCATCCTCGGCGATCAGGTCGACCAGGTGCTGCCGTGGCTCGGCGAGGTGGCCTACTCGCCGGAGGTGCGCGTGTACGCGGCCCGCCCTAGCGCCGAGGACGCCGCGCTCGGCATCCACCTCGTGCCGCCGACGCCGGTGTTCTCGGTCGAGATGTACTCCGGGCGGCGCGGGGCGTGGGGCGCCTGCCCGCCGGACTGGCAGTGGGCGCTGGTGTGCGCCTCGGGGCCAGACAGCGCGGAGCTCATCCAGATGCCGGCCGAGGAGGCGCGGCGGGCGCTCTGGGCGCGCGCCCGCTCGGTGGCGCCGGAGCTCTTCCCGCTCGAGGAGGCCGCGGTGGTCCACGACATCCGCTGGGAGCACGCCATCCCGCAGCTCCCGGCCGGCCACTACACGCGGCTGGCCGCCTACGAGCGCCGCCCGCCGGTGGTGCTGGCGGGCGACTGGACCTACCACGCCTGCGTCGAGGGCGCGGTGCGCTCGGGCGAGCTGGCGGCGGCGGCCTTCGGGCAGGCGTAGCGCCAGGCGCCTGCGTCGAGGGCGCGTTCTGGGAGAGAGTCGAAGGGGCGGGCGTGGACCCGCCCTTTCGGACTCGTGTTCCTACTCCGCTGGGACGTAGCTGACGTCGGTCGGGCGCGGCCCGAAGACGATCGCCGCGGGCACGTTGCTGAGCGGGCTGCCGATTCGGAGGCTGTGCAGCCGCACGATCATCCCCCGGTCGAAGATCTGCACGTCGGCTGTGTCGGCCGTCTCGGGGGTGTAGGCCCAGCCGAGCGCCTCGCGCACATCGCCGTTCTCGTACCAGACCTTGCCGAAGCCGCTGCGCGGCACCACCCGGTTCGGCGGCGGCGTGAGGCTGCTCAGGTCGGGCTCGCCCGCCCAGGTCGTGTCGATGAAGAGCCGGTAGGTCGCCGGCTCGCCCTCGAAGCGCACGAAGATCCGGCCGTCCTTGTTGTGCAGCGGCGCGATCCAGATCATCTCGCCGCCCTCGAACTGCTGGCGGGCCGCCGGGACCGAGGTGCTGCCGAACACCGGGCAGCCGAGCGCCGTCTTGAACTGCGTACGTCGGTAGGCAAGCTGGAGCGAGTCCGGGATCGGCGCCGAGCAGTGCTGCTCGTGCACCTCGTTGCCGAGCAGGCCGAGCAGCACCTTGTACGGCTCGGGGTTCTCGGGGTGGTACTCGAAGCGGGCGCGCTCGAACCACTGCACCGTGTACTGCCGCCCGTCGCTGAGCGTCTCCACCATCTCGTCGCTCACCGGCATGCCGAACAGGGCGATGCTCTCGTGCTCGCTGATGCCCGGCCGCCCGTCGAAGTTGAGCCCGTGGCTGCGGAAGTACTCCAGGAACGCGCCGCAGACCGCGTGGCGCGTCTCGGGGAAGTCGCGGCAGGGCACCGGCCGCACCAGCGGGCCGGTCGGGAAGGTGCGCCAGTCGCGCCCCTGCTGCTCCAGCCGATCGACGCCCAGGCGGCCCAGGAGCACGTCGTAGGGCGGGGGGTTCTCCGGGTGCAGCTCGAGGCGGGTGCGCTCGAACCACTGCACCTGGACCGGCCGCCCCTCGATCATCTCCTCGCCCTGCGGGTCGATCGGGAAGCCGAAGACCGGCAGGCCGCCGTTCTGCTCCCAGAACTCGCGGATGCGGCCGCTGATGCAGTAGCCGGTCTCGGGGAAGCAGCGCTCGCCGGCCTGTGCGTCGGCGGTGGGCGCGTGCCCTATGAGCAGCGCCGCCAGCAGCGCGAGCGAGGCCGCGCGGCCTAGCAGGCGGAAATGAAACGCCATAGCCCCTCCTTAGTCCATGCGCCGTCACATGCTATAGTGACGGGGCGCACGCTGGCCGCGTTGCGCCCCTGGGATGAAGGGCGGCTGATGACTGGATGAGGCGCGGCTGCAGGCGGGCGGCGCTCCGGCGCCCCCCACGCCGCCCTGCGCCGCGGCGGCCGTACATCATGGGCATGGGGCACAGGCGCTGCGCCGGCCGCCGGCATCACTTCCGCGCAGCGAAAAGCTGAAAAAACGGTTGACAAACGCGAACACTTGTCCTATGCTGGCCTCGAACACCCATTCGCACCGACGAGGACACCGCGATGCCCCTTGATCTCACCGCGCTCAGCCGCCAGATCCGGGCGATGAGCGGCTCGCTCGCCGCCGCGGCCGACGACCGGCTCGACCGGGTGCGGCTGGCGCTCGGGCGCTACCTGGAGGAGGCCGACGCGTACGAGCGCTGGGCCGAGGCCGTGGACCTCAGCCGCGAGTCGGCCGCATGGCTGCTGGCGCGCCCGGTGGAGCCGCTCAACGCCGTGCACGATCTCCCGCCGCGGCCGGCCGAGTACGCGCTGGTCGCCACCGACGGCTCGCAGATCGACGTCGAGCGGCACGGGATGGCCGCCTGCTACGTGATCAACATCGGGCGGGTCTACCTGCGCTACGGCGCGCGCCCGCAGGCGCGCCTCTCGTCCCGGCCGACGCTCTACTACCGCGACGAGGACCTGTATCTGAGCGACGGGGTGCGGCGCGTGGCGATCGAGGGCAACTACCTCAGCGCCCGGCGCGACGTCGAGGAGGGCGAGGCGCTGGCCGACCTGGCCGACGAGTTCCTGCTGCTGCGCGGGGACACGCCGGCGCTCGCGCTGCAGGATGGCACGCTGGTGCGCTGGACGCTCGCCGGGGCCGAGAAGTTCGTCCAGGAGCACTTCCTGCGCCGCTACCTGGCCTACCTCGACCGCATGCGCGAGCGGGGCATCCCGGTCGCCTCGTACATCAGCCGGCCGCGCGCGCCGGAGGTGGCGGGCACCATCCGGCTCATGCTCTGCCCGGACGTCGATGTGCCGGCCGGGCGCGGCGCGAAGTGCAGCGAGTGCAGCGACCAGGCCGCCGGGCGCGAGCCCTCGTGCTTCGTCTGCCAGGGGCTGACCGACGCGGACGCGCTGGGGGACATGCTGGCCGAGGGGCAGCGCGGCCCGCTGTTCGTCTCCATGTCGCGCGTCAACGTGGAGAGCTACGGGCCGCACCTGGTGCACTTCTTCTACATGCGCGTCGGGCGCGAGATCGCCCGGGTGGAGATCCCGCGCTGGGTGGCGGAGGACCCGGCGCAGGTGGACCTGGTCCACAGCATCGTGTACGACCAGTGCATGAAGGGCCAGGGCTACCCCGTGGCGCTGGCCCGCGCCCACGAGCAGGCGATCGTGCGCGCCGCAGACCGGCGCGCGTTCCTGAGCATCGTCGAGGGCTCGCTGCTGCGCGCCGAGCTGCCGGCCACCTCCTCCCGCAAGCGCGAGAGCAAGGAGCGCCAGGCGCTGTGAGTCAGTCCCGCCTGAGCCGCTGGGCCAGGCGGCTGTAGAACGTGCTCGGCGGGTAGACCCGCGCGAACGCGCAGGTCTGCTGGGCGCGGCGGACGATCACCGTGTCCCCCTCGTGCAGCGGGATGTGGTCGCGCCCGTCGGCCGAGAAGGCCGCCGCGTACCGGCTGCGCAGCGTCAGCGTCACCACCGCGTCCTCGTGGAGCACCAGCGAGGGGATGGACGTCAGGTGCGCGGCGACCGGCACCAGCACCAGGGCGGTCGAGCGCGGGTCGATGATCGGGCCGCCGGCCGAGAGCGCGTAGGCGGTCGAGCCGGTCGCAGTGGCGACGATCACGCCATCGGCGTGGTAGCTGGTCAGCAGCGCGTCGTAGACCGTGGCGTCCACCACCAGCGTGCGGTTGATCTCGGCGCGCGACACCAGGATCTCGTTGAGCGCCAGCGTCCGCTCGGGCCGGGTGTGCGCGCCGTGGTTGTGGTGGATGGTCGCCTCGATCAGCGTGCGCTCGTCGAGCCAGCCCCGGCCGTCGAGGTACGCCTCCAGCCCCTCGTACATGTTCTCGGGGAGCAGCTCGGCCATGAAGTTGAGGTGCCCGAGCGCCACCGGGAGCACGGGGACGCCGCAGGAGATCGCAAGGCGGGCGGCGCGCAGCACGGTCCCGTCGCCTCCGAGCGCGACGATCAGGTCGACGCGGTCGAGCGCGTGCGGCTCGCGCCCCTCGTGGGACACGCCGCGCCAGACCTCGATCGAGCGCGCCTGGAGCCACGCGGCGAGCTCGCCCGAGACCCGCTCGGACTCGGGCGAGTGCGGGTTATAGATAACGGCGATGCGGGTCATTCGCTGATCCTCAGTCGCGATTGCAGAGCAGTTCCTTTGTCTCCGGCGCCGCAGGCGGCTACACGTCAGATGCCAGCGCCGCCTGCTCGACGACGTCGGCCACCTCGGCGATGCTCGTGACCTGCGCGAACAGGGGGGCGCCGGGCCCCACGGCGAGGAGCGGGACGGGGTTGCGGGTGTGGGCGGGAGCGCTCAGGCTCTCGACGTTGCCGTGGTCGCTGGTCACCAGCAGCGTGTCCTCGGGCCGCATCGCCGCCAGCACGCCGCCCAGCAGCCCGTCGATGCGCGCCATCGCGGCGTGGATCTGCTCGACGGCGGACCGCCGATCGCCGTCCGCGGCCTGCTCCGCGCCGTCCGCATCGTCGGCTATCCACCGCCCGTGCCCCGCGAGGTCCGGCAGAAACGTCTCGAAGAACACCAGCTGGTGGTCGCCCGCCAGCCGAACCAGCGTCGCCCCGGCGGCCTCCGGCGAGAGGGGCGGGGCGCTGACGCCGCGCCTGCGCATGGCCGCGCCGGTGATATCCCACGGGACGGCCAGGCCGGCGCGCAGGTCCTGCTCGTCGCGGAAGCGGATGCCGGCGCCCTCGGCGGCGATCACGCTCGCCGAGCGGCGGATGCGCCGGGCGGCGACCGCCTGCCAGTACCCGTCGCCGAAGGCGTTGGCGAACGCCGCGCGGCCGCCGCGCTCCCCGACGCGCCGGAAGACGCTGCGCTCGGCGAGCAGCGGGCGCAGCGCGACCGGCGGGAAGTGCGGCTGGTGCCGGCCGTGGAGCGCCGCCGCGTTGAACCCGGCGAACAGCGCCGTCTGGCCGGTGCCGCTCTGCGGCAGCCCCGGCACGCCGAGCGTCGCGTCGATCGCGCGCAGCAGGATCGAGCGATGATCCGCGGAGGGCGCGGGGGATTCGCCGGGGCGCGGCGCGCCGCGCCCGGACGCGGCCTGCTCCAGCGTCAGCGGCCCGCCGAGCAGTGCCTGCAGCGCGGGCAGCGGCGCCGATGCCAGCGGGTTGTCAGGCCCGGCCGGCGCCAGCCCGACCCCGTCGAGGAAGATGAAGATCAGACTCACGCTGTCGTGTCCTTGTCGGCTCTCGCCCGGCAGTATAGGGGAAGGGTGCGAGTGGTGCAAATTTGACAGCTTCGCATCAGCAAGGTATAATTCTGCTTCTGTAAAACATATTTACTCCGCTTGCGCCTCACCTCCCGCAGCTCGACTCTCGAAACGCCGAGACCTAGGAGTGCCGGCCGGCGCGGAGCCTTCGCGGGCACCGCTTCTGGGGCACGTTCGAAGCCGGCGCCGCGTTTGTGGTAACGTGGTTGTGGCCTGACGTGTGTGGAAGCAGGCCACCACCTCCGCGAAGTGCGCTATTCGAACTGCCGCTGGAGAGGTGGGCGGCAGGCAACCAAATCTATCCCTTTGGAGGCTTGTTCATGAACGTGTATCCCGGCAACATGGACCAGGATACGGAAGACATCGACTGGACGCAGCTGCTGGACGAGTACGACTATGCCCGGCCGCAGCGCGGTGAGGTGCGCGAGGGCGTGGTGATGAAGATCGAGGACGACAGCATCCTCGTCTCGATCGGCACCAAGCGCGAGGGCATCATCCCGCAGCAGGATCTGCGCCAGATGGGCGAGGAGTTCGTCAGCGGCCTGAAGGTCGGCGACACGATCCAGGTCTATGTCCAGGATCCGGAGAACCGTGAGGGCGAGCTGATCCTGTCGCTCACCATGGTCCAGGTGGCGCGTGACTGGGAGGAGGCCGCGCGGCTCAGCGCCGAGGGCGGCATCGTCCAGGGCCAGGTGATCGGGTATAACAAGGGCGGGCTGCTGGTGCAGTTCAACCGCATCCGCGGCTTCGTCCCGGCCTCGCAGGTGGCGCAGCTCCACGGCCGCACCGCCGCCGAGGAGCGCCAGCAGGCGCTGCAGCGCATGGTCGGCCAGACGATCCCGCTCAAGGTGATCGAGGTGGACCGCGAGCGCAACCGCCTGGTGCTCTCGGAGCGCAGCGCGACGCAGGAGTGGCGCAAGGCCCAGAAGCAGCGCCTGCTCACCGAGCTGCAGCCGGGCGATGTGCTGACGGGGCGCGTGAACCAGCTCACGAACTTCGGCGCGTTCATCGACCTGGGTGGCGCCGACGGTCTGGCGCACATCTCCGAGCTCTCCTGGCAGCGCGTCAACCACCCGCGCGAGGTGCTGTCGCCCGGCCAGGAGGTGAAGGTCATGGTGGTGGAGATCGACCCGGAGCGCGAGCGCATCGGCCTCTCGATCCGCCGCCTGCAGGCCAACCCGTGGGAGACGATCGACCAGCGCTACAGCCTCGGCCAGCTCGTCACCGGCCCGGTCACGAATGTCGCGCCGTTCGGCGCCTTCGTCCAGATCGAAGAGGCGGTCGAGGGGCTCATCCACGCCAGCGAGCTTGACGCTGACCCGCAGGCCCAGCCGCGGGACCTGCTGCAGCCGGGCCAGGTGGTCACCGCCAAGATCATCAGCCTGGACAAGCAGCGCCAGCGCATGGGCCTCAGCCTGCGCCGCGTCACCGCGGACGAGCAGGCGGCGCAGGCCGCCGAGGGCTCCGAGAGCTCCGAGAACTCCGAGGAGCCCGAGATGGCCGAGACGACGTCCGAGGAGTAGCGACGCGTCGGTGGCGCCCCGGTAGTGCATTCACACAGGGTCGAGACAGCTCAGCTGCCTCGACCCTGTTGTGTTTGTGGCCGGAGCCTCTCAGCGCGCCGCGACCAGCACCGGCGCGGTGCGGTAGGCGGTGCCATCGTAGACCGGGGCCGTCACGGTGTACCCGCTCCCGCTCTGCCCCGCGCCAGTGGTGACCGGCGCCGTGACGTAGCGCGTCCCGTCGAACGCCAGCCCGGTGACGGTCACCGCGCCACTTCCCGCCGGCGTGGCCGGCTGCCATACCCCATAGTCGCCGCCGTCGTAGACGCTGCCGGTGATGTGGCCGCCCGGCGACCATGGCTGAGCCGCCCGGCGCGAGTAGTCGCCGCCGTCGTAGACGCTGCCGGTGATATGGCCGCCCGGCGACCAGCTGGTGGGGCGCGGGGCCGCCTCGCTGGCCGGCAGAGCCGGGACGGGCAGCTGCACCGCGACGATCGCGGCGATCAGCGCAACCAGGGCGGACACACCCATCAACAGAAACACGGCGGTCTGCCGCTCGACGCCGCTGGGCGAGAGCTGATTGGTCTTCATTTCTCAAACCTTTCTCAAACGTTCAACAAACACTACCGCTTTGAACCTTCCAGCGCTCGCCGCTGGCTGCGCTGTTCCGGCATACTATTCCCCAACTGCGCTCGCGCCGCCCTGGCGAAAGTCAGGTGCGGCGGTTGGGATATGCGAAAGGGCCGGGGCAGCACATCGCCGCCCCGGCCCCGCTCTGCTGCGCTTCTGAGGTGCGCCGTCGTTCTACTCGGCCTTCTTCACCGCGTGGCCGCCGAAGCCCCTGCGCATCGCGGCCAGCACCTTCGCTGCGAAAGAGTCCTCCTGGCGCGAGTGGAAGCGCTCGAACAGCGACAGCGTGATCACCGGCGCCGGCACGTCCAGGTCGATCGCCGTCTGGATCGTCCAGCGCCCCTCGCCGCTGTCCTCGACGTAGCCCTTGATGCTCGACAGCTCGGGGTCCTCGCGCAGGGCCGCCTCGGTCAGCTCCAGCAGCCAGGAGCGCACCACGCTGCCGTGGCCCCACATCTTGGCGATCGCGTGCAGGTCCAGCCCGAACTCCTTCTTGGCCTTCATGATCTCGAAGCCCTCGGCGTAGGCCTGCATCATGCCGTACTCGACGCCGTTGTGGACCATCTTGACGAAGTGGCCGCTGCCGACCGGCCCGCAGTGCAGGTAGCCGTCGGGCGGCGCCAGGTCGATGAACGCCTGCTCGATCGGCTTGACCGCCGCCGGGTCGCCGCCGACCATAATCGCGAAGCCGTTCTCCAGGCCCCAGATCCCGCCGCTGGTGCCCTGGTCGATGTAGTTGATCTGGTGCTCCTTCAGCTTCGCCGCGCGGCGGATGTCGTCGTTGTAGTTGGTGTTGCCGCCGTCGATGATCGTGTCGCCGGGCGAGAGCAGCGGCACGAGCGCGTCGATCGCCTGCTCGGTCACGCCGCCGGCCGGCAGCATGATCCAGATCGCCCGCGGCTGCGGCAGCGCCTTCACCAGCTCCTCGTAGCTGTAGGCGCCCACCGCGCCGTCAGCCTCGAGCTCCTTGATCGGGCCGTGGCTGCGGTTCGTCACCACCACCCGGTGCCCGTGACGCAGCCAGCGCCGCGCCATGCCCGCGCCCATGCGCCCGAGGCCGATCAGTCCGATATCCATAGCTTTCTGCCTCCTTGCTCCTTCGCCCCCGGCTCCCATTCGGGGTTGAGTATCAGCGGCGGGGGTGGCCCTCCCGCCCATCCAGTGCGTGACATAACGTACGGAGCGGCCACGCCCCCGCGCCCTCCGAAGGGGTCTGGGGAGAGCTCGCCACCCTGTACGAAGGGCGGCGCGACCGCGTAGCGCTCGTTGCCTAACCAGCCGTGCTTGATTATAAACGAGTTCGTGGTATAACAGAGGCGGCAACCACCACCAGAGAGAAAGCCTTCACCCAGTCGTGAGCACATCCGTCCCCCCCGACTTCGCCGACATCGCCGCGGCCATGGCCGACGACCACCGCGCCATCCTCGATGGCCTGCGCGCACGTGGCATCCGTCTCGAAGCCTACCCGCGCCTCGAGGGGCGCGGGCGCGCGCGCGGCGCCGCCGCAGCGCGCGCCTACCCGATGCAGGGGGTGCTCAAGTACCACGGCCTGGCGGACTGGGACTGGCGCATCGCCTACCTGCCGAGCGTCTCGCTCTGTAACGACGCCGGCTCCACGCTGACGCTGGTCGAGTTCGACCCGGACCTCGCCGAAGACACCGTGACGATCGGCGGGCGGGTGGCCGCCGGGCGCGACCGGGAGCGGGTGGTGCAGAGCCTCGACGCGCTGCGCAGGATCGCCGGCGTGAGCAGCCGCGCGCGCGTGGTCTCGCGCAACAGCGTGCGCGCCACGAAGTTCGGCAAGGGGCTCGGCACAAGCGCCTCGGCCTCCGCGGCCCTCGCGCTGGCGGCGATCGCCGCCCTGTTCGGCGACGAGGCCGCCGCCAACTCCCGCTTCGTCAGCTGCATGGCGCGCCTGCTGGCCGGCTCGGGCTGCCGCAGCGCCGCCGGCGGCATGTCGCTGTGGCTCTCCTACCCCGGGATCGCGCACGAGGACAGCTTCGCGGTGCGATTGGACACCGCCGGCCAGCTGGAGGGCGCCAGCCTGATCACCGTGCCGATCGACTCGCGCGTGGGGCTCAGGACCGAGGAGGCGCACCGCGACGCGCCGCGCAGCTCCTTCTTCCGCAGCTGGATGGAGAGCCGCCGCGACGAGGTGCTCGCGTGCGTCGACGCGGCGCTGGCCGGCGACTGGCGGGCGATCGGGCGCTGGGCGGAGCTCGACAGCATCCGGCTGCACGGCGTGACGATGTCCGGCAGCATGGAGAACAAGATCTTCGGCTGGGAGCCGGAGAACATCGCGCTGTTCCGCATGTGCAACGAGCTGCGCAGCGCCGGGGTGCCGGTGTACTGCTCGACCGACACCGGCCCGACGGCGGTGTTCATCACCGGCCGCGAGCACGAGGACGCGGTGGTGCAGGCGATCGAGGGGCTCGGGCTGGGCCTGGAGGCGGTGCGCGGGCGCGTCGCCGGCCCCGCCCACCTGGTGGACGTCGAGGCGGCGCGGGCGGAGCTGGCCTGATCGCACGATGACGCGGTCGCCTGGCATCGCAACCTCTTGGGGATTGGGAAAGCGAAGCCACCTCAGAAACGTCCTCTTTCCGGCGCTCGGCGGCCACGGCCGCGCATTCCTTCACGACCTAGGAGACACAGGCATGGGACACCGCGGGCTCTTCCTGCTGACGACGCTGCTGCTCGCCCTGGCGTTCCCCGCGCGCACCGACGCGCAGGCGGCACAGCGCTGCTTCCCCGAGACCGGCTACTGCATCAGCGGGCGCATCCGCGAGTTCTGGGAGCGCAACGGCGGCCTGCCGGTCTTCGGCTTCCCGATCACCCCGCTGCAGAACGAGACGATCGAGGGGCGCGCGGTGCAGGCCCAGTGGTTCGAGCGCGGCCGCCTGGAGCTCCACCCGCAGAACCAGCGGCCGTACGACGTGCAGCTCGGCCGCCTCGGCGCCGACCTGCTCGCCGCCGGGCGCACGGCGGCCAGCACGGCCGGGCATGAGCCGCTGGGCGGCGAGTGCCGCCCCTTCCCCGAGACCGGGATCGCCGCCTGCGGCCCGTTCCTCAGCGCGTGGCGCGCCAGCGGCCTAGAGCTGGACGGCCGGCCGGGCGTGAGCGAGGCCGAGAGCCTGGCGCTGTTCGGCGTGCCGCTCACCGAGCCGCGCTTCGAGACTCTGGGCGACGGCCGCGCCTACCTGGTGCAGTGGTTCGAGCGCGCCCGCTTCGAGTACCACCCCGAGAACCCCGAGCCGTACAAGGTGCTGCTCGGCCTGCTCGGGCGCGAGTACGGGCCGGCGGTCAAGGCCAGCGCGCCTGCGCCCCAGCCCGCAGCGCTCGGCCCGCCGGTGCGCATCGTGGCGGGCGCGATCGACCTGGACGCGCGCATCGTCGCGGTCGGGCTGGACGCCAACCGCGCGCCGATCGTGCCGGACCACGACGTGGGCTGGTACAACCGCAGCAGCGTCCCCGGCGGAGGTGAGAACGTCGTGCTGTGGGGCCACGTGCTGCGCTTCCGCCACGCGCTGCACATCCCCGCGCCGTTCGGCCGCCTCAAGGAGCTGGAGCCCGGCGCGCGCATCACGCTCTACGACGCCGCGGGCAAGTCGCGCGAGTATGTGCTCACCCGCAAGGTGCTCGCCAGGCCCCACGAGGTGCAGTACATCCTGCCGCAGGGCCGCGAGCTGCTCACCCTCGTCTCGTGCTACGGCGACCGGGTGTACGTCGGCGACGAGGTGGTGGACATGACCCACCGCCTGATCAGCATCGCCGAGCCGGTCGATTCGTGACACGGTGACGGCAGGTGACGGGGTGACCAGGTGACAAGGTGACAAGGTGACAAGGCGACGGGGTGTTAATGTGGTTTTGGGGTGCAGCACGGGCTTCCGGCGACAAAGAGTCACCCCATCACCCTCTCACCCCGTCACCCTGTCTCCCCGTCAGCCGTCCGGGGCGACCAGAGCCCGCGTGACAAGGTGACAAGGTGACGGGGTGTTAATGTGGTTTTGGGGTGCGGCACGGGCTTCCGGCGACAAAGAGTCACCCCATCACCCCGTCACCCTGTCTTCCCGCGGCGATCAGAGCCCGCCCGAAGCGATGTATACTGCGACGAAAGGAACGACATCTCCGTATCCTCTTGTTCTATCCTCCCTGGAAGTGGCATCCGTGCCCTCCGTGAACGTGGCATCCGTGCCCTCCGTGTCCTCCGTGGATCGTGACCGCCCTAGTTAGAAGAGAAGGACTACCGTGACCAAGATCGCCTTCATCGGAGCCGGCAGCCTCGGGTTCACCCGCGGCCTGGCGCGCGACATCCTGACCTTCCCGCTGCTGCAGGATGCGACGCTGACCCTGATGGACATCGACGCCGAGCGGCTCGAGTTCGCCTACAAGGCGGTGAGCCGCATCGTCGAGCTCGGCAACTACCCGGCAAAGGTCGAGGCCACCATGGACCGCGCCGAGGCGCTCAAGGACGCCGACGTGGTGCTGGTGACGATCCTGGCCGGCGGGCTGGATGTGTGGCGGCACGACATCGAGATCCCCAAGAAGTACGGCATCGACACCAACATCGGCGACACCCGCGGCCCCTCCGGCATCTTCCGCGCCCTGCGCACCATCCCGGTGATGCTCGAGATCGCCCGGGATATGGAGCGCTACTGCCCGGACGCCACGATGCTGAACTACACCAACCCCATGGCCATGCTCTGCCGGGCCATGCAGCGCGAGACCAGCATCCAGCTGACCGGCCTCTGCCACAGCGTCCAGGGCACCGCCGAGATGCTCGCCCGCTGGATCGGCGCGCCGATGAGCGAGATCACCTACACCTGCGCCGGCATCAACCACATGGCCTGGTACCTCGAGTACAAGTGGAAGGGCCAGGACGCCTACCCGCTGATCCACAAGGCGATCACCGAGCGGCCGGAGGTGTACAACGAGGAGCAGGTGCGCAACGAGATGTACCTCGCGCTCGGCTACTACCCGACCGAGTCGAGCGGCCACCACTCGGAGTACAACTGGTGGTTCCGCAAGCGGCCGGACCTGATCGAGAAGTACTGCACCCACGGCACCGGCTGGAACCCCGGCGTCTACGCGGCGACGATCAAGTGGTACGAGTGGCGCGAGGACAAGTGGCGCGACGAGGCCAAGCAGTGGTTCGCGTCGGATAACCCGATCTCGCTCGAGCGCGGCCACGAGTACGCGGCCTATATCATCAACGCGCTGATGGGCGGCGAGCCGTTCGAGTTCAATGGCAATGTGCCCAACCACGGGCTGGTCGACAACCTGCCGTACGGCGCCTGCGTCGAGGTGCCGGTGTGGGCCAGCCGCAAGGGGCTGCAGGCGGTGCGCGTCGGCGCGCTGCCGCCCTCGGTGGCCATGCTGACCGGGCTCTCCTCGCAGATCGAGGAGCTCGCGGTGGAGGGCTGCCTCAGCGGCGACCCGACGCTCGTCTACCAGGCGGTCTGCCACGACCCGCTGACCGCCGCGGTGCTCTCGCTGGCCGAGGCGCGCCAGATGGTCAACGAGATGTTCGCCAAGAACCGCGAGCACCTGCCCACCTTCAAGCACTTCGAGGTCTAGGCCGGGCGGCGGACGTTCTCCGGCAGGGTGCTTGGGCGCGGCGGCTTCGGCCCTACGCCCAAGCACCCTTTCGTATGGCGCGCCCGATTTTTCTGCTTGCGGCGCCGCGGCCGGCGCGGTATACTAGTGCATATAGAAAGGTTTAACCAGCCGCTATCGGTCCTGCTGCTCAGCTCTTCAACGACTCGCAGGAGAGCGCGGTGCTCGTGACTACCTATGATCTGGACGGGACACCCGGGCCGACCCTTGACCTTCGCCGCGTGGACCCGGTGACGCTCGTCATCGGCCAGGAGCCGGTGCTGGCGGTAGCTCACTGGGGCATGTACATGGCGCTCACGCTCCCCGGCCGGCTGGTGCTGGTGCGCGTGGCCGACTACGAGCGCCTCGTGGGCTATCGGTGCGCCCCCTACCAGCTCCCGCGCTAGAACAGTCGAAAACCAATGACCGCTGATTGGCGTGCCGGAGCCGCTCGCGGCGTCCGGCATCTCTATATTCATATCCCCTTCTGCCACCGCCGCTGCTCGTACTGCGACTTCAACACCTACGCCAACATGGAGCACCGCATGGAGGCGTATGTCGAGGCCCTGTGCGCGGAGCTCGGCGGGATTGCCGATGGCGGCGCTCCGCTCGCTGAGGCCGGCGCCCAGCCGGCGATCGGGGATCTGCCGGCCGCGACGCTGACCCGCGTCTCGCTCCGGCCCACGGTCTTCCTCGGCGGCGGGACGCCCAGCATGCTGCCCCTGCCGCTCATGGAGCGGGTGCTCGCCGCGGCCGATCGCGTCGTGCCGCTCGCCGCCGCCGAGGTCACCGTCGAGTGCAACCCCGGCACGGTGCTCGGCCGCGACTACCTGCGCTCGCTGCGGGCGCTGGGCGTCAACCGGGTCAGCATGGGCGTCCAGAGCCTCCACGACCCGACGCTGCGGGTGCTCGGGCGCATCCACACGGCGGCCGAGGCCTACGCCTCGTTCGACGACGCCCGCGCGGCTGGGTTCGACAGCGTCAACCTCGACTTCATCTTCGGCCTGCCCGGCCAGAACGAGGAGCAGTGGGACGCCACGCTGCGCGAGATCGTCACCTGGGGCGCCGAGCACTTCTCGCTCTACTCGCTGATCCTCGAGCCGGGCACGCCGCTCTACGCCCAGGTGACCGCTGGGCGGGTGAGCGTGCCGGACGACGACGCGACCGGCGCGATGTACGAGCGCGCGATGGAGCGCTTCGCCGCCGCCGGCTACGTGCAGTACGAGATCAGCAACTGGGCCCGCCCCGCCGGCTGCTCCTCGGAGATCGCGGACCGCGCCGCTGCGGCGGCGGCCGCCCGAGCTGCGATCCCGCGGCACGCCTGCCACCACAACCTCGCCTACTGGCTCAACGCGGACTACCTGGGGGTCGGGGCCGGGGCGCACGGCCACCTCTACCCGCGGCGCTACGTGGACGTGCTGGGGATCGACGACTACATCGAGCGGGTGCGCGCGGGCGACCCGCCGGTGGCGGAGGTCACCGAGCTCTCGGCGCGCGACCTGGCGGCGGAGACGATGTTCATGGGGCTGCGGATGAACGTCGGGGTCAGCTTCGCCCACTTCCGCGACCGGGTCGGGCTGGAGATGGACTCGGTCTTCGGCGCGGAGCTGGCGGAGCTGGCGGAGCTGGGGCTCGTCGAGCGCGACGCGGGCGGGGTGCGGCTCACCGAGCGCGGGCGCATGCTCGGGAACCGCGTCTTCGAGCGCTTCGTGTAGGCTTCGCTGGGGCGCGGCACGCTGCGCCTGTACGTGCGTGGTTCCTTCCTCCGAGGAGCCCTAGCGCCGTATCTCAGCCGGCATCTCGGGCAGCCAGCCGACCTCGAGCGCGGCCCAGAGCCCGAGCGCGATCGCCTCGGCCGCGTCGTGCCTGAGCGATGTCGGGCGCGGCGCCCCCGACCAGACGATCACCCGCCGCGCCAGCGCGTCGGCGCTCTGCTTGGCCTGTGGCCCGCTGCGCTGGTGGCGCGGGAGCAGCAGGCGCTCGCGCCACGCCTCCGCGCCGGTCATCAGCACCCCCGCGTCCCGGCGCTGCGCCTCCGCCACCCAGATCTCGGCGAGCGGCCCGCCGCCCTCGAGCGCGAGCCACGCCAGGTCCGGGAGCTCGTTCAGGATGCTGTGCGCGCCCCGCCGCAGCCGCGCCGCGCTGCCGAAGTTGTGCGAGCGGTACCAGCGCAGCCGCCCCTCCTCGCCGAACAGCGCCAGCCCCGCCCGGAGCCCGACGTCGACAGCCAGCAGCGTCGCCATATCTCCCTCAACGAGCAGAGCCGCCCTCGGTGGGCGGCTCTGTAGTCGTGCGCTGCGGGGCGCCCAATAGATCCGGCAGGGGCGCGGCGCTACCTCACCGTCACGCCCGACAGGATCTCCCGCAGGAACTGGCCGGTGTACGACTCCTCCACCTCGGCCACCTGCTCCGGCGTGCCGCACGCCACCACGCGCCCGCCGCCGTCGCCGCCCTCCGGGCCCATATCGATGATCCAGTCGGCGGTCTTGATCACGTCCAGGTTGTGCTCGATCACGATCACCGTGTTCCCGGAGTCCACCAGGCGGTGGAGCACCTGCAGCAGCCGCTGCACGTCGGCGAAGTGCAGGCCGGTCGTCGGCTCGTCCAGGATATAGACCGTGCGGCCGGTCGCGACGCGCGCCAGCTCCTTGGCGAGCTTCACCCGCTGCGCCTCGCCGCCCGAGAGGGTTGTGGCCGGCTGCCCGAGCGCGATGTAGTCCAGCCCGACGTCGTGCAGGGTCTGCAGGATGCGCCGGATGCGCGGGACGTTGTCGAAGAACTCCATCGCCGTCTGGACGTCCATCTCCAGCACGTCGGCGATGCTCTTGCCCTTGTACTTCACCTGCAGCGTCTCGCGGTTGTAGCGCTTGCCCTTGCACACGTCGCAGCGCACCCACACATCGGCCAGGAACTGCATGTCGATGCGCTTCTCGCCGTTGCCCTCGCACGCCTCGCAGCGCCCGCCCTTCAGGTTGAAGGAGAAGCGGCCGGCCTCATACCCGCGCAGCTTCGCCTCGGGAGAGCTGGCGAACAGCTCGCGGATGAGGTCGAACAGCTTCACATACGTGGCCGGGTTAGAGCGCGGCGTGCGGCCGATCGGCTGCTGGTCGATGTCGATCACCTTGTCCAGGTGCTCGAGGCCCCTGAGCGCCCGGAACGGGCCCGGCTTGAGCTGCGCCTTGTTGAGCCGGTTGGCCAGCGCCGGGTACAGCGTCTCGGTGATCAGCGAGGACTTGCCCGACCCTGAGACGCCGGTGACGCACACGAACGTGCCGAGCGGCAGGCGTATCGACACGTCGCGCAGGTTGTTCATGGTCGCGCCCTCGAGCTCCAGCCACGCGCCGCGCGCCGCTGCGGGCGCAGGGGCAGAAACCCTCGGCGGCCGCCCCCGTCGCCGCTTCTGGCTCCCCTCCTTACTCTCCGTGCCCTCCGTGGATCGGCTCTCCGTGCCCTCCGCGCTCTCCGTGGATCGGTTCTCCGCGCCATCTGTGGAAGAGATCCTCCGCCGCTTCGGCACCGGGATCTCCAGCCGGCCGGAGAGGTACGCGCCGGTCTGCGACTCCTTCACCATCGCCACGGCCTCGGGCGGGCCGGCGGCGACGAGCTGCCCGCCCTTCACGCCCGCCCCCGGCCCGAAGTCGATCAGGTAGTCGGCCGCCTGCATCGTCTCCAGGTCGTGCTCGACGACGATCACGGTGTTGCCGAGGTCGCGCAGCTTGAGCAGCGTGTCGAGCAGCTTGCGGTTGTCGCGCTGGTGCAGCCCGATGCTCGGCTCGTCGAGGATGTACATCACGCCCACCAGGCCGCTGCCGATCTGCGAGGCCAGCCGGATGCGCTGCGCCTCGCCGCCGGAGAGGGTCGGCGCGCCGCGCTCGAGCGTCAGGTAGTGCAGGCCGACGTTCAGCAGGAAGCCGAGCCGCTCGCGGATCTCCTTCAGCACGTCGGCGACGATCTCGAGCTGGTACTCGGTGAGAGGCGAGCGGTGGGCCTCGGGCTCAGAGCCGTTCGGCGATGTCCCATTGCGAGCCGCGCCGTTCTCACGGGCGGCTCCGCGGCCCTCGGCCCCCGGGTTCCCCCCGGAGAGCGACAGCGCCCAGTCGTACGCCTCGGCGATGTTCATGCGGCACACCTCGCGGATCGAGAGGCCGCCGACGGTCACCGCCAGGCTCTCGGGGCGCAGGCGCGCGCCGTTGCACTTCGGGCAGGGCTGCTCGCTCATGAAGCTCTGGTAGAACTCGCGCGTCATCTCGCTGCCGGTCTGGTGGTAGCGGCGGCGGATCTCGTGTGCCAGCCCCTCCCACGGCCGCATGAACTCGCCGCGCGAGCCGGAGTTCTCGTCGCTCCAGGTGAAGCGGATGCGCTCCTTGCCGCTGCCGTAGATGATCACGTGCCGGGCGCGCTCGCTGAGCTGGTCCCAGGGCGTGTCCAGGTCGAACTCGTAGTGCTGGGCGATCGCCTGCAGGCAGCGGTAGGCCCACGAGTCGCGCTTCTTGCGCAGCTCGCCCCAGTAGGGGATCGCGCCCTCGTGCAGCGTCAGCGACGGGTTCGGCACCAGCAGCTGCGGGTCCACCTCCAGGCGCGTGCCCAGGCCGGTGCACTCGGGGCAGGCGCCCTGCGGGTTGTTGAACGAGAACATCTGCGGCGCCAGCTCCGGGAACGAGATCCCGCAGTGGGTGCAGGTGTTCTCCTCGCTCATCAGCCACTCCTCGCCGGCGCTCGGCGCCCGGCGATCCTGGCCGCCGTCAGGCTCGCCGCCGTCACGCTGGGCCGCGGCGCGCTGCACCCCCTCGGGGATGCTGATCACCACGGTGCCCTCGCCCACCCGCAGCGCCTGCTCGATGCTGTCCGTCAGGCGGGTCACGAAGGCGTCCCACTCGCTCTGCTCGTTGGCCGCCGCACGCCCGACCCGCGCCGGGCGGGCTGTGGCCGACGTGCCGTTCACACCGTTCGCCGGCGGCTGGTGTGCGCCCGCCGGCCGCTCGGGCATCACCAGGCGGTCAACCACCACCTCGATGGTGTGCTTGACCTTCTTGTTGAGCTTGATCTCCTGGCTGAGGTCGTAGATCTGGCCGTCCACCCGCACCCGCGCGAAGCCGTCGGCCCTGGCCTCGGCGAAGACATCCTTATACTCGCCCTTGCGCTGGAGCACCAGCGGCGCCAGCACCATGAAGCGCGTCCCGGCCGGCAGCTGCAGCACCCGGTTCACCATCTGCTCCGCGCTCTGCGAGCCGACCTCGCGCCCGCACTGGTGGCAGTGCGGCGTGCCGACCCGCGCGTACAGCAGGCGCAGGTAGTCGTAGATCTCAGTCACCGTGCCGACAGTCGAGCGCGGGTTCTTGGAGGCGCTCTTCTGCTCGATCGCGATCGCCGGCGAGAGCCCGCCGATGAAGTCGACCTTCGGCTTCTCCATCTGCCCCAGGAACTGGCGCGCGTAGGCTGAGAGGCTCTCGACGTAGCGCCGCTGCCCCTCGGCATACAGAGTGTCGAAGGCCAGCGACGACTTGCCCGACCCTGAGACGCCGGTTAGCACCACGAGCTTGTCGCGCGGGATCTCGAGGTCCACGCCCTTCAGGTTATGCTCACGGGCGCCCTTGATAACGATCTTGTCCTTCGACATCGGACGAGTCCTCTCCTCGGGTGACGGGGTGCTGCTGGCCGTTCCCAGCGGGCGTTGACAGACAAAAACGCCGCCGCAGGGCGGGTGCTCTTCGGCAGCGTTGCAGTATGAACGGGTGTGCGACAATTATAGCACCTGCCCGCCGCTTCGTCAATTGTGGGCGGCCCGGCGCGCACGGTGGTTGACTCCGGTTTATAATGCACTCAACCGGCGTGCCATGACCGCAGCCGATCCTCCCCGGCGTTTGAGATCGTACTCTGAGGTTATATATGCTGGACCGGCTGCGCAGCTGGCTGGATGATGTGGCCACCGCTGAGCTGGTAGAGCCGCGCCACACGCGCCTCCTGCAGCAGGCGCTGCTGGCGTGTATTGTGCTCGCCCTGCTTAGCTTGGTGATCACCGTCTTCGGATCCAACCCGCTCGAGCAGCGCTTCCGCATCAGCCTGGCTGTACTGGCGGCAACCTTCGGCATCTTTGTTGCGCTGCTGCTCTCCTACCGCGGCCGCATTCGCCTCAGCGCCACGATAGCGTCTGCGTCCATGCTGGTGGCCCTCGCGCTGGTGCTGCTCAACACCGGCGTTGCCCACGCGCGCGCCGGCCTGCTGGCGTTCGCCATCCCGACGATCCTCATCGGGCTGCTCGGCAACCGCCGCTCTCTCGTCATGTGCATCGCCGCTAGCTGCGCCATTATCGTGATGGCTGCCTGGCTGGAGCACCGCCAGAGCCCGCTCTCTAGCACGGAAGACCACTCGGCCGCAACGCCGATGGCCGTCCTCACGGCGCTGGTGATGCTGATCTTCATCGCCCTGATCATCGACCGCTACAGCGTGGCCCTGCGCGAGACGCTCTTCGCCCTGCAGAGCGCCAACCAGCGGCTGCACGTCGAGCTGGCCGAGCGCCGCAGGGCCGAGCAGGAGCTCCGGGAGCGCGAGGAGTTTCTCCGCAGCATCTACGAGGGCGCCGAGATGCCGATCTTCGTCGTGGACGTCGACGATGCCGGCGACTTCCGCTACGTCGGCTCGAACCCCGCCCACCAGCGCGCCACCGGGCACGGCGGCGATATGATCGCCGGGCGCCGGCCCGAGGACTTTCTCCCGCCCGAGTTCGCCGCCCACGTGCGCGCCGCCTACGAGAAGGCCGTGCGCGACGGCACGCCCAGCACCGAGGAGCAGGTGTACGCCCCGCAAGGGGTCCCGACCTACTGGCTGCGCCTGCTCACGCCGCTGCGCGACGACAGCGGCCGCGTCACCCGCCTGGTCGGCACCGGCATCGACATCACCGAGCGGCGGCGCACGCTCGAGGCGCTGCGCGAGAGCGAGGAGCGCTTCCGGCTCATCACCGAGAACATCAGCGACCTGATCTTCATGGTCGACGGCGCGCAGCGCTTCGCCTACGCCAGCCCGGCCTTCGAGCGGCTGCTCGGCTACGACCCCGAGCGCCTGATCGGCACGCCGGTGCTCGACGCCGTTCACGCCGAGGACCTCGCGCAGGTCCGCGATCGCTGGGCCCCCGGCGCGCATCAGGGCGTGGCGCAGGTGACCTTCCGCTACCGCCACGCCCTGAGCGCCGACTGGGTCTGGTTCGAGGCGCGCAGCGCCTCCGCGGTATGGCAGGGCGAGCCGGTCGTGATCGTCGTGGCGCGCGACGTGACCCAGCAGCGGCGGCTTCAGGCCCAGCTCATCCAGGCCCAGAAGATGGAGGGCATCGGCCGGCTCGCCGGGGGAGTCGCGCACGACTTCAACAACCTGCTCGTCGCCGTGGACGGCTACGCGCAGCTGGCCGCCGATGAGCTGCCGCCCGACCACGTGGTCCAGGAGGATCTGCGCGAGATCCGCCGCGCCGCCGACCGCGCCACGAAGCTCACCCGGCAGCTGCTCGCGTTCGCCCGCCGCCAGATCAGCGACCCGCAGGTGATCAGCCTCAACGACCTGCTCGCGGACATGGACCGCATGCTCCGGCGTCTCATCCGCGAGGACATCACGCTCGTGATCGCGCCCGCGCCGGAGCTGTGGCCGACGCGCGCCGATGTCGGGCAGATCGAGCAGGTGATCGTCAACCTCGTGGTCAACGCGCGCGATGCCATGCCCGACGGCGGGCGCCTGACGATCGAGACCAGAAACGTCACCCTCGACGAGGAGTTCGCGCGCACCCACCCCAGCGTCATCCCCGGGCCCTACGTGATGGTCGCCGTCTCGGACAACGGCGTGGGGATGGATGCGCAGACGATGCAGCATCTGTTCGAGCCGTTCTTCACCACCAAGCCGCCCGGCGCGGGCACCGGGCTCGGTCTGGCGACCTGCTACGGCATTGTGAAGCAGCACGGCGGGACGATCTGGGCCTACAGCGAGGTCGGCTGCGGCTCGACGTTCATGTTCTATCTGCCGCGCGCCGAGGGGGAGCCGACGCAGCTGCGCCGCGGCGAGGAGGCCGGCGAGCTGCCGCGCGGCAGCGAGCGGATTCTGCTTGTGGAGGACGACCAGCTGGTGCGCGACATGGCTGCGCGCGTGCTGCGCGGCCAGGGCTACACTGTGCTGGTGGCCGCGCACGGCGAGGAGGCGCTGCAGATGGCGGCCGACCCAGAGAGCCCGCCCGTCGATCTGCTGCTGACCGACGTGGTGATGCCGCGGCTCGGCGGGCGCGCGCTGGCCGAGCAGCTCATGGCGCACTACCCCGGCATGAAGGTGCTGTACACCTCCGGCTACACCGACACCGCGATCGTCCACCACGGGCAGCTGGAGGAGGGGCTGTCGTTCCTGCACAAGCCGTTCACGCCCGCGGCCCTGATCCGGAAGGTGCGCGAGACGCTCGACTCCTGACTCGGCGGCTGCGCCTCGCGTCAGCGGTACTCGATCTCGTACACCAGGTGCGGCTCGTGCTTGCCCTTCAGGGGAACGCGGCCGATCGGCTGTAGCGGCCAGGGGGTGCGCCAGCCGCGCGGGAGCGCGTCCACCAGGTGGTACGAGACGAAGATCTGGCCGCCCTTCGAGAGCCCGCTCAGCCGGCTGGCGATGTTCACCACGTCGCCGATCACCGTGTAGTCCAGCCGCTGCGCCGAGCCGATGTGCCCCACCACCGCGCGCCCGTAGCCCAGCCCGATGCCCATGCCGATCTCCAGGTCCAGCTCCTCGCGCCAGCCGCGCTGAAGCTCGGCGAAGGCCCGCTGCAGGTCCACCGCTGCGACCAGCGACCGCTCCAGGTCGTCCTCGCGCGCGATCGGGACGCCGAACAGGCCGATGAACCCGTCGCCCAGGAACTTGTCGATCGTGCCGCCGTGGCGGTAGAGCACATCGATCATCGCCGTGAAGTAGCGGTTGAGCACCTGCTCCACCAGCACCCGCGGCTCCAGCCCTTCGGTGAGCGACGTGTAGCCGCGCAGGTCGGCGATCAGCACGACGACGTCGCGCTCGGCCGGCTCGCCGAAGTCGCCGCCGCCCGCCATCACCTCCTCGACCACCTGCGCCGAGACGTAGCGCTGGAACATGCTGCGCAGCCGCTCCTGCTCGCGCCGCTCGAGCTCCTTGATCGCCGTGATGTCCTGCAGCACGGCGACCCGCCCGAGCAGGCCGTTGTCCACATTCCGCACCGGAGCCACGCTGACGCTGAAGGTCGCGCCGTTGTCGAGGGTGACCTCGCTGGGGGCGGAGGTCGGCTGCGCCTCGTGCCCGTTGCGCCCGCTGCCGAGCGCCCTGAGCAGCTCTTCCTGGTGCACGAGCGCCTTCAGCGGCATCCCCGCCGCGCTCAGGCCCAGCCGCTCCTCGGCGGCGCGGTTCGCCAGCAGCAGCCGGTCGTGCGGGTCGATCAGCAGGATCGGGTCGGCCGCTCCGCGCAGCACCGCGCGCAGCGTCGAGCGCTCGTTCTCGACCTCGCGGTACAGGCGGGCGTTCTCCATCACCTGCGCGAGCAGGCTGGCGATCGTCTCCAGCAGCGTCAGCTCGCCCTGCAGGAACTGGTGCTGCCGGCCGGTGGCGTCCACGATGATCATTCCGTCCTGCCGCCCGCCCGAGAGCAGCGGCGCCAGCGCGAGCGCCTCGACGCCGGCCGCGGCGAGCTGCGGGGCGCTCTGGCACAGCTTCTCGTCGGCGCTGACCGATGGGATGAGCAGCGGGGCGCGCAGCTCGATCGCCTCGGCGATCTGCTGCAGCGGCAGCGAGAAGCGCAGCGGCTCGCCCGGCCCGACGCTGGCGGCGCTGCGGGCCACCACCGCCGGCCCCGCGCCGGTCAGCACGATCCCGCAGTGCCGCACCTCGAAGATGTTGGCGATCGCCTCGGCGGCGATCCGCAGGTTCTCGTACGAGTCGAGCTGCGCGGTGATGGCGATCGAGAGCTTGTTGACGCGCTCCAGCTGGCGCACGCGCCGCTGCTCGGTGTCGAACAGCCGGGCGTTGTCCAGGGCGACGCCGAGCTGGCTGGCGATCGTGCTCAGCAGCCGGACGTCCGCCTCGCCGAAGGCGTCCTCGGTGTCGCTCGTCACAACCAGCGCGCCGAACACCTCGCGCGCCGTGACGATCGGCACCGCCATCTCCGAGCGGATGGCCGGGGCCGCCCACAGCGGGGCGTAGGTCTGATCCTGGTGCACGTCCGCCACGCGCACCGGCTGCTGCTGCTGCACCGCCGCCCCGGCGATGCTGCTGCCCTCGGCCACCGACGTGCCGACGAGCAGCTCGTGGTCGGCCCAGCCGGCCACCGCGCGCACGACGAGCCCCTCCGGCTCCCGCAGCAGGAGCGCCACCCGCTGGTAGCCGAACGTGTGGTGGATGAGGTGGGCCACCAGCCGCACCAGCTGATCCGGGCTCATCAGCTCCGCCAGGTGGCGGCTCATCTGGTTGATGCGCGCCAGCTCCTCGGCGCGGCGCTCGAGCAGATCCTTCTGCCGCTGCGTCAGCCGGAACAGCTCGGCGTTCTCGAGCGCGATCGCGCACTGCGCCGCCACCGAGTTCAGCAGCTCCAGGTGCTCCTCGGTGAAGTAGCCCGGCGTGTGGTGGACGAGCGTGATCGCGCCGAGCGCGCGGTCCTCGCGGATGATCGGCACGGAGGCCACGCTGCGCACCGCGCGCTGCAGCGTCGTCACCGCTACCCAGCGCGTGTCCGTGCGCGTCTCGTCGATGATCGCCGGCCGGCGCTCGCGCAGCACCCACCCGGCGATCCCGTGGCGCAGGATGTCCTCGAGCGGCATGCTGGTGCGGTAGCTGGTGCTCGAGAACAGGCGCGCGTTCTCGCTCGTCACCAGGATGATGCTGGCGCGGATGGCGCCCACCGCGTCCGCCAGGCGGTCGAGGAACTGTGTCAGCAGCTGGTCGAGGTCCAGCGTGGTGCCGAGCTCACGCGTGAGGTGCAGCAGCAGCTCGGTCTTGCGCTGCTCGGCGCGCAGCGAGCGCTGGCTGCGCTGCAGCCGCAGCATCGCGCGCACCCGCGCCAGCAGCTCGGTGAAGTCAACCGGCTTCACCAGGAAGTCGTCGGCGCCGGCGTCCAGCGCCATCACCTTGGCCTCTTTATCGCCGCGCGCGGTGATCAGGATGATCGGGATGAACGGCTTGCGCTCATCGCCTTTGACCTTCTCCATCACCTCCTGCCCGCTGATGCCCGGCAGCAGCAGGTCCATGAGGATCAGGTCGGGGGTGACCAGGTCGAGGTACGCCAGCGCCTCTTCGCCGCTGCTGGCTACTGAGACCCGGTAGCCGGTGTCGGTGAGGAGCACCTGGAACATCCGGCGGATGCCTGGATCATCGTCGACGATGAGGATGTGCGCCGGCTCGTGCATCTGGGCTGCTCCGCACAGGGGAATCGCGGGCGGTCGATTCAACAATACGACATACGTGGTCGTCCGCCCGCCCTGTTTACAGGGAGGGATAACGGGCCGCAGGTCCTCCAGGGCGGCTTTTCGCCGGGCGATCTGGAGGGCGGGGTGTCCTTTGGTTCTCCCTCCGAGCGCCTTTCTCCTCGCCGCAGTGCGGCGGAAGAAAGATTTCCGAGGGAGACCTCGCCGCCTCGAACCCCATCAGGCGCTGCGGGGCCGGGCCACCGCATTCGCTGTGTCAATGACACCACGGTCGCCGCACGATGGAGTGCGCAACTGTGACAAAACTGTCACACAACAATCGTGTCATCTGTGTAGTTTGTAATGATACCACTGATCTTGTGCTGCTTGGCAAGCGCCGGCCTCGTGTGGCGGGCGGAGTCCGATGCCCCGTGGTACGGCGCGGCGTCCGGCGCTCGCCGGAAGAGGCGCCACCCGCAGGCGAAGGCCGCAGGCCTTCGCTACTGCACCGCTCTTCGGAAGGCGAGCAGGGCCAGCGCGGTGCCGCCGGCCGCGAACAGCGCGATAACCGCGAACGAGAGCGGCAGCGCGATCGTCGCCTGGCCGCCGAAGGCCAGCGCCCGCAGCGCGTCGATCAGATAGGTCGTGGGGTTCACCAGGGCGAGCGCCCGCATCCAGCCGGGCATGCTCCCGAGCGGGTAGAGCGCGCTCGAGGCGAACAGGAGCGGCAGGTTGAAGAGGAAGATCAGCCCGTGGTAGCCCATGATGCTGCTCGACCGCGCGGCCACCGCCAGCGCGATCCCGGCGAATCCCAGCGTGAAGAGCGTCAGCAGCACCACCAGCGCCAGCCAGCCCGGCGCCCCCGCCGCCACCCGCGCGCCCATCAGCGCCCCCACCACCAGGATGATCGCCGCCTGGAACAGCGCCTTGGTCACGGTGCTGGCGGCGTTCCCGAGCAGGATGCTCAGCCGCGGGATCGGCGCGACCAGGTACTCCTTCATCACGCCGCGCAGGCGCTCCTCCAGCAGCAGCATGCCCCCGCCCGCGGCCCCGCCAAGCGCGGTGAGCGCCAGGATGCCGGGCAGCATGAAGGTCAGGTAGTCGCGCTCGCCCACGCGCCCCACCAGCGCCCCCATGCCGACCCCGAACAGGGCGACCCACAGGATCGGCTGGATCAGCAGCCCGCCAAGCTCCTCGCGGTTGCGGAAGAACTTGGTCATGTGCTTGTGCCAGATGGTGAACGTTGCGTACATCAGTGTCAGTCGCGCAGGGCGCGCCCGGTGTACTTCAGGAACACATCCCCCAGGCTTAGGCGCGCCGTGCTGATCTCCTCGATGGTGAAGCTGTCGCCGGCCTGGGCAACGATCGCCGCCAGCCGCCGCGGCCCGCTGTCGACGCCCACCTCGAGCCGCCCATCCGCGCCGACGGCCACGTGGCCGACGAACGGCAGCGCCCGCAGCCGCCCGGCGAACTGCTCCGCGTCGCCCCGCCCGCCGATCTGAACGACGTCGGCGCCGAGCTCGGCCGTGAGGGCGGCCGGCGCTCCCTCGGCGACCTTCTTGCCCCGGTCGATGATCCCCACCACGTCCGCCAGCGCCTCGGCCTCCTCCATCGCGTGCGTCGTCAGCAGCAGGGTGAGGCCGCGCTCGCGCTGGAGGGCGCGGATGTAGTCCCAGATCGCCGCGCGGTTCTGCGGGTCGAGGCCCAGCGTCGGCTCGTCCAGGAACAGCACCTGCGGGTCGGTCATCAGCCCGCGCGCAAGCTCCAGGCGGCGCTGCATGCCGCCCGAGTAGGTCCGCACCGGCCGGTCGATCGCGTCTGTGAGCTGCACCAGCGCCACCAGCTCGCCGATCCGCCGGCGCCGCTCGGCCGCCGGCATCCGGTACAGGCGCCCGTGGACCTCCAGCACCTGCCGCCCCGTGAGGTCGCGGTCGAGGATGCTTTCCTGAAAGGTGACGCCGATCGCCGCGCGCACCGCCGCCGCGGCCTGGATCACATCGTGCCCCGCCACGCGCGCCCGCCCGCTCGTGGGCGGCGTCAGCGTGGTCAGGATATTGATCGCCGTCGTCTTGCCGGCGCCGTTCGGGCCCAGCAGCGCGTAGGTGCTGCCCGCGGCGACGCACAGGTCCACTCCGTCGAGCGCCGTCACATCGCCGTAGCGCTTCACGAGGCCGGCCGCCTCGATCATTGGTTCGGTCACCGTCCGAGTCCTCGCCTGTCCTCAGTGGCTCGTGGCCGGCCGGCACACGTCGCGCGCCTCAGTCGTCGCACGGCGGCTGTTTGTGACGCCGGGCGCATCTTAGCCCCGCGCTCTTCGGTACAAATGCGGGGAGCGCGGCCCAGCGGCCGGCTCGGCAGTTCGGCGGACGCGGCGCGCACGGCGGCCGGTCTGGCACGAGCAGGCGGGCGGCTGCGGCCGCGCGTTGGCCCTCACCGTTACGCTGGCTGAGTGCTCTGTACGACCGTCTGTCGTTGGCACTTAGGTATGATAGAGTGGCCGGTTCGTGACTGAGTGTGACCACCCGTCCGCCGTGCGGTGAGGGCGGGTGCGCCTATTCGGCGCCCCGACTGCGCCATCTGAGACCTGCGCCGCCGTGGAGGCCGCGCGGCCACCCCGTCTGTGTGGCCGTGCGGGCAGGCCTGCCAGCTATGAATATTCGGGAGCGCACGATCCCGCTGCGGATCTGCGCTCATAGATTAGGTATGTCCAATGAGCACTACATCCTACCACATCATCATCGTGGACGATCAGTCCGGGGTTCGTGGCGTACTCGCGCGGGTGGTCGCTCGCACCTACCCCGCCGTCACGATCACCGCGCTCGGCAACGGCCAGGAGGCGCTGCAGGTCTTCGACCAGTACGGCTGTGACCTGCTGATCACGAACTATCGGATGCCCGGCCTCACCGGGATCGAGCTGATCCGCGAGGTGCGCGCCCGCACCTCCACGCTGCCGATCGTCATGGTGTCGGCGGACCGGAGCATCGAGCCGCTGGCCCTCGCCGCCGGCGCGACGCGCTTCGTCGAGAAGCCGTTCACCATCCCGGAGCTGGCGCAGGTGCTGCGCAGTCTCCTTCCTTCGTGAGAATCCCGCCCTCCGAGTAACTTTTCGGCGCCGGGCCGCGTTCTGTACCATGTAACCCCGAGGGTTGCTCCCCGGCCCGGCTGCCGGCTTTTGAGGCCAGCGCGCCTGCTCAGGACGGGCACCTATGAATCTTGCCGAACAAACTCCCCCCGCGAAGCCCGCTGCGCAGCGGTTCACGAAGATCTGCGCCTGGTGCCGTTGCGAGCTCGGCCCCCTGCCCTACGACGCGACGAACCACTCGTTTGGCATCTGCGTCTCTTGCTTTGCGCTTTACTACGGCGAGCTGCTCGACGACCCTGAGGCGCCCGCCGATAGCTGGCAAAGCCCGTTCGGCCGCGCGCCGGCCGTTCAGGGAAGCAGCCCTCCGCCCGTAGCTGCCCTGCAGCGAAGGTCATGCCGGGTATGACTTCCCGCCTGGACGGACTTCCCTCTTCCTAG
>CALJIC010000294.1 GCA_937974195.1 uncultured Roseiflexaceae bacterium | reverse complement strand
AGCTCCTGCTCATTGTGGGTAGCCATCGTGTACTCCTTTGTCGTCGGCGCCGGCCGACCTCTCGAGAGCATCGTCGTCTGCGAGAAACCTCTTGGAATCTGCACAATGTGGGGTACCCGGTTGAGCTGCGTTGCGTTACTACAGTTGCGCTGCGCCTCCTTTCACGTCCAGCCAGATCGTTATCAGAATTAAGTTGCTATAACGTGTGTTGTGCAGGGTTTCGGTGTGATTTCAGTCACAATGGGTGAAAGCGCGCAGAATAATGCGCCGGAGAAGGGATATCCCCGTATGCGATGGCTACAGGCGATGTTATGGATAACACTACTCTATCATGGATGGTGAGCCCTGTCAAGTGCGAAGCGCCGTGTAGCGAACGCTAAGAAGTGATTGACAAGAGTACGGCTCACAGGTTATGCTATCGAAAGAAAACAGCGCCTTGTCTCGCGCGCAGGCGCTCCGCACCTTCTCTGCAAGCGACTGGTGATGTGTGACAGACGGGCAGCATGACAAGGTGACGATCCAGGATGTCGCCCTGCGCGCCGGCGTCTCGGCCATGACGGTCTCCCGCGTTCTGAACAACTCGGTGCGGGTTGCGCCCGAGACGAGGAAGCGCGTCGAGCAGGCGATCGAGGAGCTGGGCTACCTGCCGAACGCGCTTGCGAGCGGGCTGCTCAAAGGCCGCACCAGCACGATCGGCCTGATCGTCAGCGATATCAGCAACCCGTTCTTCACCATGGTCGTCCGCGGCGTCGAGGACACGGCGCAGCGCAACAGCTACACGGTCTTCATCGGCAACAGCGATGAGTCGGTGGAGAAGGAGCGCCAGTACGTCACCGCGCTCTTGGGCAAGCGGATCGACGGGCTGCTGATCGCCCCGGCGAGCGATGCGTCGCGCGAGACGCTCGAGATGGTGCGGCGGCGGGGCTGCCCGTTCGTCCTCGTCGACCGCGATGTGGCCGGGATCACGGCCGACAGCGTGATCGGCGATAACGTCGGGGGGGCGTACACGCTGACGCGGCACCTCCTGGAGCTCGGGCACACGCGCATCGCGCTCGTCAACGGGCAGCCGAGCGTTCGCACCGCCCGCGACCGGCGGCGGGGCTACGAGAAGGCGCTGCTGGAGTATGGGCTTGAGCCGGACCCGGCGCTGATTGTGGAGACCGGCTACCACCGCGCCGGCGGCCAACAGGCTGCACACCACCTGCTGTCCCTCCCGGCCGCTGTACGGCCGACGGCGATCTTCGCCTGCAACAATTTCCTGGCGGTCGGCGTCGTCGAGGCGCTGCGCGCGGCGCAGCTCTCGATCCCGGAAGATATGGCGCTCGTCTCGTTCGACGATATTGAGCTCGCGTCCGCCCTCCACCCGTTCCTGACCGTGATGGCTCAGCCGGTGCGCTCGTTCGGCACGATTGCCGCGCAGCTGCTCTTCGAGCGCCTCACCGGCGAGGGGCCGTCGCAGCCCCGCCAGGTGATCCTCACCCCCGAGCTGATCGTCCGTCATTCGTGCGGAGCGCGCCTCAGGCAGCAGCCGGCCTGATCGCCGGGCGGCCCTCCGTGTGAACAGCGGCTATGGCGCAGTGCGAACCCTGGGCGCAGAAGCGTCCGGCCGCTCGCCGCCACATCAGCCGCCGCGGCGGCGAAGCACCGCCCGACCCCGGCTCGCCGCAGGATCACGCCTTCGATATTTTATAATATTCGTCATGCCGCGATCACTGTACAACGCATTTCTGGGCGTGTCAAGCGGCTGACCTTGACATGGAAAGCGCCAGGATTATATACTATAAAAGAACCACCTTCGTGAGGCGTGCATGTCCGAAGCCCTCCACCACCCGGCAGACGTCCCGCACCGCACGGTGACGGAGCAGGTGCTCGCCGAGCTGCGCCGGATGATCCTGGGCGGTGCGCTGGTCCCCGGCAGCCGCATCGACCAGGCGGAGCTGGCGCAGCGCTTCGGCGTGAGCGTGGTGCCGGTGCGCGAGGCCCTGGCGCGCCTGCAGTCCAGCGGGCTGGTGCGGATCGTCCCGCGCCGCGGGGTGTTCGTCGAGGCGCTCTCGGCCGAGGAGCTGGTCGACATCTACAACGTCCGCGAGCTGCTCGAGGAGCACGCCGCGCGCCTGGCCGGGCCGAACCTGACCGACGACGACATCCTCGCCATGGAAGGCTTGGTCGAGCGCATGGAGGCCGCGGCCGCCGAGCAGGACTACGACACCTACCTGGCCCTCAACCGCGAGTTCCACTTCACGATCTACCGCGCCGCCCGCCGGCCCTACCTGCTGCAGGTCATCTCGCAGCTGTGGGACCGGAGCATGCGCTACCGCAGGCTGCAGCTGCACGCCATCCCAGACCGCACCCACGACGCGATCTTCGAGTTCCGGGCGATCATCGCCGCGTGCCGGCGCCGCGACATCGACGCGATGGGCTATCTGGTGCGCTACAAAGTCCACCAGACCACCGTCGGCCTGCTGGAGCAGATGCAGGCGGCCTCGGCCAGCGCGGCGAGCGTGAACGGCCGCGAGCAGCAGGCGTAGCGCCCGCCTCCCTTGCGAGCCAGGTAGTGTGGCGGGCCCTCCACGGGCGTTTGTTCCGCGTAAGTGAAGTGGCGGGCGCGGGCGTTCGCGCGCCTCTGCCGGAACCATGCCGGGCCGCGCGTCAGCGCAAGCGGCGATCCAGGAGTCAACGATGATACACGAGCAGTACTTCGAGGACTACCAGATTGGCTTTGTACGGAACACGCTGGGGCGCACCATCACCGAGGCCGATGTGGTGCTGCACGCCGGGCAGACCGGCGACTTCTACCCGCACCACATGGACGCCGAGTGGTGCAAGACCCAGGAGTTCGGCCAGCGGATCGCCCACGGCACGCTGATCTTCAGCGTGGCGATCGGCATGACCGCCGGCGCGATCAACCCGCACGCGATGTCCTACGGCTACGACCGGCTGCGCTTCATCCGGCCGGTGTTCATCGGCGATACGATCCGCGTCCGCGCCACGATCAAGGAGCGGCGCGACCACCCGAAGCGCCCCGACCACGGCATCGTGGTCGAGCAGATCGAGGTGTTCAACCAGCGCGACGAGACGGTGCTGGCGTGCGAGCACCTGTATCTCGTGCGGCGCAGGCCCTGAGGGCGGCCCGGGGGGCGCCCGCGCCGGGGGAGGCCGATGGTGAGCACATGCCGGAGCCGGGCTGCGCTGGCGGCAGCGCTGGTGCTGCTGGTCGCCTGCGCCGCGCTGGCCGTGCGGCCGAGGAGCGGCGCGCCGTCCCTCCCCGACTTCGACGTGGGCGCGGGGCCGGTGCGGCTCGTGGGCATCACCACCACCATCCACCTCTGCCCGCGCCTGCTGAACCCGGACTGCTACTTCCTGACGCCGCCGCCCCGGCGCTATGTGTATACGGTCTGGCTGATCCGCCGCGGCGCCGGCGGCGACCCGCGGGGCGCGAGCGCGCGCAAGCTGCTCTCGGTGATGCTCGGCGATCGCGCGGGCGCGCCCTGACGCGCCGGAACAGCGATTATAATGAGTAGGCTGAAGCGGCCGTCCTGCGGGCCGCCCGCGTCAGCGCTCCGCCGGGGGAAGTGTGGCGGGCCGCAGGCCCACCTGACTGCTTTCAGCAGGGAGGTGTGAAGGGCCGCAGGCCACCGGACTGCTTTCCACAGGTGGCGGGCCGCAGGCCCAGGCTGTTTTCAGCAGGGAGGTGTGGAGGGCCGCAGGCCCACCTGACTGCTTTCAGCAGGGAGGCGTGGTAGGCCACCGGACTGCTTTCAGCAGGGAGGCGTGGCAGGCCACAGTCCGACCGGACTGCTT
>CALJIC010000293.1 GCA_937974195.1 uncultured Roseiflexaceae bacterium | reverse complement strand
TGCGCCTGAGCAGCTCGAGCAGCAGGGCCGTCTTGAGGTGCTGGGGCACCGGGTAGAGGGCGTGCTCGACCGTGTGGGCCGGGCGCACCTGGCCGATCTGCACGGTCGCGGCCCCCGGCGCGGTGGCGGCGGCCAGGCCCTTCAGCTCGGGCGAGAGGGTCGCCGAGAAGAGCATCGTCTGGCGCTGCGTGGGCAGGGCGGCGATGACGCGGCGGATGTCGGGCAGGAAGCCCATGTCGAGCATGCGGTCGGCCTCGTCGAGGACGAGCAGCTCGACCTTGTCGAGGCGGGCCGAGCCGCGGGCGAGGTGGTCGAGCAGGCGGCCGGGGCAGGCCACGACGATGTCGAGGCCGGACCTGAGGGCGCGCTCCTGCGGCTCCATGCCGACGCCGCCGTAGATCGCGGCGCTGCGCAGCCCGGTGCCGCGGCCGAGCGCCTGGACGGCGGCGTTGACCTGCTCGGCAAGCTCGCGGGTGGGGGTGACGATCAGGGCGCGCACGCCGCCGCGCCGCCCGCCGAGGAGGCGCTGGAGGATCGGCAGCACGAAGGCGGCCGTCTTGCCCGTGCCGGTCTGGGCGAGGCCGATCACATTCTGGCCGGCCAGCGCGAGGGGCAGGGCCTCGGCTTGGATCGGCGTCGGCCGCTCGAAGCCCTGCGCGCGCAGATTGGCGTGCAGCGTGGGGTGAAGCTCAAACGCTGAGAAGTTCAATGGGATCCTTTGCTTAGCAATGACAGAAAAGCGGGGGGCGTCTCGCCCCCCGCCGCCGTTGATTGGGTAAGGCTGAGGGGCGAGGCGCCCCTCGCAAGAGACTGTTTCAGGCGTCGGTCCGAGGGCTAGTAGCGGTCGCCGTAGCCGCCGTTGCGACCGCCGCGGCCGCCGTAGCCGCCGCCGCGGTTGCGGTCCTCAGACTCGTTCACCCGGATCGGGCGACCCTTCAGGTCCTGGCCGTCGGTGGCGCGGATGACCTCGCTCACATCATCGACGTCGATCTCGACGAAGCCGAAGCCGCGCGAGCGGCCGGTGTCGCGATCGGTGATGACGCGCGCGCTCTGCACCTCGCCGTGCGAGGAGAACACGCGCGCGAGCTCCTCATCGCCCACGCTCCAGGGAAGGTTCCCGACAAACAGCTTGACCAGCATCAGACAACTCTCCTCTGCGCCATCGCGCAGTGTTGGCCCGGGGCGGCCCACGGCCACCCGCAGAAATGACCCAAAGACGACCCGTACCGCCGGCAGCCAGCGAAGGCTGTCTCGCTCCGGCCCCTCAACGTAACATTACCTTCGCGGGAAGAAGTTCTGACGAGCGACCAGGGGACTTTGGGGTCTCTGATGCAGGTCTCGCAGCCATGTGACGTTGGCAAACACCACAATAGTAGCACACTTTTTGAGAATATCAACCCCTCACTTGCGCGAGCGGCCGCTATGGGCTATACTGTCCGCCGGTGGTAGAGAAGACGCTCTGTTTTCTGCAGGGGCTGCACCAAGTCCACGGTAAAGGGGGTGAGGAGCACAATCGACGGTGCGGGCCCGGGCGGCGAAGCCCCACGCCAGAAGATTGCCCGGTCCTAAGCAGGCGCTTTTGAGCCCGTCGATTACGCAGAGCTATGCGAGTTGAGCGTCGTGAGGGCGAGACAGTCGAGCAGCTGATCCGCCGCTTCAACAAGGGCGTGGTCTCCGAGCGCATCACGAAGACCTACCGCGAGAAGATGCACTTCATCTCGAAGAGCGAGCAGCGCAAGGAGAAGCGCCGCCGCGCCGAGCGCAACCGGCGCAAGAAGATGGCCAAGGGCCTCTAGCAGGCGACGATTCCAGACGGCACGGGTCAGGCGGGCACGGCTCGCCGCGCCCGTGCCGTCGCCTTGTGTGTCGCCGGAACGCGCTTGATCCCCGTGCTATAATAGCCATCCACTTGGCTGGAAGGGTTGACGCCCGTATGTTCGATAAGCTGGCAAGCGTAGAGGCGCGCTACGAGGAGCTCGGCGAGCTCATGGCGCGCCCCGAGGTGGTGAACAACCACGCCCTGCTCCAGCAGTACGCCCGCGAGCAGAGCGAGCTCGCCGAGATCGTGGGCGCCTTCCGCAGCTACCGGCAGGCCCGGGCCAACCTCGAGGAGGCCCTGGCCGTGCTCAGCGAGAGCTCCGACCCCGAGCTGCGCGCGCTCGCCGAGGAGGAGCTGGCGACCCAGCGCGCCCGCATCGAGCAGCTCGAGAACGAGATCCGGGTGCTGCTGCTGCCGCGCGACCCGAACGACTCCAAGGATGTGATCATGGAGATCCGTCAGGGCGAGGGCGGCGACGAGGCGGCCCTCTTCGCGGCCGACCTCTTCCGCATGTACACGCGCTTCGCCGAGATGCGCGGCTGGAAGGTCGAGGTCGACTCGGCCACCGATAACGGCCCGGGCGGCTTCAAAGAGATCGTCTTCGAGATCAGCGGCGAGGGCGCCTACAGCGTGCTCAAGTACGAGGGCGGGGTGCACCGCGTCCAGCGTGTGCCCGCCACCGAGGCCCGCGGCCGCATCCACACCTCGACGGCGACCGTGGCGGTACTGCCAGAAGTGGAGCCCACCGCCGTTGAGATCAAAAACGAGGATATCAGGGTGGACGTGTTCCGCTCCGGCGGCCACGGCGGCCAGGGCGTGAACACCACCGACTCGGCGGTGCGCCTGGTCTACAAGCCCGGCACGCCCGAAGAGATCGTGGTGACCTGCCAGGATGGGCGCTCGCAGATCAAGAATAAAGAGAAGGCTATGGCGGTGCTTAGGGCCAAGCTCTTCGCCCGCGAGCAGGAGAAGCAGGACCGCGAGTTGGGCACGTCGCGGCTGGCCCAGGTGGGCACCGGCGAGCGGGCCGAGAAGATCCGCACCTACAACTTCCCGCAGGATCGGGTGACCGACCACCGCATCGGCCAGAACTTCTCGAACCTGCCCGGCATCCTCGACGGCAACCTGGACAAGATTATCGACGCCCTAATCCTCCACGACAACGCGGAGCGGCTGAAAGCATCGGGCATCGGGTAGCCCTTATAGGAGATATGCCCTAGCAGCAAGCAGGCAGGAGGCGGGCCCCACGGGACCTCCCTCCTGCCTTTTGTACTCTACACAGCGGAGAAGAGCCGTGCTCACCCCCCAGCTCGAGGAGTTCATCCGGCTGATGCCCAAGGTGGAGCTGCACCTGCACCTGGAGGGCACGATCACCCCGCGGACCCTGATCGAGCTGGCGCGCCGCAACGGCGTGTCCCTGCCGGCGAGCGACGAGGCCGGGGTGGCGGCGCTCTTCCGCTACCGCGACTTCGGCGAGTTCCTGAGCGTGTTCATGGCCCTGGCGCGGGCGATCGTCTACGGCGAGGACTTCGAGCGCCTGGCCTACGAGCTGGGCTGCGACCTGGCGGCCCAGGAGGTGCGCTACGCCGAGGTGATGATCTCGCCGATGCAGTACCTCAACCGGGCCATGGACCTGCGCGAGGTGATCGAGGGCTGCATGGCCGGCTTAGCCCGGGTCGAGCGCGAGCGTGGCGCGGTGATCCGGCTGGCCCTGGACTACGGGCGCCAGTACGGCCCGGAGGCGGCCTGGCCGGTGCTCGAGGTGGCCCGGGCGACGCGCCACCTGGGGGTGGTGGGCTGGTCGATCGGCGGCAACGAGATCGGCCACCCGCCCGAGCCGTTCGCGCCCGTGTTCGACGCCGCCCGCGCCGCCGGGCTGGGGGTGATGGCCCACGCGGGCGAGGTGGTCGGCCCGGCCAGCGTCTGGGGGGCGATCGACGCCCTCGGCGTGGCGCGCGTGGGCCACGGCATCCGCGCCGCCGACGACCCGGCCCTGCTCGCGGCCCTGCGCGAGCGCGGCGTGGTGCTCGACGTCTGCCCCAGCAGCAACCTGCTGACCGGCGCCGTGGAGGCCTGGGGCGAGCACCCGCTGCGCCGGCTGTTCGAGGCGGGCGTGGCGGTGACGATCAACTCGGACGACCCGACCTTCTTCGCCACGACCCTGACCGAGGAGTACCGGCGCGCCATCACGCGGCTGGGGATCGGCGTGGACGAGCTGTGCGCCATGGTGCTCACGGCGGCCCGCGCCGGCTTCCTCCCCCCCGAGGAGCGCGAGGCGCTGGCCGCGCGCGTGGCCGACGAGCTGGCCACCCTGCGGGGCGAGCTCGGCGTTTGACAAAGATGGGGGACGTGGATATAATCACCCGAGTGAGCCGCGCCCAGGTGGCGGAATTGGCAGACGCGCTAGGTTGAGGGCCTAGTGACCTAACCACGGTCGTAAGGGTTCAAATCCCTTCCTGGGCACCACAGTGGTTCGGGCGATTAGCTCAGTGGTAGAGCACCTCGCTTACACCGAGGGTGTCGGCGGTTCGAGCCCGTCATCGCCCACCAGCGCATGACGCGCGCGGGCCGGCAGCCACGCCAAGGTAGCTCAGTTGGTAGAGCATCGCACTGAAAATGCGAGGGTCGCCGGTTCAAGTCCGGCCCTTGGCACCAACTAGCCCGCAGCAGGAAGCCCTCCGTAGCACCAGCTACGGGGGGCTTTCTGGTTGTCGCGCGCTAGCGCCTGGAGCCGTCGCCGCCTGCCCCGGGAGCAGCGTTGAGCCTGACCAGCCATATCGCGGACCGCCACAGCCCGATCCGCCGCTTCTTCGGCCAGCACCTCGACGACAGGGCGGCGCGGGACTTCGTGCGCGGCCTCAACGGCGAGGCGCACCTGGGCGGGCAGCGAAGTCCCGCGCCGCCCTGTCGTC
>CALJIC010000292.1 GCA_937974195.1 uncultured Roseiflexaceae bacterium | reverse complement strand
CGGAGAACGGCGGGGCCGTTTCTCCAGGAGCGCAGCTATGAACGCGCACGAGCAACTGACGCAGGCGGACGAGCGTCCGCACGTGGTGATAGTCGGCGGCGGATTCGGCGGGCTGTACGCTGCGACGGGGCTGCGGAAGGCGCCGGTGCGGGTGACGGTGATCGACCGCACCAACCACTCGGTGTTCTTCCCGCTGCTGTACCAGGTGGCGACCGCCGGCCTCTCGCCCGACGAGGTCGCCGCGCCGATCCGCAGCCTGCTGCGGCGGCAGCGCAACGCCGAGGTGCTGATGACCGAGGTCACCGGCGTGGACACGGCGCGCAAGGAGGTGCAGACCACCAGCGGGCCCGTCGCCTACGACTACCTGATCCTGGCGACGGGGGTGCGCTACAACTACTTCGGCCACCCGGAGTGGCAGCAGTATGCCCCCAGCCTCAAGTCGATCGACGACGCCGTGGACATCCAGCGCCGCATCCTGGCCGCCTTCGAGCGCGCTGAGCTGAGCACTGACCCGGACGAGGTGCGGGCGCTGCTGACCTTCGTGCTGGTGGGCGGCGGGCCGACCGGCGTGGAGATGGCCGGCGCGATCGCCGAGCTCGCGCGCACCGGCCTGGCGAACGAGTTCCGGCGCATCGACCCGCGGCAGGCGCGGATCGTGCTGCTCGAGGCCGGCCCGCGGCTGCTGCCGGCCTTCCCCGAGGACCTGTCCGCCAAGACGCAGCGCGCCCTCGAGCGCATGGGCGTCGAGGTCCGCACCGGCGCGGCCGTCACCGATGTGACCGCCGACGGCGTGGCGCTGGGCGAAGAGCAGATCGCCAGCCGGAACGTGATCTGGACGGCGGGGGTCGTCGCCACGCCGGTGGCCGAGTGGCTGGGCGCCGAGACCGACCGGCTCGGCCGGGTCAAGGTGCGGCCGGACCTCTCGGTGCCGGACGAGCCGGACGTGTTCGTGATCGGCGACGCCGCCTACTTCGAGCAGGATGGCCGGCCGCTGCCCGGCGTGGCGCAGGTGGCGATCCAGCAGGGGCGCTACGTCGCGCGGGTGCTCAGGGACTGGATCGAGGAGGCGAAGGAGCCGGAGCCCTTCCGCTACTGGAACGCGCCCAATATGGCCACCGTCGGCCGGGCGTTCGCCGTCGCCGACTTCGGCCTGGTGCGGATGAGCGGCTTCCTCACCTGGCTGATGTGGCTCGCCATCCACGTCTTCTATCTGGCCGGGCTGCGCAACCGGCTGCAGGTGCTGCTGCAGTGGACCTGGGCCTACTTCACCTACGAGCGCAACGTGCGCGTCCTGGGCCCGGATCACCTGGCCGGCCCCGCCGCCAGGGTCCGGAGCCCTGAGACCTAATTCCGCGCCGCTGAGCGGTGGAACATCAAGAGGCCCGGGGGAACGATGTTCCTCCGGGCCTCTGCCATGGGCGGATGCTACGCCGCGGCCCGCGTGGGCGACGCCAGCTCCCCCGCCACCAGGGCGCCGCTCCGCACGTACCCGGCGTACTTCGCGACGAGCGGCGTCTCGTGGCGCACCAGCGTGCCGCTCGCGTCGAAGCGCGCGTCCCACAGGCCGAGGTGGATCAGGTGCTCCTCGACCGGCCGCGTGGACGTCCGGTAGTCCCACTCGATCATCGAGAACAGCGGGAACCAGGTGTAGCCGATCACCGGCACGCCCTCGGCGCGCACCTCGCGCACCGCCTCCAGCGTCTCGTCCATCCAGCGCGCGCGCCCGTCCGCCGGCTCGTTGGCGCTGGTCTCGGTGACGATCAGCGGCACGTCGGCGTGCGCGTAGACGCGGCGCAGCACGTCGGCGAGCAGGCGCCCGTCGCTCGGGACGATCCGCGCCTGCACCTGGCCGTCCGGGCCCACGTCCAGCTCGCAGGCCGACCAGGGGTAGAAGTTGACGCCGAGGGCATCCTGGCGCACGCCGCGCTCGCGCAGGATCTCCAGCTCCTCCTCGGTCGCGCCGTTCTCGAGCAGGTAGCCGTACAGCGGGTGGCCGGCGTCGACCGCGCCGCAGGTGAGATCCCACGGCAGCAGCTCGCCCTGGTTGCGCCGCTCGGCGGCGGCCCGGGCCGCGGGGGAGGCGGGGCGGCACCAGCCGAGCGCCTCGACCGCCACCAGCACCGCGTCCGGGTCGGCGGCGCGGATCTCGCGCGCGCAGTTCTGGATGCCGCGCACGATCTGCAGCAGGACGCGCACGTAGCCGGCCTCGCCGCGCATGTAGGGCGGCCACACGCCGAGCCGCCCGCACATCATCGCATTGACGGACGGCTCGTTGAGCGGCGTGTAGAAGCGCACCAGGCCGCGGTAGCGCTCGGCGAAGGCGCGCTCGTAGGCCGCGACCAGCCCGGAGTAGGCCGGGTCGGCGAAGCTGTCCTCGAGCCAGAGCGGCGTGCCGTAGTGCATGAGGTCGACGATCGGCGTGATGCGCAGATCGCGCACCATGAAGTCCAGCACCTCGTCGGTCCAGCTCCAGTCGAACACGCCCGGCCGCGGCTCGACGCGGTACCAGGGCACGCCCCAGCGCAGCATGCTGATGCCGAGCCCCGCCGCGCGCCGCAGGTCGTCGCGCCACTGCTGGTAGTGCTGGGTGAGCTCGTACTCCTCCAGGGGGCGCATGCCGGGACGCCCCTGCGGGATGAAGGTGTTCTCGATTCCGCCGGCCCAGATGAACGGTTGGGACGCAAGGGCGGGGTGCATTGTCGAACTCCGATGCTAGCAGTGTTGAAACTGATTGTTGCGTGTGGCCGGCTTCTGTAGCTGCTGCCTCCACTCGCTGAAGCGGTGCGAAGAGCCCGCGCTCTTCGCGGGCGATCCCTCTCGAATGGCGGCCTAGGGCTGCGGGTAGCGCCCGCCGATCGGCTGGAACAGCTCGAGCTCGTTGCCGTCCGGATCTTTGAAGAACGCCAGCCGCGCCTGCGGCGCATCAGGCGGGAACGAGCGCGGCTCGACGTGGAACGGGACGCCTTTGGCGGACAGCTCGGCGTAGGCGGCGTCGGTGTCCTCGACCTGGATGGCGATGTGGTGCCAGCCGAGCACCGGCGGCGTCAGCTCGCCCGCGGCGTTGATCAGCTCGATCGTCGTGTCGCCGAGGCTGAGGAACACGATGTTGCCGCCGGGGAAGCCGCCCACCACGGGCAGGCCGAGCGTCTCGGTGTAGAACGTCCGCATGGCGTCGTAGTTGGCCGTCTTGAGCGCGATGTGGTGTGTGCCGACGATGTGCATGAGAGCTCCTTCTCTGCCTGAACCAGCCTGGGCGATAGCACAACGCCGCCGGTGTGGGCAACCCACAATCGGCGGCATCGGGAGTGCGATCCGTCGTTGGGTCGATACTCCATCTGGTACAATGACGCGGCGCGAGCCTGCTTGGTTCCCGCCGCAGCGGGGGCCTTGCCCCGCACCCCGTGGGAGGTGCCGCAGATCCGCACAACTCTTCGGAAGGAGAGTCGCAGCGACCGCGTAACCCCTGTTACCAATAGAATACCGCGAAAGCGGCCGGAGATACGCTGAGAAGGAGCTGATGTCCAGATCAGAGATACTGCTTGTGGGAACCGCCGACGGGCTGGCGATCTTCCAGGCCGGCGCGGCGCCGCAGCTGCTTCGCCACACGCTGGCCGGCGTGGCAGTGCGGGCGATCGCCGCCGCCGACCCCACGGCGCTGCTGGTGGCGGCCGACGGGCTGCCCCCGCAGCAGAGCTTCGACGGCGGCGCGACGTGGTTCGAGGCGAGCGGCCCGCCGCCCGAGCCGATCGGCCTCCGGGCCGCGACGATCAGCGGGCCGGAGGAGCTCGCCTTCCCGCGGCTGGGCGGCGCGACGGCCTACGCGCGGCTGGGCGGCAGGGGCGGCGCGCTGCTCGGCGCGGGCGCGGGCGGGATGCAGCTGTTCCTCAGCTTCAACGACGGCATTCACTGGGACCCGGCACAGATCGAGGGCGGCCCGCACGGGCGCGTCATCGCGCTCGCGCCCTCGGCGACGGACCGCAGCGTGGCCTGGGCCGGCACGGACTCGGGCGCGCTGCTGCGCTCGGTCGACGGCGGGCTGCACTGGCATGCGGTGGCCACAGCGCCCGCACCGGTCTTGTGTCTCACCGCAGTGGTGGCAGACGACGATACAGAATGAGGTGACTCGTGAACGAAGCCAGTTCCCCCGCCGGCCCGCGCCTGTCGGTCTCGACCTGGAGCCTGCACCGCGCGCTCGGCCGCCCGGACTTCTACGGGCCCGCGGAGGGCGAGCGGATCCCGATCCACTCGCACGGCCGCGGCGCCATCTCGCTGCTGGAGCTGCCGGCGCGCATCGCCAAGTTCGGCATCCACACGCTGGAGCTGTGCCACTTCCACCTGCCCAGCCGCGACCCGGCCTACCTGGCTGAGCTGCGCGCCGCGCTGCGCGACTCGGGGGTGCAGCTGTTCCAGCTGCTGGTGGACGCCGGCGACGTGACCGACCCGGCGGTGGGCGAGCGCGACCTGGCCTGGATCCGCGGCTGGATCGAGGTAGCCGCCGCGCTCGGCGCCGAGCGCATGCGGGTGATCGCCGGGAAGTCCGAGCCCTCCGAGGCCGCGCTCGACCGCAGCGTCGAGGCGCTGCGCGGCCTGGCGCAGGACGCCGCGGCCGCCGGCGTGCGCCTGACGACCGAGAACTGGTTCGCGCTGCTCTCGCGGCCGGACACCGTGCTGGCGCTGCTCGACCGGCTCGAGGGGCGGGTGGGGCTGGGCCTCGACTTCGGCAACTGGGGCGGGCCGGACAAATACGCCAACCTGCAGCAGATCGCCCCGCGCGCCGAGTCCTGCCACGCCAAGGCGCACTTCAGCGCCCCCGACGCGCCGGACGTCGACGACTACGTGCGCTGCTTCGAGATCTTGCGCGCCGCGGGCTTCGCCGGCCCCTACACGCTGATCTACGATGGCCCGAGCGACGACGAGTGGGCCGGGCTGGCGCTGGAGCGCGAGATCGCCGCGCCTTTCCTTCAGAAGTAGGGCTTGCGCGGTGGCCTGGCCCCCGCA
>CALJIC010000291.1 GCA_937974195.1 uncultured Roseiflexaceae bacterium | reverse complement strand
AGGGCTCTGCGGCGGCCCTGCGCCCGCCCGGAGGCGTGCGTGGAGGGCAGCAGGCCCTCCACACCCCCTCTTATCTCCCCGGCAGCGTGACGAGCGTGAAGCGCACGATGCGGTCCTGCGCGAGCTCGGCCTCGTTGATGCTGTTGGGGTACTTCGGCTCGAGCGTGCCGATGATGAAGCGGTTGGGGTTGATCCCCTGCTGGCTGAGGAAGGTCGCCACGCTGGTGGCCCGGTCGCGGGCGAAGGCGCGGATCTCCTCGGCGGTGAAGCGCCCCTCCGGCCCGGGCCAGGCCGAGCTCCCCTCGATCTTCAGGTAGAGCGTCGAGCTGCGCAGCACCGGCAGCACCTGCTCGATCAGGTCGCGCTGGGCCTGCTCGGTGAGCCGCAGGCTGTCCGGCTCGAAGTCGATCTTTTCGATCGGCAGCTGGACGACCGCCTCGGTCTGCTGCTGCTCCTGCTGGGAGAGCTGCGGCAGATCGATGCGCGAGGTCAGCAGGAACGAGCTGTTGGCCGGCGGCTGGGTCGAGAACAGGCCGGGGTCCTGGGCCGAGGCGGCGACGAAGCGGCCGTCGATCAGCTGGGCCAGGTCGGCCTCGGGGACGCTCTGCCCGGCGCGGCGCCAGACGTCCTGGGCCTGCGCGATGCGGCTCACCAGCACGTCGGGCGAGCGGAAGGCGATCTGGTTCGCGCCGAGCGTGGCCTGCGCCAGGCTCTCGAGCGAGGCGGTGAGGTCGCCCGGCGCGGCGATCAGGGACCAGTCGGTGTTGCCCCACTCGATGATCGCCTGCTCCGCGTCCGCCGGGCTGTCGATCATCAGCTTCAGCGCCTCGAACCAGGCTTCGTGGAAGGCCTGCACGGCGGCGGGCCGGCTCTCGATCGACTGGCGCGAGGTGACCAGCACGTCCAGGATGGCGCGCAGCTTGTCGGAGGCGATCAGCACCTGGGCGCCCTGCTCCTCGGCCGCCAGCACGTCCGGCTCCCAGGCCGAGACGGCGTCGGCCTCGCCGGAGGTGTAGGCCGCAACCGCCTCGGCGACAGTCGGGCGGGCGACGAGGGTGACGTCGCCGGGGCCGAGGCCGGCCAGGCTGAGCGCGTAGTAGAGGAAGAACTCGCCGACGCTGCCCTCGCTGTAGGCGACGCGCTTGCCGCGCAGGTCGTTGATCGTCGCGATCCCCGGGGCGGCCACGAGCTTGTCGGCGCCGGCGCTCTCGTCCACCAGCGCGGTGATCGCGCCGATCGCCGGGTCCCCCTGGCGGGCGAAGCCGTCCAGCGTGGTGGCGAGCACGTCCCACTCGCCGCTGCGCAGCCGCTCGAAGCGCTCGGCCTCGGAGAAGTCGTTGCCGTCCAGCCCGAACGGCACCAGCTCGAGCTCGTAGCCGCGCTGGGCCAGCAGGCCGCGCACCTCGGCGATGACGCCGGGGAAGTAGCTCGGGAAGCTGTCGAAGGCGAAGGTGACTGTGCCGCCGGCCTGCTCGGGCGGGGCGGCGGTGGCGTCGGGCGCGGGCGTCGCGGCGGGCTGCGGCGCCGCCTCGGTCGCCGCCGGGGCGGGAGTCGCCGGCTGGGCCGGGGCCTCGGTCGCCGCGGGTCCCTGCTGCTCGGGCGTGGGGGTGGCGATCAGGATGATCGGCGGCGGCGTGGGCTGGAGGCCGCCGAGCGCCTCACAGCCGGCGAGCGCCACGCCCAGCACGAGGCACAGGAGGATTCGGCCGGGTCGTCTGAGCATATGGTTCTCCACCTCACTACTCGTTCGCCTTTTTCGCCGCTCGGCGGAAAAAGGACGTTCCGGGGAGGCTTGGTCTCCCCGCACCCCATTGCGCGAGCCGCGTCAGGGTGACACCGCACTGCTCAGCAAGCGGCGCGCCACCTGCGGCGAACCGCATCCAGGCGCCAGCCTCACCAATCCACCTCGTACCCCAGCTCGCTGAGCACGTCCTCCGGAGGCTGCTCGGGGATGACCGTGGTCACGAGCTCGCCGCCGCGCTCCTCGATCACGACCTTGGGCGCCTCGGGCGCCAGGCAGTGGTGCGCGCCTCCCTCGCCGGCGAGCATGGCCTGGTAGGCGCCGGTGCCGAAGAAGGCGATCAGGAGCGGCTCGGCGGGCGCCTGCGGGCCGACGAGCGGCAGGATCAGCGGCGGGTCGCCCGGGCGCGGGTAGAAGTCGTCCGAGTCGCAGGTGCGCCGGCCGCCGAGCACCACCGGCCCGGCCTCGGCGTCGTGGTGGTTGAGCGCCAGGCAGATGAACTGCTGCCCGCTGACGATCAGGATGTCCGGCAGCGCGACCATCAGGCTGCCGTCGAGCAGGTACCAGGGCGGGGCGCCGGCCTGCCCCTGCTTCACCCGGCCGAGGCGGAAGATGTGGACGCCGTGGTCGGCGACGGTGTAGCGGCCGAACTCGCCCACCAGATGCGGGTGCGGCAGGCCGGCGGCGTCGCAGGCGGCCATCACCATCCGCTGCAGATCCGCGACGAAGCCGGCGTAGTCGAAGGAGAAGCCGAGGCTGTAGGCGCTGGTCGGCACGCCGCCGCCGAAGTCGAAGTAGTCCATCGCCGGGGCGAGCGAGCGCAGGCTCACGAATCCGGCGAGCGACTCCTGCAGCTCGCGGATGAAGAACGCGCTGTCGTCAAGCTGGCTGCCGACCATCGCGTGGTACAGCACGATGCGGTGGTGGGTGCCGGCCACGCGCTTGGCGAGGGCGGCGAGCTCGTCGGGGAGCATGCCGAAGCGGTCGTAGCCGTAGGTCGCGCCCTCGGCCAGGTCCTGCGGGTCCTTGCGCTCGCGGACGCCGAGCAGCAGCGGCTCGGGGCAGGCGGCGAGCGCCTCGAACTCCTCGGGGTCGTCGAGCACCGGCACGACGTTGGCGAAGCCGGCCAGCCGCAGATCGAGGATGGCGTCGAGGTAGGCGCGCTCCTTCGAGCCGTTGCAGAGGACGAAGCGATCCGCCGGGAGCGCGCCGGACTGCCACAGGCGGTGGGCGATGCGCACGTCGATCGCGGAGGAGGTCTCGTAGTGGGCGCCGGCGGCGACGGCCGTGGCGGTAGCCTCGCGGGCGAAGTTGGCCTTGGTGGCGTAGGCGTACACGAAGCCGCCGCGGTAGCCGGTGCGGCGGGAGGCCTCGGCGAAGGCGGCCTCCATCTCGCGGATGCGGCGGGTGATCTGCGGGCAGAACGCGACCTCGAGCGGCGTGCCGTAGCGCACAGCGAGATCCAGCACGTCGACCTGGCCGCCGAGCAGCACCCGGCCGTCGCGCAGCTCGATGAAGTCGTTCAGGCGGCCCTGCTCGTCGCTGAACTGCCGGAGATGGTCGAGGTAGCGCATAGCTCTCCTTGGAGTGCCGCGTGTCGCCGCAATGGCGCGCGGCGCGCACAGGTGCGTTCGAGTGCTGAGTGTAACGCGCAACGGGCCCGGTGTAAAGTGCAGGCGCGGACCTTGATACTATCTTGGAGGGTTTTTCGCGCCCGACCGGCGGCGCTGGCCCGCGAGGCCGGCTCCCCGCGGGCAGCTGTAACCGTGTGACAGAGCCGCAGCGGGCTGCTGAAGCGGCTGCTGTGGCACAAACCCTCCAACGTCGCACCACCCTGGTATGCTGGAGCTCGCAAGGGACTCGGCCGCGCGAATCAGGAGGTGGCGATGGCGAACGAACGCATGTACCCCTGCCTACCGTGCGCTGACCTCGACGAGTCGGTCGCCTTCTACGAGGCGCTCGGATTCAGGCGGACCTACCGGCAGACGCGTCCCTACCCGTACGCGGTCGTCGCCCTCGAGGATATGCAGGTGCACCTCTTCGGCATGGAGGGCTTTCGGCCGGCTGACTCCTACAGCACCGCGATCATCGTCGTGCCCGACCCAGATCAGCTCTACCGCGACTTCGCCGCGCGGCTGCGCCAGGCGTTCGGCAAGCTCCCCGCCGCTGGCATCCCGCGCATCATGCGGCCGCGCAAGAAGTATGGCACGGTGCGCGGGTTCAATGTGGTTGACCCGGGCGGGAACTGGCTGCGCTTCTACAAGCTGGGCGACACCGAGGACGAGGGCAAGGGCGAGGGGCTGGCGGGGATCATCAGCGTTGCGGCGCGGCTGGGGGACGCGCGCGGGGACGAGGCGCTCGCGCTCAAGACGCTCGACAGCGGGCTGCGGCGCTTTAAGGACGCCGCACCGATCGAGCTCGCGCGGGCGTACCTGTACCGGGCGGAGCTGGCGGTGCGGATGAACAACCGCGAGCTGGCTCAGTCATCCCTTCGCGCTATGCAGGCGCTGGACCTCACGGACGACGAGCGGGCGGAGTTGGCGGAGGAGCTCGCCCACGTGACGGAGCTGGTTCGCCAGGAGCACGATGCCGCGGGATGACTTGGCGCCCGCGGCCGCACCACAGGGCTTCGTGAGCGGTCGGACTCGGCAGGCTATCGGCGAACTTCGGCCAGGGCCGCGGCTTTGGCCTGCTCCAGCGTCATCTGCTGCCCCTCCGCCCACATCGCCGCGAAGGCCGCTTCGCCCAGCTGAGCGCCGACGGCGGCCACATACCGGTCGAAGACGGCCCGGTCGACAGGCGTCAGCGGCCGGCCGGTGGACACACGTACGGTCTCGGCGGCCCCGAGCAGCCGGGCCGCGCGCATCGGCCGGCCCAGCGCCCCGGCGACCCCAGCCATACCGACGAGGCTGAGCGCGACGTCGATCTCGTAGCCGGGCTCCCAGCTCAGCCTCAGGCTCTCCTCGAACAGCGCGGCCGCGCGTCTCGTATCCCCGCGATCGAGCGCCACCCGTCCAAGATCGTTGAGCATCCCGCTCCGGCCGGGGCTGCCCAGCGGCTGGATCCAGGCCAGGCTCTCCTCGAGCAGCGCCGCCGCCCGCTCGAGGTCGCCCTGCAGATGCGCCAGCCGCCCGAGGAGGCAGCGCGCCCACATATTGCCGTAGGTGTCTCCGAGGCGCTCGGTCAGCGCCAGGGCCTCCTGAACCGGCCCCAGAGCCCGGGCGGCGTCCCCCTGGTCGAGCGCGACATCCCCGAGGCTGAGCAGCGCCCAGACGATCCCCCACGCGATCTGCTCTTCGCGGAACAGGACCAGGCTCTCCCGCACAAGCGCCTCGGAGCGGCCGTAATCGCGCTGCACGCGCGCCACGCGCCCCAGGATGAGGAGCGCGTCGGCCATGCCGGCCTTGTTCCCCTGCTCCCGCCAGAGCGCGAGGGCTTGCTCGATCAGGGCGCTCGCACGCGCGCCATCGCTCTGGAGGCGGCCGGCGCCGTAGAGCAGCTTCGCCCGCAGAGGGGAAGCCACGCCGGCGCTCTGCTGCAGCGCCCGCTCGATCCACGAGCGCCCCTCGCTCACATACCCGCGGATCGACCAGAACCACTGCAGCGCCCCGGCTAGCCGCGCCCCGACGCCCACGCCGGCCGGCGCGCTCTGGCTCCAGGCCAACGCCGCGCGCATGTTGTCGTGGTCCGCGTCCAGCCGAAGCAGCCACCCGCCCTGCGCCGGAGTGTAGCGGTGCCGCTCAGCCGTCTCGGCCAGCGCCACGAAGTAGCTCGCGTGCCGCTGCCGGATGGCCTCGGCCTCGCCGCTCTGCTCCAGCAGCTCCAGCGCATACTCGCTGACGGTCTCCAGCATGGCAAAGCGCGGCTGGCCGTCCGGCCCCTCGATGGGCCGCAGCAGGCTCTTGTCCGCCAGCGAGGCCAGGCCGTCCACAGGGTCCTGCTGCGGGTCGCCCTCGGCGGCGCACACCGCTGCCGCGGCCTCCGGCGTGCAGCCGCCCACAAACACCCCCAGCCGCCGGAACAGCGCCTGCTCGCCCCGGTCCAGCAGGTTGTAGCTCCAGTCGATCGTGCCCCGCAAGGTCTGCTGGCGCCCGGGCAGATCGCGCGGGCCGCCGGTCAGCACCTGGAGCGGGCGCTCCAGGCGCGCCAGCAGCGCCTCGGGCGGGAAAAACTTGACGCGCGCCGCGGCCAGCTCGATCGCCAGCGGCAGCCCGTCCAGGCGGTGGCAGATCGCGGCGACCGCCGCGGCGTTGTCGTTCGTGAGCGCGAAGCCGGCCCTGGCGGCCCGGGCGCGGACGACGAACAGCTTCACCGCCTCGTACTGCGCGATGTCCTGCGCGGCGTCGGGGGCCAGCGGCGGCAGCGCCAGCGGCGAGACGGCGAACTCGTGCTCGCCGTACAGGTGCAGCACGGCCCGGCTGGTGACGAGGACCTTCAGCCCCGGCGCCGCCGCCAGCAGCTCGGCGACCAGCGGCGCCGCGTCGAGGACCTGCTCGAAGTTGTCCAGCAGCAGCAGCGCCCGCTTCGCGCGCAGGAAGGCGTGCAGGTGCTGCTCGATCGGCGCGCGGGCGCCCTCCGCCACACCGAGGGCGTGGGCGATCGTCGTGCCGACCAGGCCGGGGCTGTCGATCGGGGCCAGGTTGACGAACCAGACGCCGTCGGGGAAGGGCTCCTCACCTCCGGGTCCGCGCTCGCGCTGCAGCGCCCCCGCCGCGCCCCGGCCGGGGGCAGGAAGCTGGCGCGCAGCGGCGCCGAGCAGCTCATCCGCGACCTGGAGCGCCAGGCGGGTCTTGCCGGTGCCGCCCGGCCCGGTGAGCGTGACCAGCCGGACGCCGGGCTGGCGGAGCAGCGCCGCGACAGCGGCGACCTCGCGCTCGCGGCCGATCAGCGGGGTGGCCTGCGCCGGCAGATTGGTGCGCGGGGGCGCTTTCTCGGGCGGCTGGACGCTCGCGGCGGCGCGCGGGGAGGCCGCGGTGAGCCGGGGGAGCGGGACGCGCTGCGTGGGCGGCGGCAGGCGGTCGGGGGCGAGCTCGGCCCGCGCGGCGCGCACGAACAGCTGGGCCTCGGCCTCATCGAGCTGCAGGGCGGCCGCCAGCAGCGCCGCCACCTGCTTCGAGGGCCGGCGGGCGTCCCCCTCGATCTTGGCGATGAGCTCCTTGGAGCAGGCGGCGCGGGCGGCTAGCTCCGCCTGCGTCAGCGCCAGCGCCCTGCGGCGCCGCCGCACCCACTCGCCGAACGAGAGGACCTCGTTCATGCCGCCCCCTCTCGGTATGTGTCTCGCGGTGTACACAGATTGTACTGAGAACTAGTACCGGTGTACAGCGGAAGTCTGGTCTACTACAGCCTCGTGATTTGATGTCTTTTGCACGAGTTGCAGAAAGGGCAAAGCAGTGAATGAGCAGCAGCTTCAGCGGCCCGCGGCGAGCGTCGGGCGGCTCCTCACCGGCCCGGCAATCGGGCTCAGCGCTGTGGTGGCGCTGATCATCCTGGCGCTCGCGGCGGCGCTAGTAGCGCGCCAGCCGGCGTCCGCGCCGGCGACGGCGCCAGCCGCACGGCAGGCAACGGTCGAGAGCTGGTCGCCGGGCGGCCACATCACCGGCAGCGTCTACGACGGCGGCGACTACACGCGCCGAACGGCCGTGCCCTGGTCGCCGGGCGGCCACATCACCGGCAGCGTCTACGACGGCGGCGACTACGGGGCGTGGCGGCAGGCCGCGCCGGTGGAAAGCGGCGTGGTGACCGTCACCGGGCTGGTGTTCGACGGGACGCGCTACGTCACGGCGCCGGTCACCACCAGCGCCGGCGGAGCGGGTACGCCCTGACGGCCCGCGGAGTGGGCAGCCTTCGCTGCCCACTCCGCTGGGGAGCGGGAACCAGGAGGTGTGGAGGGTCTGCGGCCCGCCACACCTCTTCTGTGTGTCAGGGCGAGCGGGAGCGGCGAAGCCAGCCTATTGACGCCCGCGATATGGTCGTTGTACCATTGCGCGCGTTTCCTCCTCAATCCCTCTTGACTCTCCAGCAACTGGACGGTGTATGCTCGCGGCGCGTAGCTAGCTATGGAGGGCGGGAGGCGCCTCCCGCACCGCAGTCGGCCCCTCGCCAGCCGCATCAGCGGCCGGCAGCAGGTGCGGCGCAAGCGCTGCGAGGGAGGGCAGCCGGTATGTTCAAGATCGGGACATTTTCGAGGCTCAGCCTGGTGCCAGTGAAGACCCTGCGCTACTACGACGAGATCGGCCTGCTGAGGCCGGCGTACGTGGACGACTTCACCGGCTACCGCTACTACACCGCGGAGCAGCTGCCGCGGCTCAACCGCATCCTGGCGCTCAAGGACCTCGGCTTCTCGCTGGAGCAGGTGGCGCGCCTGCTGGACGAGGGCCTCAAGCCGGAGCACATACGCGAGCTCCTGGCGATGAAGCAGGCCGAGCTCGAGCGCCGGGTTCAGGAGGAGCAGGAGCGGCTGACGCGGGTGGCGTGGCGGCTGAGCCAGATCGAACAGGAGGGAACCATGCCAACCCACGAGATCGTGATCAAGCAGGTCGAGCCGCAGCTGGCGGCGTCGGTGCGCGATGTGGTGCCGCACTACCCGGACGTCGGGCGGCTGTTCGGCGAGGTGTACGGCCACCTCGCGCAGCACGGCGTGCACGGCGGCATCTGCGCCTCGATCTACCACGACGGCGAGTACCGCGAGCGCGATGTGGACTGCGAGGCGGTCGTGTTCCTGGAGCGGCCGGCGCCCGCCGGCGGGCGCGTCACGGTCTACGAGCTGCCGGGCACGACGGTGGCGAGCACCGTCCACCACGGCGGCTACAGCGGGCTCACGCACGCCTACCGCGACCTGCTGAGCTGGATCAGCGCGAACGGCTACACGATCGCCGGCCCGGAGCGCGAGATCTACCTGAGCGGCCCCGCGACTCCGGGCGATCAGAACGACGCGAGCTGCGTGACCGAGATCCAGGTCCCGGTGAAGCGCTGACGCCCCCACCGCCGCGCCCTCTCTTTCAAGCCGGAAGAGAGGGCGCGGTGCTGCGGCAGAATGCTTTTCGCCCTGGCGCGGGAAGAGGTGTGAGGAGAGCTGGGGCGCTTCCCGAGCGGGAGCGGAGGCAGCGCAGGAGTCACTGCCGCGCGGCGGCAACGAGCTCCTGCAGCGCGGGCATGGGCGTGATGCCGAGGTCGTGGCTGAGGGCCGCCGAGCAGCGCTCGTACTCGCGCAGCGCCGCGTCGCGCCGGCCGAGCTGCAGGTAGCAGATCATCAGCTGCTGGCAGATGTCCTCGCGGTAGCTGTCGTGGTCGAGCAGACGGCGGAAGTGCTCGGCGGCCAGCTCGTACGCGCCCCGCCGGGCGTAGATCCCCCCCAGGCGCTCGAGCGCCAGCAGGAAGCGGCTGAGCAGCCGCTCGCGCTCGGCCAGCGCCCAGAGCGTGTCCGCGTCGTCCACAAAGAAGTCCCCGGCGTAGTAGCTGACCGCGCGCTGGTAGCACTGCTCGGCGAGCTCGTAGTTGCCGGCGCGCCAGGCGCTCTCCCCCTCCGCAGCCCACTGGCTGAAGGAGAGCGCGTCGCTCTCGACCGCCAGCTCCGGGCTGAGCATGTACTGGCCGGACTCGAACAGGACGCTCGTCTGGCCGCCGTTCTGGTCGAGGTAGCGGCGCAGGGTCGAGACAGCGACGTGGAGGCTGTGGGCCGCGCGCTGCGGCTCGACCTCCGGCCACAGCGCCTCCATCAGCTCCTCGCGCTTGGCGGTGAAGCGCGGCCGCGTGAGCAGGTAGCGCAGGACGCCGAGCGCCCGCCGCGCCGGGCAGGGCGGCAGCTCGACTCCGTCGCGCACGATCACCAGGCGCCCGAGGCTGTAGCACTCGAGCCGCGATGCCGGGGCCGCGCCGGGGCTCTCGGCGGCGGGGGGCGGAGCGACGCGAGGGCTCGCGGCCTGCGAGCAGAGCTGCACCAGCGCCGCGCGCACCTGCCCCCAGGTCTGCTCGCTGTCACACGGCTGCTGCGAGACCCGCTCGAACCAGCGCCGCGCCGCGCCGTAGTCGCGCCGGCCGACGAGGAGCCAGCCGAGGCGCCACGCGGCGCTGTCGGCCAGCGCCCGGTCGCGGCTCACGGCGATCGACCAGACCTGGTCGAGCAGCACCTCGGCCTGGGCCGTGAGCCCGGCGGCGGAAAAGCGCTCGCTCTGCGCGAAGAGCTCCAGAGCGAGAGCGCGAACGTCGGTGTGGGCCAGGTCCGGCGCAACCGCAATCATCGTCTCGCCTCCTCGTGTGTCTCTGTCGATGCAGCAGCTACACCAACTTGAACGCTGGGAGAGGGCGGTTTATGACAATGCGCGGATGACAATCCTTCCTTGTGCGCTCTGCCTCAGCATCTTCATTGTTTTCGCGGCTCTGCGGCGACTGCGTGGCCGCAGAGCTGCGGGAATAAATGTCCGTGGAGGGCCTGCGGCCCACACCTCCCTGCTGCCTGGCCTGCGTGCGCCACACTTCCATGCTGAAGGTGGCCTCGGCCTGCGCCCGCCACGCCTCCCCACGAGGGCGGGCGGCACGACCCACCCCTGCGATTAAGCCACATTGGAGCGGCGCTTGAGCCGCGATTGAGAGTTGTTTGAGACCCGGCCCCTACACTCGCAGCATTCGCAGCCTTGCGCACGCCCGGGATTCCGGCGCGCCAGGAAGAGGAGACCGAGGTGGATGCCGAAACGACGGGCGACAACATCGGCATCGTCGTGCGGCTCACGAGCGCGGCCGAGGACGGGTGGCGGCTGCTGATCGACGGCACGCCGACCGGGGCGCTGGACCTGCCGCTCAGGCCGCTGACGATGGTGGTACGGCTGCGGCGCCTTCGTGGCAGCGGCCTGCTGCGCGGCCAGCTTCTGTTCCCCGAGAGCGGCGCGAACGTCCCGTTCCAGAGCGGCGCGCAGCTCGAGGCGATCGTGCGCGCCTGGCTGCTCGACGAAGAGATGCCGACAGCGGCACAGTAACACGGCGAAGGAGTGTGCGGTATGCCAGTGACCCCCACCTATCCGGGCGTCTACATCGAGGAGATCCCGAGCGGCGTGCGCACCATCACCGGGGTCGCCACGTCGATCACCGCCTTCGTGGGGCGGACGCGGCGCGGCCCCGACAACACGGCGACGGTGATCAACAGCTTCGGCGACTTCGAGCGGATCTTCGGCGGCCTGTGGCTGCAGAGCAGCCTCAGCTACGCGGTGCGCGACTTCTATCTGAACGGCGGCAGCCAGGCGATCATCGTGCGGCTGTTCCACGAGGAGACCGGCGATGGCGCCGTCAGCGGCACGGCGCAGCTCACGGCCGGCGGGCTGACGCTCGAGGCGGCGCAGAAGGGCAGCTGGGGCGCCAACCTGCGCGCGGTCGTGGACGTGAACAACACCTCGGAGGAGGTCGCCGCGCGCCTGGGCGTAGCCAAGGAGGACCTGTTCAACCTGACGGTGCAGGACACCGGGCCGGGCGGGCAGAGCGAGCGCTTCCTCAACCTGACGGTGGTGGAGAGCCCGCGGCGCATCGACCGCGTGCTGGCGGCGGAGTCGCGCCTGGTGCGCTGGGCCGGCGACTGGCCGCCCGAGCCGCTGCCCGACATCGGCGCGATCTACGACCAGGCCGAGACGCTCGCCGCGGCGCAGGCCGCCGACCCGCCGGACCCGGCGGCGATCGCCGCAGCACAGGCCGCGCTGGACGCGCTGACGGCCGACCCGGTGACGCAGCAGGAGAACGCGCTGGCGCGGGCGCGGGCCGCGCTCGAGGCTCAGCGGCGCGCGGGCGGCGACACCTCCGCCGAGGAGGCGGCGGTGCAGCAGGCGCTGCAGGAGCTCGACGCGGCGCGCCAGGCTGCGCAGGAGGCGGTGTCGGACGGCGGCGACCTGGCCTACGCCGACTTCCTTCCCGAGAACGGCCTGGCCGAAAAGAAAGGGCTGTACGCGCTCGAGCAGGTCGACCTGTTCAACCTGCTGTGCATCCCGCCCTACCGGGCGACGAACGGCGTGCCCCAGCAGGACGTGGACGTGCCGCTGATCGCGGCCGCCGCGGCCTACTGCGAGCGCCGGCGCGCCTTCCTGATCGTCGACCCGCCGAGCACCTGGGGCGACAAGAGCACGGCGCGCCAGCAGTTCACCGACACGAGCCAGGACAACGTCGGCACGCGCAGCCGCAACGCGGCGATCTACTTCCCGCGGCTGCGGCAGGCCAACCCGCTGCGCGACAACCAGATCGAGACCTTCGCGCCGTGCGGCGCGGTCGCCGGGGTCATCGCCCGCACCGACGCGCAGCGCGGGGTGTGGAAGGCGCCGGCCGGGCTCGACGCCTCGCTGGTGGGTGTGACCGCCCTGAGCGTCAACCTGACCGACGAGGAGAACGGCGAGCTGAACCCGCTCGGCATCAACTGCCTGCGCTCGCTCCCGGCCGCCGGGCGCGTGGTGTGGGGCGCGCGCACGCTGCGCGGCGCCGACGCGCTCGCCGATGAGTACAAGTACATCCCGGTGCGGCGCCTGGCGCTCTTCATCGAGGAGAGCCTGTACCGCGGCACGCAGTGGGCCGTGTTCGAGCCGAACGACGAGCCGCTGTGGGCCCAGCTGCGCCTCAACGTCGGCGCGTTCATGCACAACCTCTTCCGCCAGGGCGCGTTCCAAGGGCAGACCCCGCGCGAGGCCTACCTGGTCAAGTGCGACCGGGAGACCACCACGCAGAACGACATCAACCTCGGCATCGTGAACATCGTGGTCGGCTTCGCGCCGCTCAAGCCGGCCGAGTTCGTGATCATCAAGATCCAGCAGCTCGCCGGCCAGATCGAGACGTAGGACTCCTTCGTCGGGAGGTGTGGCGGG
>CALJIC010000290.1 GCA_937974195.1 uncultured Roseiflexaceae bacterium | reverse complement strand
GGGCGGCACCGCCGCTGTCAGCTGGGCGGTGCCGTCAGGGCCGGTGACGTTCTCCACATAGGCGTCGCCGAAGATATTGGCGAGCGCGAGGCGGACGCCCGCAACTGGCTGCCCGCCCGGTGTCTGGACGCTCACGGTGAGCTGCACCGGCACGGGTGCCGCGGACGCGGGCGGCGGGGACAGCGGCAGCGGCTCGAGAGCCCGCACGTTCAAGGCAGGCCTGGAGCTATCCTCGGCAGTGGGCATCGCTCCAGCCTGGGCGGGCGGTGAGCTCGGCGCCGGCTGGCCTGTGCCGTCAGGGATCGTCACGCCCTGCTCGTCGCTGACGTCGGGGCGTTGCGCCAGGCGCAGGAGCCGGCGGTTGACCCAGCCGGCACCGACGAAGGTGCTCCCGGTCACCTCGGCGTAGAGGCCGCTCACCATCCCGCTGGTCGTGACCAGGCTGTCAGCCGGGAGCTCGGCCAGGACCGCGCTCGTCGGGTCCGGGGCGATGTAGACGGCGGCGGGCTCCGCGAGGTACACCTCGGCCCCTGCTGGCGCGCTGGCGGTGGCCGGCATCGGCGTAGGCGCGCTGGGCGCCGGCGACGTGATCTCGCCGCTGGTGGCAGCAGGTGCCGCGGGTGTCGTCGGGGCGACCGCCGACGGCACAGTGTCCGAAGCGGCTGAGTGCCCACTACCCGTCTGCTGCGCGATCCGTTCCTCCAGCTGTGTCGCTAAGCTGCTCTCTGCGAGCGCGACCGCGACGCGGTAGGTCGGGTGGTCATCGCGACCGACGAGGATGGGGTTCAGCCCACCAGTGCGCGGCCCGACGCGGAGGATTGCCGGCCCGTCCCCAGGCGCCTGCCAGCGCAGGGTGCTCAGGAGTGCGGCACCCGGCCGCTCGTCGTCGTTTGAGGCCACGGCCTGCCAGCCATCGGCGGCGCTCCACCAGAACAGGTCCACCACCGTGTCCACGCCGGGGGCGAGATCGAAGGTGCTGATGAGGTAGCGCGTACCCGCCTTCGCCTCAAAACGCAGGTAGTCGTGATCGCCGCCGGCGCACCCGCCCACCACCGGGCAGACAAAGCTCAGCTCGTAGACCACGCCCACGCCGATAGGGGCGGCGGTCTCAGGGCTGTAGTTATTCTCCAGAGGGTCGGGCGTGGCCGGCTCCCGCTCCAGCCCGTCGGGGCCGGTCGGGGGAGGCGTAGGTGCCGGCGGGGGCGGGAGCGCCTTGCGCACCTCGATGCGGTAGCTCTGGCCCAAAGCTATACCGGGCGCCCGGTTCTCGACGCGCAGGATCGCCCACCCGGTGACATCGGCGGCCAGGGTCGTGGAGATCGCGGGGCTGGCGATGGCGCCCAGCGAAGCCCCTGTGTCCGCCCGCGTGATGGTGGTGAGGAGTTCAAGGCCGCCCGTGGCGCGCACGGTCACGTCCGTCACCCGGCCGTCCCCGCGCTCCCCCAGGAAGATGCTGTAGTAGTCTTGGTCGCCCTCGGGCAGGAAGGTGAAGGGGCCGCTGACCGTGTCGAGGGGAAGCACACAGGCACGGCGGGCATCGGGGTTGGGCTCGCAGGCATCGGGCCGCTCGTTCGGGAGGGTGGCTGCCATAGGTGTGGGGCCAAGATCCTGCGCGGCGACACTACCTGCCCGCGGCAGGGCAGCGGCCAGGAGTGCCAGAGCGGACAGGAGGGTGAGGCTGGAGAGTAGTCGTCGGATGTGCATATCCCTGCTCGCTATGGCAGCCAATCGAGGGCGTCGCTGTCTGATGGCTTCGGCCGGCTATCGCTCGATCCCCTATTAGTCCGGCCACGGCCGACCCGCGCCGCCTGCCGCGTGACGGCCCGGCTCCGGCGTTCCCGCCGCTCGGTGTCGCGCTCGGACTGGAGCCGCTCGCGGTGTCGCGCGAGGAGGGGCGGCGAGGCCTCACCGCTCACGGCAGCCGTGCCTCGGCGCGGAGCGCCATGCATACTCCCTGGGCGCAGCCCCTCCCTCTGGCGCCGCAAGAGCCGATGATTGGTGTGGAGGTGACCCGGCTCGTTAGCGCTGCGGCCTTGAGCTGACGGCACGTCAGTTAGGCCGGCGACTCCAGGTGCCGGGTCGCTCGCTTCCAGCCGGTTCGGTGCCTGGGAGATAGAGCCGGGGGCCACCTCCGTCACGCTGCCCGCATCAGGCTTCCAGTGTGTCAGCACCACATGGTCGTCCTGCTGGACAATCTCGCCAGCGTCTAGCCACTCCCTCAAGCGGCCCACCTGCTCATACCTGGTCAGGTCGTCCCATCCTGCCTCCTGCTGCGCCTCCGCAGGGATGTGGGCCTGGGGGACACGCTCCGCCCACCGCATTACGCCGTCACGACGGTGGAGGGCGCTCGTGCTGAGAGAGTGGGGCTCAGCCGCGGCGGCGCGCACGCTCGCCGCTACGCCTGCGGCAGCGCCGACGGCCACCCTGCCAGCCCCGGTGGAGGCCACGGTACGCGCCGCACGTCGGGCGCGTCGCGCCTGGTAGCCGGCGTAGCGCCTGACCGGCTCAGGAGCAGCGGCGGCCATCCTCCTCACACCGTCTGTAACCCCCGCTGTGAGCGCCTGCCCTCTGCGAGCGAGGGCCTCGTTCGCAGCCTGGCTGTCGAGCCCCATCTGGCCCGCGACATGCCCAACGCCTCGGGCTGCCGTGCTCACGACGCCCCCAATACCCCGTAGCGCGCGGAACCCCTGGCGACGCTCTCGGTCGTGCTGCGAGCCGCCCCGGGCGATGTCGTGCAGCTCCCGGCTCTCCCTGCGCTCAGCCGCCTGCTCGCGAGCCATCGCACTGCTCGTCTGGAGCATCCTGCCGGCCTCGTGGAAGCTCCTGCGCGAGGCCGAGCCCACGCGGGCGCCGGCGAGCAGGTCGCTCTGCTTGTCGCTGGCGCCGAGCACGGCCCCGGCCGCGCTCATGGCGCCCGCGAGGGGCTTGAAGCGCCCGGCCACCGCGCCCATCGCGTAGCGCATATTCCCGCCGCTGCGGGCCAGGGCCATCGCCCCCGCCGCCCCAGCGCCGAGAGTCTCGCTCGCGCCGCCGGTGACGGCGGCCGCGCCCGCCCTGGCCCCGCCCGCGATCATCCGGCCGATGCCTCCGGTGAGGCTGGTCGCTGCGGCACCAGTCATCCCTACCATCGAACCCAGCGCCGACAGGACCGCGCTGAGCGCCCCCTGAAATGTCTGTACCGCGGTGCCGAGGTTGTAGGCCATGAAGAACGTGGCGCCGCCGGCCACGCCGGCGAACACCGCGCCGTTGCTGGTCCGCGCCGCGTACATCAGCGCCGCCAGCAGCAGCCCGATGATGAAGCTCCCCACCCAGCTCGCCTGGATGACGCCGGCCGCCTTCTTCACGTAGTCGGCGAACCAGCTGGAGTCCGGGGCGAAGAAGCCGAAGATCATCCCGATCGGGAGCGCGACCCACAGGGCGACAAGGGCTAACGAGAACACCAGGTTCAGCAGGTAGTAGAGCAGCGCCAGGGTGGCCGGCAGGATCCCCAGGATCTGCCGCTGGAACCCCTCGTTGATGGCGGCGACTGCCGCGAGGCGCATGGTGCTGTTCTCGCCGCGCACCCCATACTGCCAGGCATACGGGGGCGTCCGCTCGTAGTAGCCGCCCGGCAGCCGACCCCCGTACTCCGAGGTGCCTGGGCAGTGGATGTCCTGGGTGTTGGCGAAGAGGTAGCCCGCCACCAGCTCGTCGATACGCCGGTCGCCGGCCTCCCACGACCCGCCACTGTGGCGGTCGAGGTCGACCCCGCAGACGTTGTTGGGGTAGAGCATGGGGACAGCGCCGAAGTCGCCGGCAGAGCCGGGGGCGCCGAGCACTGCCTGGCCGAAGTTGGCCTCGCTCGCCGCCTGAAAGATGCTGTTGCCCAGATCCATGCGGAAGGTCTCGACCGCCAGCAGCCCGCGACCGAGGTAGGTCAGCAGGATCGGGGCGACGACGAGCCAGAGCAGGATATGGCGCACGTTGAAGGGTGACTTCGATCCGGTGATCGGGAGCGCCACGATCGCCAGCAGGGCCAGGACGAGGGCGAGCGTCCCGGCGGGCACAAGGGCCGGGCCGAGGAGCTCGGTCAGCATCTCGTAGGCGCCCGCGAACGCGACGTCGATGAGGTTCGCCCGGATCGTGTCGAGCTGGTAGGCGCCGATCAGGATGACCCGGTTGATGCTCCAGACGGTCGAGGCCAGGAACTCGTAGAAGCCGTACTGCGCGGAGTCCATCTCGCAGCTCGCCGCCTCGACCGGGTTGATATCGTTGCACGCGGCCAGGGCGAACCGGGGCAGGCCGACGGCTGCGACGATCGCCGCGGCGAGCAGCGCCGCGCGGAGCTTGAGGCGAGGGCTACGCCAGCAGTTCAGTAGCCAGCTGGTCATACCGCCCTCCGCTGGTGGGCAAGGAGGAGCACGATCGCCGCCAGAATGCCGAGAATGAGCACCGGCCCGAGGAGCCAGCCGCCCCCGCCCGGCGCCGATGACGAGTGGGCCGCAGCGCCGCCCTCGCCCGCCGCGACAGAGGCGACAGGCGTCGCCGCAGCCACTCCTGCAGGGGCCGCCGACGTCGTCGCGAGGGGGGCCGTCGGGACGGCTGTGGTTGAGGCAGGCGCCTGCTCGAGAGCGAACATCGATGGGTCGGGGACGACCACGCCCCCCTCCTCAATGAGCAGATCGACGGTGACGGTCGGCGCGTCGAGGAAGACCAGGATGCCCAGGGCGTCATCGCCCCGCTGCACAAGGCTCGCACCCCCTACGGTCCCGCGCACCGCTACGCGGACCTCGGCTATGGGGACGCGCTCGATGGTCGCGCGGCCGTCGGCGTCTGTCTGCGACTCGCCCAGGATCTGCTGCCCACTCCGGTCCCGCGCAAGCACCGTGGCACCCGCCACCCCGTGCCCATCAGAGTCACGGAGCGTCACCACCAGCGCGGGTGGTGACTGCGCCAGGGCCAGGGAGGGGTGGTTTAGCCAGAGGGCCGTAAGCAGCAGGGCGATCATCGCGCGCATAGGGAGCCTCAGCGGAGGGTGCGGAAGCCGGCGATGCACAGAGTGCAGGTGCCGGGGTTGCCGTAGTACGTCGAGCCGAACAGGTTGTACTCCGTGCGGACGCCGAGGCGCGGGCTGGCGGCGTGGACCCAGTCCCGCCTGCCGTCTCCGTCAAGGTCGCCCACCACCATCCCGACGTGAGACACCCCGGCCCCGCGTTGGGCGAAGAACACCAGGTCCCCGGGCTGGAGCTGTGACGGCTCCACAGCCCGCAGGTGGGCAAACTGGTTGTACGAGGTGCGGTAGCCGACCCTGATGCCGATCTGGCTGTAGGCCCAGACGATCAGGCCTGAGCAGTCAAAGGCGTTCGGCCCTGTCGCGCCCCACACGTAGGGCTTCCCCACCTGCTGGAGGGCGAGCTGGACGACCCGGCCGGCGCCCGGCGGTGCTGCTACAGGCACATCGGCGACGCCGTTGATACCGTCTCGGCCGGTCGCCTCCCAGGGGGTGGTCGCCCCCGGATCGTCGCAGGGAGGATCCATCGGGCGGGCGTTGACGAACTGCACAACGACCTGCTCGTAGGGTTGGGCGCGCAGCTCAGTGTTCGGCGTTGGCGTGGCGTCCCAAGGTGTAGGAGAGGGTATGCTGGTTGGCGAAGGGCCGCCGGGAGCTGGCGTGACGGCGAGGGCGGGCTGGTAGCTGCCGTCGCGCACGACGCTGAGCGCCACCGTCTGAACCTCGCCTGCGGGGGCGAGGATCGGGATCACAACGGAGCTCTCCCCCGGCGGGACGGTGGTCGGCAGCGGCTCCTGGGTGAGCAGGAGCGACTCGCTGTCGGCACCCCACTCGTCGCTGGCGATCGCCTTCCCCTCGCTCGTGGTGATGGCGGTGATCTTCACCTGGGAGGCGTAGTCAATCAGCACATCCACCCCCAGGGGATTCGTCCAGGTGATGTCCACGAAGTGGAGCATCCGCCCGTCCGGCTGTGGTGCGCCTGACCGGGCCGTCACCAGGGCGTAGAGCGGCGGGATATGGGCACGCTGGCCGAGTGTGAAGGTGGTGCCCACGAGCACGTAGGGCGTCGGGCTGGGGAAGGGCGGGCCACCCAACTCGCCGTACTCCTGCTCCCACTGCTCGAAGTAGATCTCCGTCTCCTCATACGTCACGGGGCCGCTCGGGACGACCGTAGGCCGCGGCTCGCGTTGAATGTCCTTGATAGGACCATCGGGGCCGAAGGGCCTGGGCGTGGGACTGGGGCAGGCCCAGCTCGGCGTCTCAGTGGTCGTGAGGCTCTGCGGTTGCCCCAATCCCCCGCAGGCGAGCAGGAGAGCCAGAGCGACGATGCTTGTGGCGGCCGCGAGCCAGCGGGCGGCCAGTGTCCTGTGGAGGGGTGAGGAGATCATGCCGGCCCCCGTTCCTGGCGAAGATGCGCCCAGCGCAAGGCAAGGCTGGCGCCCACGCAGAGGCCATAGGCGGCGACCGTCATCAGCCAGGTGACTGCGGGCTGCACGCCAGCAGCCTGTCCAAAGAGCGCGACGAGCGCACCGAAGGGGAAGCCCGAAAGATGGGCCAGGATGATCGCTGTGTCCACGAGGCTGGCCCTGTCCAGAATGAACAGCAGGTAGTGCCCCACCGGAAACAGGCCAAGCGCAATGAGCGCTGCGGAGTAGAGCGCGATTAGCTGCATCACGGCCTCCCCGTGGTTGGCTGTGTGCGCAGGGGTGTAGCGGTCGGTGTGATAGTCGGGTAGGCGGCACCAGGGAGCATACGATCCAGGGGCAGCGTCCGGACACGAACAGCCTGACCATCCTCAACCCAGGCCATCCACGCGACCCGCGAGTTCGCGGCCTGCTCAACTGCGGTCAGCCCTGCGGCGCTTGAGCCGGTAACCAGCGGCACTCGCTGCCAGAAGGTCTCAGGGCGTAGCTCGGGAGCCCAGGCTGGGCTGGAGATGGGGCGCCAGCTGGCGTAGTGCGTTGACTCCGCGTTGCCCCACAGCCCGTCCTTGCAGCATGTCCAGACGGCGATGAGGCTCTGGGCGACGGGATCGTATGCCGGGGCGGCAGACTGGATGTAGGTCCCGCTGGCCCCTACGCTCGCCTGACCGGAGCGAGCAACAGGCTCCACGCTCCCCCAGGTCACGCCTCCGTCGAGGGACGTGAGCGCGAGCACGCTCGCGGTGTCGCGCATCGTGAAGGTGAAGCTGACGGCCGGCGCGGCCGTCTGACCCTGCCGCCAGGTGTAGGCCAGTCCTCGTACAGCTCCGGGGAGCACCCCCACCTCGGCTCCGCTGAGGCTGCGGCTGCCCACGCTCCAGACCCCGCCGCTCAGCGGCCTTCGCAGGACATAGACAGTCCCGGCCTCAGCCTCATCACCAGTGAGCATCGCCACGAGGTGCGGCTCTACCCCCGGCAGCCCGTCGCCGGCGACGACCAGCGCCCCTCCGCTCGCGTACCAGACGTGCTCGAGCGGCAGCACCTCGCGCTCGCCCCAGCGGCCGTCAGCGCCGCGGCGGAAGATCACGGGGGCAAGCTCCGGGTCGCGCTGCATCGCCAGCACGAAAACCTGGTTATCCAGGGTTGTCGCCATGTCCAGCACCCCGAAGAGGCCGCCGCCGAGGCGAGTGGGGGAGCTCCAGTGCTTCCCGCGATCGTGGCTCTCGCTGGCGAACATGGCCAGCTCTGGGAAGTCGGTCACCCCCCACACGGCGTGAAGGGTCCCATCGCCGGTCACCCCGAGGGCGACCGAGCGGAATCGCTCGCCCGGATGACTCCCCTCGGTGTCTACGGTCTGGGAGTCGCCCCACCCGCCGCCACGCGGCTCGTAGGCGCGGACGAATACCCTGGCGTGGTCGCGGTTGACGACCGGGATGTCCACAGCTGCCACAGCCGGCCAGTTCTGAACCGGGTGCACCGCGAGGTCGAGCGCCAGCAGCGCGTTGGGCAGGCGCATCACTGTCTCGCCGTCCACCATCGGCTGCCGGAGGTCTGCCGCGCGGGTCGGCAGCGGTGGCTGCGTCGGGCGCGACGATGGCCAGGGCTCGAGGGTCGTTCCTGGCGCCGGCGTGCAGCGCGGCAGGGCGGTTGTCGAGGGTACGGGCGTGGCGCTCGGCGCCGGGGTACGAGTCGGGGCGCCGGGGTTGCTCACGACCGTTGGGGTCGTGGTCAGAGATTGCCCACCCGACGGGGAGACTGTCACAGGCAGCGGGGTCCGTGCTGTTCCCTCCCAGCAGCCCTGAGCCGCCGCGGTCTGCATCATCTCGCCATAGGTGAGAGGGCCTGCAAGCCCGCACCCGCCAACGATAAGGAGCGGGAGCAGCAGGCTGTATAGGCGAGCGGCAACGGCGGGGTGCATAGCGGGTGCGACGGGGCCGTCGAGGACGACGGCATGAAAAAAGCGGCCCGCCGGGCGGATCCTCAACAGGATCTCGCTCCGAGCAGACCGCACGTAGATGCCGAGTGCGCGGCAGAAAGTTGTGCTAACTCACCGTGATGACAGCCGATGCAGGGCGTCACCGTGGGATGCAGTATAGGGTGTTAAAGCGATGTGAAATAGAGGGAAAAGATAGGAGGCTGGGGCTATCGCAGGGTGATCTTGAGTACTACCAGGTGCTGGGAAGGATGGCGTGGATAGTACCGAGGCTGAGCCTGCTCTGGCTCCTGCACCGCTCTCGTGCTTGTACCAGCGAGACTGCCTGGGACGAGCCTGTCTAGGCGCAGCGGTCGCTGCCACTCCCACCGCTGTCGTGTACGCCATAGCCAGAGAGAAGCAGTCCTACCGCTCCCTGACGGCCCTGCGCACGATCTCGCGTTGCCGCCAGAGTACTACCAGACTGAGATTGATGGCAACGGCCACCGCGAAGCCTGCTGCCAGCCGGCTCTGGCCAGTTGCAGCGAGGCCAGCGATCGCAAGGCCAAATAGCAGCAGCTGGATCGCCAGCCAGGCCCAGTCTGGCACCACGATCCTGGCCCGTGGAGCCACAAACGCACCCCAGACAAGCGCTGCCAGCAACGGGGCGATCACGGCGAGGGCAACGCTGAGGCTGGCCGGCTCAGCGAGCTGAAACCCGCTCCAGCCGAGCGCGGCCAACAAACAGAGCTCTAATAGGAAGCGGACAGCCAGATTCGCGGCCTTGAGCATGGCCATGACACAAGCCCTCGTTTGAGCGATAGATGAGACGGAGCCAGGCTGGGGTTTCCGCCTCTAGTAGATCGAGACAGGCGCCCTGGCCGCCCTAGCCCTTGTAGGGGCCACCCACCACCCCCCAGCCCCACTGCGGCATCGGGGCCTGGGGATTGACGGCGGCCCCCGGCTGGGAGTTGATCACCGCCAGGCGGGTCCCCCACTCCAGGTAGGCCACAAAGGCGGAACGAAACTCAGGGTCATCCGGAAGCCCGGTCGCATCTGCCGCCTCAAGCAGCAGCCGCATCCATTGAGCTCGCTGTGGCTGGGTCAGGTGGCGATTGAGGTGCTGGGCGATCATGTGAGGGTGCCCGCCGTGCTCGGTACTATAGGTTGTCGGCCCACCCAACACCTCGGCCAGGAACAGGGCTACGTGGTGCGGGTGATCTGCGGGCATGTGGGCAAAGACCGGCTGTAAGAGCGGGTCGGCCCGAACCGTCGCATAGAACTGGGCGGTCAGCCGTTCCAGCGCCGGCATACCGCCGAGCCATTCGTACAAGGTCGGGGGAGCGCTGGCTGTCATACGAGGGTTTCGCCTTCTGCTGTGCGCGCACCGGCGCGAGCCAACCGGCGCAGTGTGCGCTGCCTGGTACAGGTAGTGCTGCGGCAACGGGGAGATCTGAGCTGAGTCTAGCAGAGGCGTCGGGCGGCCACATCAGCCAAATGGGTGGCGACAGCCTGCCCCAACCTCCAGCGAGGTAGCTTCGGCGCTCGACGCAGTGCGGTCGAAGGCGCCGAGCAGCATAATCCTGGTGCGCATACGCTCAGCATCGCCGCCAAGTCGGGATGGTGTAGGCGGTCATAGGCTTCCGAAGCACTGCGACCTCCACGCGCGAAAGCCGCGCCTTATCGCAGCGAAGACCTTTGTCGCGAGACAATGCTCGGCGGTCCCGCCACATTGCCGGTGCGTGCTTGCACGCCCAGGTACACTACCTGTTGGCGGAGGGTTGAGTCGATATCACCAACTCAAGAATTGGCCCTGTCACTCAGTCGGGTGGTTTGCAGGCTGGTGGTTATCAGAGCGACTCAAGAAAGGCGACCAGATCAAGCACGTCCTGGTCGGCCAGCTGGAAGGGCGTAATCGCAGGGCTGGTCGCCGCCCCTAGCACCTGCCCGCCCTGCGCGTAGGCGCGCACCACGTCCTCCAGGCTGGCCGCGCTACCGTCGTGGAAATACGGCGCTGTGTAGCGAGCCCCTCGCAGCGATGGCACCCGCGATTCCCCATTGTTATGGCTGGTATCAGCCGATACGCCGATATTGTGGTAGGTGTCGCTGGCGAATGTGGGAGGCCGATGGCAGGCCGTGCAGCCCAGTTCGGCGAACAGTGCAGCACCGCGTTGGGCCTCTGTGCTCGCTGCTGTGGTATCGCCGGCCAAGAACCGGTCGTAGGCGCTGTCAGGAGTGGGAATAGCGCGGATAGCTGCGGCGAGGGCTCTTGCGGTCTGATCCCAGGTGACCAACTGCTGCTCGTTGGGGAAGGCTGCACGGTAGGCGGCTACTAGCTCTGGGTCTGCGCGCAGGCGATCGAGGGTGGCATCAGAGAGAGGCCCCATCTCTAGTGGGTCCGATAGTGGTCGCAGTACCATCGGCTCCAAGCTGCTAGTCTCTGGGCTGAACCAGCCGAAGGTGCTACGGTCGCGTAAGCCCCATAACTCTACTTTGTCACTTCACTTATCGGGGCGGTAGTCGTCGAGTCGCCCCTCGCG
>CALJIC010000289.1 GCA_937974195.1 uncultured Roseiflexaceae bacterium | reverse complement strand
ACGCGCAGCGGGCGGTGGAGCAGGCCCGGCTGGCCCTCGAGGAGGCGCGCGAGAAGACGCTCGATGCCAACATCAAGGCGGTGGAGGACGCCCAGCGGGCGCTGGAGCGGGCGCGCGAAAAGGTCCAGGATGGCCAGATCATCGCGCCGCAGGACGGCCAGGTGATCGCGATCGCGATCGAGGAGGGCTCCACCGTCACCGCCTACGAGCCGGTGGTCGAGGTGGCCGACCCGACCAACCTCGAGTTCGCGGCGACGCTGAGCGGCGAGCAGATGCGCCAGCTGACCGAGGGCCAGCCCGCCGAGATCCGCCTGCTGACGCGCCCGGACCTGGCGCTGCCCGCGGTGATCCGCCAGATGCCGGCGCCCTACGGCAGCGGCGGCAGCGGCGTCGTGCAGGACCGCGACCAGACCACGCGCTTCCAGGTGCTCGACACGATGGGCCAGGAGCTCACCCCCGGCACGACCGTGGGGCGAATCACGATCGTGCTCGAGCGCAAGGAGGACGTCCTCTGGCTCCCGCCCGAGGCGGTGCGCTCCTTCGAGGGGCGGCGCTTCGTGGTGGTGCGCGAGGGCGACCGCGAGCGGCGCGTGACCGTGCGGATCGGAATCGAGACCGACGAGCAGGTCGAGATCCTGGAAGGGCTCGAAGAGGGGGATGTGATCGTCGGGCAGTAGGCGGCTCGTGACGCTCCTGACGGGGTGACTGGGTGATGGGGTGACGGGGTGACCTTTGGACACCGGGAACCCCTACCGCACCACGAAACATCTTGTCACCCAGTCACCCAGTCACCGTGTCACCAGGCCACCTTGTCACCTTGTCACCGGGTCAGCGCGAGCGGAGCGAGCGCACGTCACCTGGTCACGAGGTGCGCTGCTTCGAGCCAACAGACTTGTAAGCGTCGATGTACGTGTTTCTCACGATTCTCTCGGTGTTCACCACGGCGGCGAAGCGGCTCCGGGCCAACCTCGGCCTGGCGCTGTGCGCGCTCGCGGCGCTCACCACCGCGGTGGCGCTGGCGGTGAGCGTGCCGGTGTACGCCGAGGGCGCCAGCCTGCGCCTGCTGCGCGAGGAGATCGCCCAGGTGGAGCGGCGCGACGGGCGCTCGCCCTTCGCGCTGCTGTTCCGCTACGTCGGCGCCTGGAACGGCCCGCTCGAGTGGGAGCGGGTGCAGCCGGCCGACGCCCTGATCTCCGGCGGCGGCATCCGCAGCCTCGGCCTGCCGCTGGACAGCTTCGCGCGCCACGCCCGCACCGACCAGCTGCGGCTGTTCGTGCCGCCGAGCGAGTCGGGCGGGCAGAACCAGTTCCTGAAGAATGTGACGCTGGGCTTCATCACCGGGCTGGACCCGCAGATGCGGATCGTGGACGGCGAGCAGCCGGCCCCGGCCTCCGAGGCGCCGACGGCCAGCGCGCCGCTCGAGGTGCTGGTGTCGCGGGCCCTGGCGGACGAGGTCGGCATCAACGTCGGCGACAGCTTCACGCTGGTGGGGGCCGGCAGCCGGCCGGTCTCGCTGCCGATCCGCGTCGCGGGGCTGTGGGAGGCCGCCAACGCCGCCGACCCGGCCTGGTTCTTCGCGCCGAGCACGTTGAAGGACGTGATCCTGGTGCCGGAGGAGACCTACACCGGCCCGGTGGCCGCGGCGCTGCGCAACGAGGTCGGGCAGGTGCTGTGGTTCGCCCGGCTCTCGGGGCAGGGGCTCACGGCCGCCGAGGCGGCGCCGCTGCTGTCGCGGGTGGAGGCGATCCGCGCCCAGGCGGCGGGGGCCGTGCCGGGGCTGCGGCTGGAGCAGAGCCCGGCGGAGGCGCTGGCGCGCTACCGGCAGAGCGCGCAGGAGCTGACCGTCCAGCTGCTGGTGTTCAGCGTGCCGATCCTCGGGCTGGTGCTGTACTTCGTGGCGCTGGTGGCCGGGCTGCTGGTGAACCGGCAGCGCGGCGAGATCGCGCTGCTGAAGACGCGCGGCGTGCGCGACGCGCAGATCCTCGGCGTCTATGTGGTCGAGTGGGGGCTGCTGGGAGCGATCGCGCTGGCGGCCGGGCCGCAGCTCGGGCTGCTGTTCGCGCAGCTGATGGGCCGGACGACGAGCTTCCTTCAGCTGGCGGAGGGGGACGGCCCGGCGGGGGAGACGGCGCTGGCGCTGACACCCGGGGCGCTCGCCTACGGCGTGGCGGCGGTGCTGCTGGCGGTGGCTGCGGCGCTCCTGCCGGCCTTCGGCGCCACCCGGCGCACACTGGTGGACGAGCAGCAGCAGGCCGCGCGCACGCTGCGGCCCCCCTTCTGGCAGCGCTACTATCTGGACCTGCTGCTGCTGATCCCGCCGGCCTACGGGATCTACCAGCTGCAGCGCACGGGCGGTCTGTTCTTCGGGCAGGCCGGGAGCGACCCGTTCGCCAACCCGCTGCTGATGCTGGTGCCGGTGCTGCTCTGCTTCGGGCTGGGCCTGCTGGCGGTGCGCCTGGTGCCGCTCCTGCTCGAGGTGCTGGCGCGCCTCGCGGCCGCGCCGGAGTGGACCGTGCCGCTGATCGTGCTGCGCAACCTGGCGCGCCAGCCCAGCGCGTACCGCGGGCCGCTGCTGCTGCTGATCCTGACGCTCAGCCTGGCGGCGTTCAGCGCCTCGATGGCGGCCACGATCGACGGCGCGCTGCGCGTCGCGGTGACCTACCAGGTCGGCGCCGACACGCAGCTGATCGAGACCGGCCAGAGCACCGAGGCGGCGCAGTCCGGCAGCCAGCCCGGCGGCCAGCCCCAGCAGCCCGAGCGGGTCGACATCCAGGAGGAGCCGCGCTTCCTGTTCTACCCGGTGACCGACCACCTGGAGGTGCCGGGCGTGCTGGCGGCGACGCGCGTGGGCACCTACGACGCGACGATCCGGCTCGGTGGGGCGAACCGCAACGCGCGGGTGATCGGCATCGACCGGGTGGACTTCCCGAAGGTGGTGAACCACTTCGAGCGCGCCTGGGGCGGCGGCGAGTCGCTCGGCGGGCTGATGAACCTGCTGGCGCGCAACGCCGACGGGGTGCTGGTGAGCCGCGACGTGCTCGCGCGCGGCCTGGAGGTCGGCGACACCCTGCCGGTGCTGATGCGCATGTACGGCGACCAGCGCGAGGTGCGGTTCCGCATCATCGGCGCGATCGACCTGTGGCCGGGCTACTACCCGCAGGACGGGCCGATCGTGGTGGCGAACCTGAACTACGTGTTCGACCAGATGAGCGGCCAGTACCCGTACGACGTCTGGATCAAGCGCGACCCGCAGGCCAAGCTGGAGGAGATCGTCACCGGGGTGCGGCAGCTTGGGATCACGGTGGTGGACGCGATCGACGCGAGCGCGCTGATCGCCCGCGAGCAGGCGCGCCCGAGCCGGCAGGGCCTGTTCGGCCTGCTGTCGGTCGGGTTCGTGGCCGCCGGCGGGCTGACGCTGCTGGGCTTCCTGCTGGCCGGGCTGATCACGGCGCGGCGGCGGGCGATCGAGCTCGGGGTGCTGCAGGCGCTGGGGATGAGCGGCGCGCAGGTCGGGCTGGCGCTGACCCTCGAGCAGCTGATCCTGGTCACGTCGGGCATCGGGGCCGGCACCGGCATCGGCGCGCTGGCGGCGCGGCTGGTGGTGCCGCTGCTGCAGGTCGGCGCGGGGCCGCACCCCGGGACGCCGCCGTACGAGCCGCAGCTGGCCTGGGAGCAGGTCGCGATCATCTACGCCGTCTTCGGCGCCGCGCTGCTGCTGACGCTGGTGGCGCTCGGCGTGGGGCTGGGGCGGATGCGGCTGTTCCAGGCCGTCAAGCTGGGCGATGTGAACTGAGATGACAAACTCGGAGCCGTTCATCTCAGCCTCCGGGCTGGTGAAGATATTCAAAGTGGCGGACCTCGAGGTCGTGGCGCTGCAGGGGCTAGACCTGGAGGTGGCGCGCCAGGAGATGCTCGCGCTCGTCGGCCCCTCCGGCTCGGGCAAGTCCACGCTGCTGAGCGCGCTCGGCGGGCTGGACCGGCCGTCGGCCGGGCGGCTGATGGTGGACGGGCAGGACCTGCTGAAGATGAGCCAGCGCGAGCTGACCGCCTACCGCCGCGAGCAGGTCGGGTTCGTCTGGCAGCAGACTACCCGCAACCTGCTGCCCTACCTCAGCGCGCGCGAGAACATCGAGCTGCTGATGACGCTGGCCGGAAGCGGCGAGCTGTCCAGCGGGCGGGCGCGCCGCGCTTGGGCCGACGAGCTGCTCGACGCGGTGGGCATGCGCGAGCACGCCGACAAGCGGCCGCCGCAGCTCTCGGGCGGGCAGCAGCAGCGCATCGCGATCGCCTGCGCACTGGCGAACCGGCCCAAGCTCCTGCTGGGCGACGAGCCGACCGGCGAGGTGGACTGGCCGACCGCCGAGATGATCCTGGCGCTCCTGCGCGACCTGCGCGAGCGCTACGGCGTCACGGTGGTGGTGGTGACCCACGACCCGCGCGTGGCGGAGCAGGCCGACCGGGTGGTCGCTATCCGCGACGGCCGGACCAGCACCGAGACGGTGCGGAGCGCCGACGACCGCCCGCTCACGAACGGGCGCGCCGATCTCGCGGGCGACGGCCAGCCGGCGGACAGCGGCCCGCGGATGGCGGAGGAGCTGGTGGTGGTGGACCGCACCGGGCGGCTGCAGATCCCGAGCGAGCAGCGCGCGCTGGCCGGGATCGGGCGGCGGGCGAAGGTCGAGCTGGTGGACGGCGGCATTCTGATCCGGCCGATCGACGACGACCGGATGGGCGCGGTGGAGGCGCCCGCGGAGGGCGGCGACCTGTACGAGGGGCTGTACAGCGACGCGCCGCTGCGCGCGCCCGGCGAGTCGAACGGCCGCCCGCGGCGGCGCTGGGGCTGGTGGCGCAGGCAGCAACGATGAGAGACAGGGCGACGAGCGGAGTGGAGTATATCATCGAGGTTGCCGGCGTGGAGCGCACGTTCGCGGCGGCGGAGCGCAAGGTGAAGGCGCTGCGCGGCGTGGACCTGCGCGTGCCGCGCGGGGCGTTTGTGGTGCTCATGGGGCCGAGCGGCAGCGGCAAGACCACGCTGCTCAACCTAGTCGGCGGGCTCGACCAGCCGACCGGGGGCTACGTGGCGGTCAACGGGCGGCGGCTGGACGAGATGGGCGGGCACGAGCTGGCCGAGCTGCGGCGCCGGATCGGCTTCATCTTCCAGAGCTTCGCGCTGATGCCGACCGCCACGGCCTACGAGAACGTCGAGCTCGGGCTGCGCCTCTCGGGCCGCACGCCGCGGCGCGAGTGGGACGTGCGGGTGCGGCGCTGCCTCGCGGCGGTCGGGCTGACCAACTGGATGCACCACCGCCCCTATGAGATGAGCGGCGGCCAGCAGCAGCGCGTCGCCATCGCGCGGGCGATCGCCATCCGCCCCGAGATCATCCTGGCCGACGAGCCGACCGGCGACCTGGACAGCAAGACCGGGCGGCAGGTGCTGGGGCTGCTGCGCTCGCTGTGCGACCGCGAGGGGGTCACGCTGCTCATGGCGACCCACGACCCGGCGGCGGCCGAGTTCGCCACCGAGCTGTACCGGCTGCGGGACGGGCTGGTGGAGAGCCACGAGCAGTTCGCGCGGGCGCACGCGCCGGCGTAGAACGATCTTCCTCTCGGCGCAAGCCCTCAGAGCTTCGGGGCGTCCCTGCCGGGCGCCCCGCCCCTCATCCCCAGGAGGTACGCGGCGCGATCACCTCCCCGCCGGAAGGTGCCACCTCACTGGGCATTGCAGCGCATCAGTCTGAGCCTGGGGCACGCGCATCGGTGTAGATGGGCATGGC